>JBEBAG010000144.1:0-4379 GCA_041159065.1 Verrucomicrobiota bacterium | reverse complement strand
CCCCCCACAGCAACCCGGCTCCGCTCCCCCCGCACCCACCCCCAACGCCCGCTCAAAACAACTCCGCAATCGGCGTCCCCTGATCCGTGATCGGAACCGGACGCGACCCGTCCATCAGTTCCCGCGCAGGGGAAATCCCCAGGGCCGCAAGGATCGTCGCGTGAAAGTCCGGAATGCTCACCGGCTTCTCCAAGGCCGTCTTCGAAAAGTCGTCGGTCACCCCATACGCGCCGCAATGCCGCAGCCCGCCCCCCGCCAGCACCATGGAAAAAACGGATCCCTGGTGCCCGCGTCCTCCGCGCCCATCAAAATCAGCGGGCCTTCCAAACTCGGTGCCCAACACCACGAGCGTCCTGTCCAGCATCCCCACCCTTCGGAGGTCTGCGAGCAGCGCGGCAAGGGCCACATCCAGTTCCTGAATCAACAGATGCTGGTTGCGGATGCCCTCATTGTGGATATCCCAGCCGCTCCCGTTCAAAAAATTCAGGTTGTGCGAAACTTCCACAAAACGCGCCCCCGCCTGCACCAGCCTTCGAGCCGTGAGACAGCGCTGCCCGAACTCGCCCCCATACGATTCGCGGACCCGCGGCTCCTCCTCGCCAAGGTTGAAATGCCGCATGAACTGCGGTCCTGAGAGCCGCATCGCCTCCTGCTGGGCCTCCGCATAATCCCCCACAGCCGAGGCGCTCCCCGCACGCGCACGGAGCGGCTCCAAGAGTTTCAAGCGCCGCGCCACGCGCTCCGCGTCCAGCCCCTCCGGCCGGCTGAATCCCGCCGGCCCGGTCTGCGTATCCGTCAGGTACACGTACCCATCCCGGCTTCCCAGAAACCCCGGCCCACGGCTCACGTTCGGGTAGCCAATCAACAGGTAGGCTGGCACCGAGGGATCCGCCGCTCCCCGCTCGTGCGCCACGATCGAACCCAGGGAGGGATACACCGCATTCCCGCTCACCATGCGCCCCGTGTGCACCAGATTCGTCGCGAAGGCGTGCTCGTCGATCACCTTGTGATGCACGGTCCGCACGACCGTCACCGACTCCATCAGCCGCGCCGTGTGCCGCAAATGCTCGCACAACCGGACGCCCGGCACCGAGGTTTCAATCGACTCGTAAAAGGACCCCGGCTTTTTGGAGGCAGACCGGTTGTCCCCCAACCCCTTGGGGTCAAACGTGTCGATCTGGCTCATCCCGCCCCCCAGCCAGATGAAAATACAGTGCTCCGCCTTCCCCAGGGGTGCCCCGGGGCGGGGCCCGCCCTCCGCGCGCATCCGCGCGGGAAGCAGGGACATGGCAAGGGGAGAAAAAATCGCGGTCTTCAAAAAGGATCGCCGGTTCATGCGGAAAAAATCAGGGGGTGAAAACGAATTCGGGCGCGTTCAAAAGACTCCAAAGCACGTCCTCCATCCGCATCCGCCAACCGGGCTCCAACCATCCGGTGGGAGGATCCCCGCGCCGGGCCGCCTGTTCCTGTTTTTGACGCACCACCGTGGCGTCCGGATCGAGATGGTTGGACCACGAAACATAGTACTCCGGCCGGCGCACCTCCCTCCGCAGCCCCTCGGCAGCGGGCCGGGCAAACCGTTTCTCGAACCCCGGCGCGAGCCACTCCGACCAGGTCCGGGCTTCCTCGCGGGTCGGACGGCGGGTGAGGATTCGAAGGAAAAGCTCGTCCAGGAGCGCCTCTAGGCTCTGCTTTTTCAGGGCCAGGGCGGTGATTCCGTGATCGTCGCTGAGGGTGGTGAGCCAGGTGCCCATCACCCCATTGCTCAAAATCGCCGGCTGCAGCGAATTGGGGGCATGATCCCGCGTGGAAAGGGGGTCCGGGCGACTGGCCCGCCATCCGAAGGCCTGCAACACATCCGCCACGGCCTGGATCCGGGGCAGGGCGAGACTGGGCCGGTCGCGTTCATTGGAAGTCGAGGTCAACATCCACGCCTTGCGAGGCTGCCCAAGGGATATGGAATTTCCCAGCGTGCGGACACTGTCGATGTCCAGACTCGCCTCCTCCGTTTGGAAGGGCTTTCCAGTCACGGCAAACAGCGAGTCCACGAGCTGCTCCGCCCCCAGCCTGCGGGGACTCGGCGCGGTGTAGAGGGGATTGGGAACCCGCTCCGAGGCGCGCACCTCCCGCTGGTAAGCATTCGATTCGAGGATGAGTCTGAGCACGTGCTGCATCTGGTAGCCGCTGCGCACCAATTCCCGTCCCAACCACCGCAACAACTCCGGATGCGTCGCCCGCCCCCTTTCCCAATCCGACACAGGCTCCACAATTCCCCGCCCCATGAGCCGCGCCCAAATCCTATTCACCATCACCTGGGCAAAGCGCTCGTTCTCCGGCGCCGTCACGAGGGCCGCCAAGCGATCGCGCGAATCCTCGGGGTTCTCCGCAAGCCGGTCCGCGACCGCCTCCGGCACGAAGTCGCCAAACGGCCACGCCGGCGCCACCGTGCTTCCCGGCTGAAGGGTGACCTCGATGAGCGGCTTGCGCCCCGCAGCATGAATCCGGTCCAGGGGAACGCTGCTGGTCTTGGGCACCCGGACGGGCCCCTGCGCGAGGAGCGCCGCCAACTGGAACAGCTGCTCCTGCTTGGAGGCATGCGCAGGCGCGTCGTGGCAGCGGGCGCACTTCATCTCCACCCCAAGAAACGCCCCGCTCAACACCGTCCCCCTCGCCGCCATCGGCACGTCGTTCTGCGAGGCCACCCCAAACCCCGCCGGCCCCCCAAACCGCTCGCTCCCCTTCATGCGGATCAGTTCGGTCACCATCAAATCCAACGGCTTCCGATCCAGAAGCGACTCGTAGATCCACCACCGGAACGGGCCCGTGTTGTTCAAGGTCGGGTTCAGAATGTTCGGGTTCTCCGCAAGCACATCCTGCCAGTACCCCATCCAGTGATCCGCCCCCCTCGGATCCGCCAGCAACCGCTCAATCACCCGCCCCCGACGCCCCTCGGACCGGTCCCGCTCGAAGTCCCGAATCTCCTCCCACGAAGGGGGAACCCCCACCGTATCCAGCGTCACCCGCCTCAAAAACTCCAGATCCCCCGAGAGCCCCGTGTATTCGAGGGCCACCGCCGGAAACTCCGGCCAGTGCGCCCCCTCCAACACCCACTGGCGCAACAACCCGACCTCCGCCTCCGACAACCCGGCTCCCTTCGGCGGCATCCGCTCCTCCGAATCCGACGACGTCACCCGGGACAGGAGCGCGCTCGACTCCGGATGCCCCGGCACCACCGTCGGCTCCCCCGACTTGCCCCCCTTGCGCAGATCCGCAAGGGCATCCAACCGGAGCTGCCCCTTGGCTCGCCCCCCCTGATGACAGTCCAAACATCGGCTCTCCAAAATGGGCCGGATCTGCGCGTGAAAATCCACCGTGCCAGACTTCGCCTCCCGAGCCTGACGGGCCGCCACCGCCACCTGCTGCGCAAGGAACCGATCCACCGCGTTCCCCTCCGGCGCACCCGCCACCGCGCCCGGCACCTCCACCTCCCGCGTGGCCGCAAGCCACTGACGGGCAGCCTCCCGGCGCCGCTCCCAATAGGCTCCAGACCGCCCCCGAGCCAGAGCCCGGTTGCTCGCATCCGCCGCCTCCAGTTCCGCCTCCACCCGTTTGCGATACACGCTCCACCCCGCATCCGTGTACGGGACCTCCACCGAACCCGGCCCCACCAGCTTCCACTCAAAGCGCCCCTCCAGGGAAATCGCGGCCACCGTTTCCCCCAACTCCGGCCGCCGCTTCTCGGCCCCCTTCCCCTCGATGCCGCCCACGATGGTCTCCAAAATCACCTGGTGCTCGCCCGCCTCCAATTCGAGCTCCGTCCACCCCTCCCGGTTTCCAGGCGGCGCAAAGCGAAAGTCCGGTCCGAGATCGAGGAACGTGTTCTGAGAGGAAACCGGCCGGTCATCGCTATGCGGCGGCGGAAACGGGTTGGTGAGGATCGGTTTTCCATCCAGAAAAAGGCACGACGCCCCCCGGCTTCGAAGCAAAAACCGGTGCCTCCCGCCGGGCAGACGCACCACGGCATACGCCCGCACAAAAAGCGGATTCGGCCGGTCCGCCCGCACCCCGGTATCCACGTAGGCATGGGGCAGTTCGAAGAAACCAAACGCCTCCGCCTCATAGGACTCAAACGCCACGGGCGGGCTGGATGGCCACACATTCTTCTGGTTCACCCCGGGCTCGCAGAGTTCCACCACCACACGACCCGAGACGAACCTCGTCGCATCCACCAGAGGGGCCGATGAAACCTTGGGTTCGGTCAGCTTCGGCAGGATCGGCTTCGGGGGGGACACCACCGAGGCGACATCATTCCCCGCCACGTCGCTGGAGTGCGGCGCTCCGGCCGGATCCGGAGCCCCAGCGGCCCCACCGGTCGGGGC
>JBEBAG010000143.1:0-6804 GCA_041159065.1 Verrucomicrobiota bacterium | reverse complement strand
ATACGCCGCGAGGGTCACCAAATTGTGAAACCCAAGCTGATGCTCCAAAACCAAATGCGCGAGGACGTCACTCGTACGTACCGGATACGCCTCCCACCCAAAGGAGCGCCCCGGAGGATTTTCCACCCGGCCATAGCCCCCGGCTGAAGGGGCTCCCAGCAGGTTCTCCCACCCCAATCGCGCCTCACCGATCCCTGTGAGATGCCACCCGCCAAACCGCTCGCTCAAACGCACCTGATGGCCCGTCTGCTCCCTCCGAAATCCGTCCAGACTGGCCCCCGTGTTGGTACATAAAACCGATTCCACCACCAGACCCGGCACTCCCTCACTCGCGCGCCCCGCGTGACACTTCATGCACCGTTCCGAACGCTGCACCCGCCATCCCCCCCCTGCCTCCCGCTGCCCCAAGTAAAACACCGGCCCCAGTTCCGGATCCACGGACGCCACCTCCAAGCGCCCTCCGGGCACGTATCCCACGTACGTCTCCTCCCCAAAGTAAATGGCCCGCGGATTGGCCGGCGTGATCAAACCGCTCTGCAAACTCGTCGCGGAATAGACCAAAAGCTGCGAACTCACCGGCACCCCCAGCACCCCGAGAAGCTCCACCAACTCCCCAGCCCCTCCTCCCCCAACGCCCACGCCCAAAGACGCAAGGCGACCGAGCGAACGCGTGAAAGCATCCTTCGGCGGGCGCGTCCAGTAATGGTGAGGCGCGGCCCCAAACTCGGCACGCACGGCCTCCTCCCCCTTCCCTCTAGGCGCCTTGGGCTCCTGCGCATCCGCCCAAACGCCACCCCCCCAAAAAAGCACCGCCAACCCCAGGACCATGGAAAAAAAACGCCGGCCAAGCCTTCCCTGGATCCGCATCCACGCCTGCACTCCAAAACGAATCCCCGCGCTCCGGGAAAACCCGAGGCGCGGGGAAATCAAACTCCACCGGTGCGAACTCCACCGGTTTCCAATGCCACGCACCACACGCTCCGAGATAGGGGTCGGCGAGGGCATCGGAAAAGCAGAGCCCTACTTCTCCGTGGGTTCGTTCGCTTTAAGCCATCCGCTGATACCGGCGGAGAGATGCTTGATATTCTTGTACCCCAGAGCCGCTGCCGCATCCGCCGCGCGCGTATACGCATTGCACGAGGGACCGCCGCAATAGGCCACCACCAACCCGTCCTTCTCCTTCGGCAACACCGTGGCCAGCTTGTCCTTCACCTCGGAGAAATTCACCGCCCCAGGAACATGCCCGGACTTGAAGGACTCCGAGCCGTTCACATCAATCACCACCACCTTCTTTTCAGCAATCGCGCGCTTGAGCTCCGCTATGCTGATGTCCGGGTAGGTGCCGGCCAACGCTGCAATCGAGGAAAGCGCGATCGCGCTGAGGGAAACGAACAATTTTTTCATACAGTAGGGTTTTGGTTTTTGGGGATTTGGCGACCCGTGGTTGAACGCGCCGCTCCCCAATTAGGACAACCCGCATGTCCACCCGTTAGAAGCATTTTTTCCGCGCACGCCACACCCGCATCCCCCCCGCCGTCTCCGATGCACGAGTGGGGAAAAAGCCGAGCCCACCCGGGCAAAGCCCAACCGCACCACCCCAAAATCCACAGCGCCGAGGAGCGGCGCTGCGCCGCCGCGCCGTGGCGAAGCCGAAGCAAATGGAGGCAACCAAAACCGATTCCAAACCATGGGCGTCAGTCCCCTCGTCAGCATCATCGTACCCGCCTGCAATACACAGGACTTCGTGGCGCACACCCTGCGGAGCATCCAGCAACAACAGTTTGAAAACTGGGAGTGCCTCGTGGTGGATGACGCCTCCCAGGACTCCACCCGCGACGTCATCCAGGCAACCATCGCCGGCGATCGGCGCTTCCGGTTGGTGCGTCAGCCCTTTCGCAAGGGCGTCTCCGCCGCCCGAAACCGCGGATTTGCGGAGTCCTCACCGGAGGCCCCCTGGGTTTCCTTCATGGACTCCGATGACTGTTGGCTGCCCGAGACCCTCCGCTGGCTCGTCCAATGCCTCGAGCTCTCCCCCGAGGCCGTCGGCGCACACGGACTGGGACAGTTCATCACGGCCGACGGATCCCTCATGCATCCCGGTGCCTTCGAGGCATTTGGAAGACAACGTCTCGGCTATCGCGAGGGAACCATCCGCGTCTGGCCCCTCCACGAGCCCAGCTGCTTCGCAACCCAGTGCTGGACCGGAACCATCTATCCCCCGGGACTCTTCCTCGCTCGACGCCAAGCCTACTTGCGCGCCGGACTTTTCGACGAATCCATGCACCTCAGCGAGGACTGGGACATGATCATCCGCCTCAGCCGTCTCGGGAATATCCCCTTCCTCGACCGCGTGCTGCTCCAGTACCGGAGACACCACGCCAACGCCACCTCCGACCACGCCTCCAACAGCCGCGCAGTCCGAATCGTGCATCACAAAACCTTCTTTTCTAGCGAGAACCAAGAGTGCCACCGACATATCCTCCGCGAAGGCTGGACCGCATGGGAGCGCTTCAAACTCCGCGAAAAATGCCGCCTCGCGCTCCACTCGCTCAAACAACGCGACCTCTGCGCACTCACCAAAAACCTCGTCGCCACCCCGCTGCACGCCCTTCGCTACCTCTCGGGTTATCCCGAGTTCTGCCTCCTGTGAGCGCTCCCCACCCGCCTCCCAGTCCGATCCTCCCCACGGAAATCTGCACGCTCCTCCAGACCCCGGCCGCATCGCACCCCCTTTCACGCTGACCCATGAAAATCCTCTTCAGCGTCCCCTCCGATTCCGCCTTCGAGCCCGCCACCGGAGAATATCTTGGTCACACCCTCTTCTGCACTCCGCGCTCCTCCGACTGGGGAAAACGCGGCTGGTCCAAAAGGGGTTGCCACCTCCGGGAGGCGCTCCGCATCGCCCGCTCTGCCCGTCACTTTGACGCCCTCATCCTCTGCGCGGCAGGGATCGAAGCCTTCCTCCTGGCCAGACTGCGCCCCTGGTTTTTTCCCCGCACCCGACTCGTGATCGCCGATTTTCTCATTCCCAAACCCAGCCTCTGGCTCCGCTTCGTCGCTCCCTGGCTCCGGTTGGCGGACACCTTCCTTTGCATCCGCTCCGGCGATGAGCGTACCCTCGCCAAGCGCTTCGGAGTGAATCCTCACCAGTGCCGATTCGCGCACTTTCCAGCACGTGAGGTTCCCCACGCATCGCAGTCCCCGCCTATCCCCGAGCAGCCCTACGTCTATTCCGCCGGTTTCGCACACAGGGACTGGAGCACTCTCATCCAGGCTCTGCGCAAAACAGGCATCCCCGCCATCCTCAGTCCGGGATTTTCCTTTGTCCCGCCTCCGGATCTCCCCACCCACATCCGCATCCTGCCCCCCCAGCCACCCGAAATAGGACGCACCTACCTTCTGCATGCCGCACTCGCCGTGTTTTCGATGGAGCCCACCGAGCTCCCCTCAGGCCCCTTGGTGCTCCTCGACGCGATGATGCTCTCCAAGCCCATCGTGGCTACCTCCGTCAACGGTACCCGCGATTACCTCCACCACGACGAGGACGCACTCCTCGTCCCTCCGAGGGATGCGGACGCCCTCGCCGCAGCCCTCCTGCGCGTATGGAACGACCCCACTCTTGGAAACCGCCTGGGTTCCAATGCGAGAACCAACGCGTCACACCATTTCACGCACGCGCGCTATCTCCAATTCCTCCTCCAGGCCTGCGTCAATCCCCCCCGCCAAACCGACCCCGCCCCCCTCAACGCGCGCTCTCTCCCCTCGCCGGCAGAAGCGTCTGAATGTAGGCGACGTTCTTGAATCGCACGTGATCCGCTAACTCCCACACCAACTGCTTGTCCCGCGTCACCTCGAACGCCTGCGGCTGTTTCCCCACAAAGCCGTGCGTCAAAGAATTGCATACCACCGTGTTTCCGTTCGCCAAGCGTTCCACGCCATAAGGGATCCGCAGCGGATTGCCCGGAATCTCCGTCTCTCCGATCTCCCAGACCACCTGCATCGCCTGGTCGAATTCCATGACCCGCCCCGGCCCATACATCGTCACCAAAAGGTGCCCGTTCGGAAGCGGAAGCGCCTCGCAAGGAAAACCGGGCATCGGCAGATCACGCAACACCTTCCCCTCCGGCGAAACCTCCACCACCTTGCGCTCCTCCATCATGCAGACAAGGTAACGCCCGTCTTCCAACTTCCGCACGCCACGAAACTGATGGCTGTTGATCGCCTTGGGTTGGGCCGGAAGCGGGATTTCCTTTTTCACTTCCCCGTCCCTTCCAATCTCCAAGAGACGGCTTCGGAGGGACTCCGCCACCAACACGGATCCATCCGGCAGCCTCTGGAAAAAGTGCAACAGTCCGGGGGCCTTCGGTCGGTATTCCCAGACCACCTTCTTGTCCGGTGAGACCTCCTTCAACCCATCCAAATCACAAAAGAAGACATTGCCATTGGGCAGCAACTCGCACTGGTCCGCCTTGCGCCCCGGGAACTCCCACTCAATCTCCCCAGCTCCGGAAACCCGCACCACCCTTCCCCCAAGGTAGTCGGCGTATAAACGGCCCGCATAGGGCGGATTCGCAACCGCATCCCCGGGCAGGGAAACCAGGGCAACACAGCAAAGAAACACGGAATGGAGTTTGGTCAGAGGAACGCGCATAACCCCGCCACGCTAGAAAAACAGACCTCGACGGGGAATCGCTGAGCCTGCTGAACCCCTGTCTGTTTCTGCTGGGAGGCGCCCCAAACCCCGCCCCTCTTCCGGGGCCGGTAGCCCATCGGAGCGGACACCCACACAACCCACGTTTCGAGTGGAACCGCCTCCTTCGAAGCAACCCGGAACGCGGTTCCCCTCGCCCAGTCCTCGGGAGCTCCCCGCCCCCTACGGAGCCTCCCCCACCGCGCGCAACCGACCCCGAGCGGCCGGGACAGTCCCCGCGCCCGTCGCAGGAGCCGCCGCACCGGAGCGGGATTGCGAACTCATCCCCGGCCGAGGAATCGGCGCGCGTGGTTGCACCTGGCCAGGCTTTCCGCCCGGCGCCGCCGGCGCCCCCGGCGCAGCGGGAGCCCCCGCGCCAGCCGCAGCGGCTGAGACGGTCGCCTGATCAAACTCCACCTTCCCCGTTTCGGAGCCCTTCCGCAGATACACCACGGCCTTGGTTGAAACCAACCCCTCCGGCAATTCCACCCGCTCGATCGAGACCCCCTGACTGTTGGGCTTCTCGGTCACGATCATATGCGTCTGTAAATCGCGGGACTTGACCGTCGCAAACCACGAGAGTTGGTCGGATTTCTCGCTCGATCGAGATCCAGAGAGGGATCCCAGCACCCAGTTGGTGGCGAAGTTCTCCACCGGGGCCACGGGCTCGGGAGCGGCCGTTGCGAGGGCAAAGGGGGATTTTCCTAAGAGCGCATCGTACCGGCTCACCGGGTACGCCATCGGAATCTCCGACCGGCTCTCCGCTCTGCGTTCCACCGCAGAAGGCTCCGCCGCCCCAGAGCACACGCCAACACCGCCCAACAGGACGAGGCAAACCCCGAGCGAAAGTTCCCGGAGACGCCCCGACGGAAGCCATTCCCTTTTCATTTCGGCATTCATCTGGGAGCGAACCATTTGGCAATTGTAAAGTCCCCGTGCATCACCGTCGCATCCGAGGGATCGACTTTCAACCGAGCGTTCTGAACCACCACAAAGCGCTCCGGCCCCTGCAACTCCATCAAAAACTCGCAGAAGCCCTTCCAGCTTCCCCGCAATTCAAACTGCAAGGGAATCGCCACCGCCCCAGCCTCCGGCTTCGCCGAGGCCGGCTGGTGCTTCGACACCGTCAATCCATGCCGGGAGGCGCTCTCCTTGACCGCATTCAATAAAGCGCTTCCCGCCGCCGCTTCGCTCTCCAACCTCGGCTGGGATTTCCTCAGCCATTCCATCCGCCGCTCCCACATCCCTGCATCCCCCTCCAACTCCTCCAGCGACGCGATCTCCGAGCGGGTCTGAGCCGCAGCGTCCACGATCTGCGCACGCCGGTTCATAAAAAATCGCACCCCGAAAAAGTTCACCACCACCAGCAGCATGAGGGCAAACGCGGCAACCAGCCTCTTCTCACTCGGACTGAGTTGGTCAAAGTTCATCGATTGGAAGTTGGGTGCGTGGGCTGCGCCACCTCCGATTTGGCACTCACGGTAAACTGGGCGCGATCGTTCGGCAAATTCTTGGGCACCGGAGACTGCACCTGGAACAGCTCCATCCCCGGTTCTTTCCTCAACCGACTCAGGTATTCCGTGGCCTCCGAGTAATTGGCGGCCTCCCCGGAAAAACCAAAATCGCGCAGCCGCATATCAAACTCGGTGACTCGCACGTCCCCGGACCCGATGGCCGCATGCACGTGGCGCAAAATTTCCACCAGATACCGCTGCGGCTCCACCGCCGGCTCCACCTGCCTCCACTGAGCCTGCATGCGCTTCATCTGCTCCATGCGCGGACGCAACTGCACTAGCCGCCTCTCTTCCTGATGCAGCCGCGACTTCTGCCACGCCAGCCACCCAAACGCCACCACGAGCAAGGCCAGATAGCCCATCCCCACCCACTGTAAGCGCTCCCTCCACACCCCGCGTCGAACGCGCCCGGATTCCTCCTGCGCCCACGCCTCAGGCAACCAGCTGCCCCGCAAATCGCCCGCAGGCTCCAACGTCCCAACCTCCATCGGCACCTCCCCGAGCACCCGCTGCATCGCCCCCCTCCACTCCGGAATCGCCAACCGCACCCGCGCCAACCCCTCCCCCACCCCCGCAAGCTCCGCCCCCAACAAGGCCCGC
>JBEBAG010000142.1:0-14056 GCA_041159065.1 Verrucomicrobiota bacterium | reverse complement strand
GTCACGAGGCGTTGCACGAGGTGTTGTGGGTTTCGGGGGGGCGGAAGGAGGTGGCGGGGGAGTTTGCGGAGCAGTTGCGGAGGGCTGCGGGGCGGATGTTGGTGGGGCGCGAGGTGCGGTGGAAGGGGGGGCTTCCGGAGTTGCCGGGGTGGGGGCAGGAGGAGCGGCGTCAGGTGTTTTTGTGTTTCAAGGAGGCGCTGGCGAATGTGGTGCGGCATTCCTCGGCGACGGAGGTGGAGTTGGAGCTGGGGGTGGAGGCGGACGGGGTTCGGCTGGGGATTCGGGACAACGGGCGCGGGTTTGGCGTGGAGCGGGAGGGGGGGACGGGGTTGGGGAGTTTGCGGGAGCGGGCGCGTCGGCTGGGGGGGGAGTGTGTGGTCCGGAGCGGGGCGGGGGCGGGGACGTTGGTGGAGCTGCGGATTCCCTTGCGTGCGGGCGGGGCGGGGCGGAGGGTGTTTGGGTAGGGGCGCTTTCGAGGGCCCTTTTTGGAGGCACTGTGTATGGCGATACTCTGGCTGGTGGAAGACAACCCGGCGCTGCGCAAGGCGACGGAACGCGCGCTTCGGGCGATGCCTGAAGTGGACGGGGTGCGTTCGTTTGTGCGGTGCGAGGATGCGTTGGAAGCGTTGGAGGCGCTGGGGGCGGGGGAACGTCCGGGGGTGGTGCTGATGGACGTGGGGTTGCCCGGGATGGATGGGATCGAGGGGATTGGCCGGGTGAAGGCGGTGGCGCCCGAGGTGGGGATCCTGGTGCTGACGGTGTTTGAGGAGGACGAGAAGATTTTCCGGGCGATTTGCGCTGGGGCGTGCGGGTACCTGCTGAAGTCGGCGCCGATGCGGAGCATTCTGGAGGGGGTGGCGCAGGCGCTGGAGGGGGGTGCGCCGATGAATCCGCGGGTGGCGCGCCGGGTTTTGGAAATGTTTTCGAAGCTGGCTCCGGAGACGGAGAAGAGGGGGAAGGATTACGGGTTGAGCGAGCGGGAGCGGGCGGTGTTGGAGTGCATGGTGGAGGGGTTGGTGAAGAAGCAGATGGCGGAGCGGCTGGGGGTGAACCCGCACACGCTGGACTACGTGGTGCGCTGTTTGTACCGGAAGCTGCACGTGAACTGTCAGACGGCGGCGGTGTCGGTGGCGATGAAGGACGGGTTGGTTGGGCGCTGAATGGGGCGCTGAAGGGCGGGGTGTTTTTTCGGCTCCATGGGGCGAGGGAAGGGGGTTAGTTTGCGGGGATGAAGCTGATCGACGGGAAGGAAATCGCGCGCAAGATTCAGGAGGAAACCCTTGGTTCCGTGGCCCGACTGAAGGCTGCGGGATACACGCCGGGGCTGGCGGTGGTGCTGGTGGGGGCGGATCCCGCCTCGCAGGCGTACGTGCGTTCGAAGGACAAAAAGTGCCGGGAACTGGGGATGCACTCGCTCAAGTACGAGCTGCCGGCGAGCACCTCGGAGGCGGAGGTTTTGGCGTTGGTGCGCGAGCTGAACGCGAATCCGGCGGTGCATGGCATTCTGGTGCAGTCGCCGCCGCCGCCGCACATTGAGGAGCGGCGGGTGGTGGAGGCGATTGATCCGCGCAAGGATGTGGACGGGTTCCATCCGGTGAACGTGGCCAAAGTGGCGATGGGGGATGCGGACGCGTTTGTGCCGTGCACGCCGCTGGGGTGTCAGCGGTTGTTGGTGGAGAGCGGGGTGGAGACGGCGGGGGCGCACGTGGTGGTGCTGGGGCGTTCGATGATTGTGGGCAAGCCGATGGCGTTGCTTTTGATGCAGAAGGGGCGTGGGGGGGATGCGACGGTGACGGTGGCGCATTCGCGCACGAGGGATCTGGCGGCGGTGTGTCGCTCGGCGGACATCTTGATTGCGGCGATCGGGCGGCCGGAATTTGTGAAGGCGGATTTTGTGAAGGAGGGGGCGGTGGTGATCGATGTGGGGATCAACCGCGTGGAGGATCCGGGCTCTGCGAAGGGGAGCAAGCTGGTGGGGGATGTGGCGTTTGAGGAGGTGGCGCCGAAGTGTTCGGCGATCACTCCGGTGCCGGGCGGGGTGGGGCCGATGACGATTGCGATGCTCATGCACAACACGGTGCAGGCGTGCGCGCGGTTGCACGGGGTCGACTTGGCGCAGCCCGGGGGAAGGCTGGGATGAAGAGAGAGATTTGCTCCGGAGCGCCTCTCGGGCACACTCTGCGGTTTCACCCCTAAACCCACCCTGTCATGTCTGTTCTTGTTGTTGGATCAATCGCCTTGGACACCGTCAAAACTCCGATGGAGGAGCACGCGGATTTGCTGGGAGGCTCGGCGAGTTATGCGTCGGTGAGCGCGAGTTTTTTCTCCCCGGTGAAGCTCGTGGGGATTGTGGGGGAGGATTTTCCCGGGGAGCACGTGGAGTATTTGCAGAGTCGGAGGATTGATTTGAGCGGGTTGCAGCGGGTGCCTGGGAAGACGTTCCGTTGGTCCGGGGAGTACATGTGGGATATGAATGTGCGGGAGACGCGTTCGGTGGAGTTGAACGTGTTTGAGCATTTCACGCCGGTGCTTCCGCAGGGGTACCGGGACAGCCAGGTGGTGTTGCTGGCGAACATTGCGCCGAGCCTGCAGAGTCACGTGCTGGATCAGATGAGCCGTCCGCGGTTTGTGATTGCGGACACGATGGACCTGTGGATTCACACGGCTCGGGAGGATTTGGAGGCGCTTTTGAAGCGGGTGGACATGTTGATTTTGAACGACAGCGAGGCGCGGCAGTTCACGGGGGAGACGAGTCTGATCAAGGCGGGGGCGAAGATTCGTGCGAAGGGGCCGCGGTATGTGGCGATCAAGAAGGGGGAGCACGGGTGTCTGCTGTTCGGGGAGGGCGAGTTTTTCTCGTGCGGGGCGTATCCCTTGGAGGACATCCATGATCCGACGGGGGCTGGGGACACGTTTGCGGGGGGGCTGGCGGGGCATCTGGCGGCGACGGCGGGCGGGACGATTGGGTTTGCGCAGCTCAGGCACGCGGTGGTGTTTGGAAGTGTGATGGCGAGTTTCAATGTGGAGGCCTTCAGTCTGCAGCGGTTGCGGGGATTGACGGCGGAGGAAATTGAGGCGCGCTACCATTCGTTCCGCTCGATGAGCCAGTTTGAGGTGCGCGGGTGAGGTCGGTCTGGCGAGTGTGGGGGTATCTCCGGCGTTACCCGGGGCTTTCCCTGGGGACGCTGCTCTGCGCGCTGGTGTCGACGAGTCTGGTCGCGGTGTTTCCGCGGGTGACTCAGGTGATTGTGGACGAGGTGCGTGCGGGGCATGGGGAGCGGTTGTGGGGGCTGGTGGGCCTTGGGGCGCTGGCGTTTCTGGGGCGGGAGGGGCTCAACAGTCTGCGGATCATTCTGAATAACACGCTGGAGCAACGGGTGATTTTTGATCTGCGCAGCGACCTGTACGGGCATATTCAGCGGCTGCCGTTGCGCTGGTTTGATGACCGCTCGACGGGGGACATCATGACGCGGGTGATGGAGGATGTGAACGCGGTGGAGCGGGTGTTGATTGACGGGATTGAGCAGGGGGCGGTGGCGGTGGTGCAGGTGGTGGTGGTGGCGGGGATGCTGTTTGCGTCGCATCCGAGGCTGGCATGGGCGTCGCTTTTGCCGGTGCCGTTTTTGGCGGGGGGCGCGTTGGCGTACACGTTGACGGCGAAGGGGCGGTACCGGGGGCAGCGGAAGGCGTCCTCGGCGATGAACGCGCTTTTGCACGACAACCTGGCGGGGATCCGGCAGATCAAAACGTTTGTGCGGGAGGAGGAGCAGCACGCGGAGTTCGACCGGGCGAGCGACGCGCTGCGGCGTGCGACGCTGGTGGTGATGCGGGTGTGGGCGGCGTATCAACCCTCGATGAACCTGGTGGCGGCGCTGGGGACGGTGTTGATGGTGGGGTTTGGAGGCGAGGCGGTGCTGCGCGGGGAGTTGAGCGTGGGGGAGTTGACGGGGCTGCTCTTGTTGGTGGGTTTTTTGTATGAGCCGATTGGGCGGCTGCATTCGCTCAATCAGATTTTGCAGGCGGGACGCGCGGCGGGGGAGCGGGTGTTTGAGATTTTGGACGAGAAGGCCGAGTTGGGAGGGGAAGAGGGGGGTGCGGCGCGGTTGGAGGTGAGGGGGGACGTGGAGTTTCGGAAGGTGGGGTTTGGGTATCGGAGTGAGCGGCCGGTGCTGCATGAGATTTCGCTGCACGCGCGTCCGGGCGAGACGGTGGCGCTGGTGGGGGAGACGGGGGCGGGCAAGACGACCCTGGTGCAGATGCTGACGCGGTTTTACGAATACGAGAGCGGGGAGGTGTTGTTGGACGGGCGTTCGATTCGGGAGATTCCGCGCGGGGCGTTGCGGGATGCGGTGGGGTTGGTGACGCAGGAGAGTTTTCTCTTCAACGGGACGCTGCGGGAGAATTTGCGGTTGGGGGATCCCGGGGCGACGGAGGAGCGGATGTGGGAGGTGCTGGGGGCGGCGAATGCGCGTGGGTTTGTGGAGCGGCTTCCGGAGAGGCTGGACACGGTGGTGGGGGAGCGCGGGGTGAAGTTGAGCGTGGGGGAGAAGCAGCGGGTGTCGATTGCGCGGGTGTTGTTGAAGGATCCGCCGGTGTTGGTTTTGGATGAGGCGACGGCGAGCGTGGACACGGACACGGAGCGGCAGATCCAGGAGGCGCTGGAGCGGTTGATGGAGCGGCGGACGTCGTTTGTGATTGCGCATCGGCTTTCGACGGTGCGCAAGGCGGACCAGATTTTGGTGATGGAGCGAGGGCGGATTGTGGAGCGAGGGCGGCACGAGGAGTTGGTGAGGGCGGGGGGGATTTATGCGCGGTTGTGTGAGAGCAGCGATTTGGGGTGAGACACGATGGAACGCGTCGATTTGCTGGTGATTGGGGGCGGGGCTGCGGGATTTTTTGGGGCCATTGGCGCGGCGGAGGGGCATCCGGGGCGGAAGGTGTGGATTGTGGAGAAGGGGAGTCAGGCGCTGGCGAAGGTGCGGATTTCGGGGGGCGGTCGTTGCAATGTGACGCATGCGTGTTTTGAGCCGCGGGCGCTTTCGACGCGGTATCCGCGCGGGGCGCGGGCGTTGCTCTCGGCGTTTTCGCGTTTTCAGCCGAGGGATACGGTGGAGTGGTTTGAACGGCGCGGGGTGGTTTTGAAGGTGGAGCCGGACGGGCGGATGTTTCCGGTCACGGATCGCTCGGAGACGATCGTGGAGTGCTTGTGGCGTGGGGCGGAGGAGGCGGGGGTGCGGATCCGTTTGCGGTGTGGGGTGGAGGGGCTGGAGCGGGTGGGGAGTGGGTGGCGGGTGGCGTTGACGGGAGGGGAGCGGGTGGAGGCGGGGGCGGTGCTGGTGGCGACGGGGGGGAGTCGTTCGGGGAATATGCCGGGGCTGCTGGAGGCGGTGGGGCATCGGATGGAAAAGGCGGTGCCCTCGCTTTTTACGTTCCACGTGGAGGAGGAGTGGGTGCGGGGGCTGGCGGGTCTTGCGGTGCCTTCGGCGCAGGTATGGGTTTCTGGCACGGGATTGAAGGAGCGGGGACCGGTGCTTTTCACGCACTGGGGGTTGAGTGGTCCGGCGATTCTCCGGCTTTCGGCTTGGGGGGCGCGGGAATTGGAGGAACGGGGGTACGTGTTTGAGGTGGGGGTGCAGTGGGTGGCGGGGCGTGGGCGGGAGGAGTGGGGGGCGGAGTTGCAGCGGATGCGGAGGGAGTCGCCCGGGAAGGCGGTGGAGAACACGCCGATGGGGGGGGTGCCGGCGCGTTTGTGGGCGGCGCTGGTGGAGCGCAGCGGAGGGGGGAACGGGGTGCGCTGGAACCAGCTGACGCGCGAGGCGGCGACCGCGCTGGCGGGGTTGCTGGCGTCAACCCTCCTTCCGGTGCGCGGCAAAAGCCTGCACAAGGATGAGTTTGTGACGTGCGGCGGGGTGAGCTTGCGCGAGGTGGATTTTCGGACGATGGAAAGCCGCGTGGTGCCCGGGCTTTATTTTGCCGGGGAGGTTCTGGACGTGGATGGGATCACCGGGGGGTTCAATTTCCAGGCGGCATGGACCACCGGCTGGCTGGCGGCGCGCGCGGTGTCGGCGTCGTGGGATTAAGGTCTTTTGGATTTCTGCTTATGCCCAAACACAGTCGATCAACCCGCGGAACGATGATGGATCGGGACGCGGTTTTTGCGGAAGTGGAGTCGGTTTACCAGGAGCTTGCGCAGCGTCCCGTGGAGCGGGAGTGCACGCGCCGGACGGAGTGTTGCCAGTTCAAGGTGACGGGGAAGACGCCTTATGTGACGGCGGGGGAGGCGTTGTACGCGGCGCAGGCGTTGAAGGCGAAGGGGAAGACGCGGGTGGAGGAGAAGGCGGACGGGAGCTGTCCGTTTCTGGATGGGCGGACGGGGGGCTGCCAGGTGTACGAAGCGCGTCCGTTCAGTTGTCGCACGCATTTTTGCGCGGCGGCGGGAGGGCCGTATGCGCGGCGGGAGGTGGTGGATTTGATCCGGCGTTTGGCGGCGGTGGATGGGGCGGTGGGTGGGCAGGGGGCGCAAACGCTGCCGGTGGCGATGAAGGCGGCGCTTTCGGGGCGGCTGTTTGCGTCGCGGCCGGGGGTGGCTTCGAAGCCGATGCTGCGGGATGGGGGCCGGGGGTGAGGGGCGGGGTGGGGTGGGCGCCGAGGTCCGTTTCCCAGGAGCTCAGGGAGGCTCAGGGGCGGATGGAGGAGATCCGGCCGTTGAGGCCGGAGGTGAGGACGACGGCGGCATCTCGGAAGTCCTTCGTGGGTTTGCCGTTGATGGTCTGCGCGAGCCCGATGGCGAGGGTGGGGTCGGGGTTGGGCATGGCGTCGTTCCCGGGGTCGTAGAAGGCTTCGCCACGGGGGGTGAAGAGGATGAGTTTCGTGAAGGAGGCGATGCCGATATCGGGGCCTCCGGTGATTTTGATGGGGGCGGAGCGCTCGGGTTGGGAGCCGAAGTCTGAGGGAGGGGGAACCTGGGGAAGTTTTTGGGTCAGAGCCTCGGGGAGGTTTTGGAGGGAGATGACGCTGACGCCTTCCACGCGGGTGAGTTCGGAGAGGGGAACGGACTTGTAGTCGCTATTGTCGGTGGGGAGGCGGTTGGAGTCGTTGGAAGTCTTGAAGTTCATCAGCCAGATTTCATCGGAGCCGCTGCGGCTGGCTCCTGGGGCGACGTTTTGGATGGCGACCCAGATGTAGCTGTTTTTCCCGATGGCCTCGTAGCGGGCGTTCTCGAGGGCACTGGAGACGGTCGAGATGGCTTGTTCGATCCGCTTGCCTTTGAGGACACCGCCGATGCTGGGGCCGAGGATGGCGGCGAGGATGGCGATGATGCCGATGACGATCATCAGCTCGATGAGACTGAAGGCGTGGGTGGAGCGTGTGGCGATCGAGCGCGCGGAGGCGCTGCCGTGGAAGGCGCTGCGCGTCGGGGAGAAGAGCGGGAGGGGGACCGGCGTTCCTGGGGTCTGGAGCATAGGAGGGGGGGTGAGGGAGAACGGGAGCGCAGGGTCAGTACTGTTTGCGCATATTACTGGGGAGGATGTTGAGCTCCGCACGGTATTTGGCAACGGTGCGTCGGGCGATGGGGACGCCGCGTTTCTGGAGTGCCTCAACGATTTCCTTGTCGCTGAGGGGGTTTTTCCCGTCCTCGGCCTTGATGAGTTCAGCGATCTCCCCTTTGACACTGGTGTTGGAGAGGGATTCGCCGTCGGCCGTCTGGTAACCCGGAGTGAAGAAGTACTTCATTTCGAACACGCCGTGGGGGGTGGCCATGTATTTTCCCGAGATGGCGCGGCTGACGGTGGTTTCGTGGACGCCGACGGTATCGGCGACCTGCACCATGGTCATGGGGCGCAGGGCGGAGGAACCCACCTCGAGGAACTCGCGCTGTCTGGAGACGATTTCGTTGGCGATATTGGAGATGGTTTGCTGGCGCTGGTGGATGCTTTTGATGAGGAACTTGCCGCTGCGGATTTTGTCGCGGATGTAGTCCTTGACCTCGTTTCCGCTGTTATCCTGCGCCATCAAGTCCTTGTAGGTATTTGAGATGCGGAGGTGCGGGATCTGGTCGCCGTTGAGGCTGACCTGCCATTCGCCCCCAATTTTTTCGACGGCGACGTCGGGCAGAACGTAGTTGTTGGGGTCTGGAGCGAAGATTTGTCCCGGGCGCGGGTCGAGGGTGGCGATGAAGTTGGCGGCGCGCTGGACCTGTTCGGTGGAGATGGAGAGGCGGCGGGCGATTTCGGGGAACCGGCGTTTGCCGAGGTCGGGGAGGAAGCGCTCGACGATACGCCACTCGAGGGAGCCCTCTTTGCTGAGGCGGCGGAGTTGGATGAGCAGGCAGTCGCGCAGGTCGCGAGCGCCGACGCCGACGGGATGGAATTGCTGAACGACTTCGAGGATGCGCTGGACGTCTTCGAGGTCGACGCCGCTGAGGGTGGCGATCTCCTCGGGGCTGGATTGGAGGAAGCCGCGGTCGTCGATATTGCCGATGAGGAGTTCGGCGATTTTGGCTTCGTGATCGGAGAGTTCGTGGGAGGCGATCTGCTCGAGGAGGTGTTGCTGGAGGGTTTCCTCTTTTACGAGGGAGTCGAAGAAGAACTGGCGGCGTTCCTCCTCCTCGGCGGAGCGTCCGGAGTAGCCGCTATTTTGGGCCATGTAATCGCGCCATTCCTCGTCGAGTTTGGCGAGGCGCTCGAATTCCTCCTTGAACTCCTCGTGTTCGCGCTGGCGGTCCTCGATGGAGGGCTCGGTGGATTCCTCCTCCAGGGTGGGGTTGGTTTGGATTTCCTGTTGGATCAGGTTGCGCAACTCGAGAATCGGAGCCTGGAGGATCTGGAGACTCTGCTGGAGTTGAGGAGCGAGAACCTGCTGCTGAGAGAGGCTCTGAGTTTGCGAAAGACCTGCCATGCGGGGGAGTTTAAGCAGGCGCCGCGAACTCGCAAGCAGGCAGCGGGCCAAGCGTGGCTGCAGGCGGTTTTGAAGCGGGTTTTGCAGATGCCGGGGGGGCGGCGCGCGAGGCGTGCGGCGGCTCTGCGGATCGTGTAGGGTGTCCGCGTCCTCTTCCGCTCTGTTGCGCATGGCTCATCCCGAACAATTCGTTCTCCCCGGAACGCTTCCCCTCATCCTGCTTGGGGAGTGTTACCACTTTCCTGGGTGCGATTTACCGCTGCGGATTTTTGAGGAACGCTATCGGCGGATGCTGGACGATGCCTTGGAGACGGATCGGGTTTTTGGAGTGGGGGTACGGGTGAACGAGAAGGGGCTCTTTCCCTATGCCACCGCGGGACTGATCCGTTCCTCGGTTCTTTCGAAGGACGGGACTTCGCAGGTGATCCTGCGCGGTTTGCAGCGGGTTCAAATCACCGGAATTCGGCAGGTGGAACCCTATGTGATTGCCGAGGTGACTCCGGTGCGGCCGGTGGCGGGGGGGGGTGAGGAATTTGAGGGCTGGAGGAAAAAGGTGTTGAAGCTGCTGGAGCACCGGGCGAAGGGGGCCCCGGGGGTGCTGGATCCGCTGCTGCGATTGGTCCGGGAGGAGGCGGCGGCGGAGCGGGTTTGCGATCTGCTGGCGTTTCATTTGGTGACCTTCCCCGAGGTGCTTCAGAAGCTTTTGGCAGAGGATGATACGCGCAAACGGATGGCCATCCTTCTGGAGGGGCTCCGGTTGAGTCTCTGAGGTTCCGCGCTTTTGGCGGCGGCCCCCGCCGTTTGGACGAAAGCCCTAGCCGTTCGGGCGATGGCGATGCCCGTTCGGCGAATATCGGAGGCCCTTCCACTGTGGGACTCTGGGAGTCCTATGTTTCCCCTCAAATCTCATCGCTGGTATTGTTCTCTGTTCTTGCTGTCCGGTGTGTGCGTTTCCCCTTGCTCGGGCGCTCAGTGGAAGGTGTCCCAAGCTGCGGGGGCGGCCTTTCCAAAGATTTCGGATGCGCTTCGCGTGGCGAACCCGGGCGATACGATCCTGATTGCGGCGGGGACGTACCGGGAGAGTGTGGTGTTGAAGTCCGGGGTGCGCCTGGAGGCGGAGGACCCCGCGCGCAAGCCGTGGGTGAGCGCTTTAGAGGAGGTGAAGGGGCCGTGGGTGTTGGTCGATTCGGTGAAGCGGATTTATGCGGTGCGCCTGGATGCGCCTCCTGAGGATGGGGAGCAGATTTTTGTGGATGGGAGCTGGGTGTCTGAGGCGAGGATTCCAGGCCGTTCCGGGGAGGGGATGAACTCGACGGAGGCCACGGTGCCGGTGAGCTTGGACGACCGGTACCGGCTCACGGTGCGGGCGTCTTTGCCGAGCTTGAGTGGGGCGGATTGGGCGGGCGCGCGGTTTGTGGGGCGGATTGACCAGGGGTGGTGTTGGCAGAGTTCGGAGGTGGTGTCTGCGAGCATGACGGCCACTGGGACGTGGAGTTTTCAGTTGAAGGCGAGGGACAAAGCCGCGCCGTGGTGGCCGAACTTTGCCGACAAACAGACGGGCGAGGGCGTGGGGTATTGGGTGGGAAAAAAGGCGTTTATAGGTGCGGGCAGTCCGGAAGCGGCGTGGGCGGTGGAGACCGTGGGGGGTGTTCGCACGCTGTTTCTCCGTTTGAAAGACGGGGGCCACCCTGCCGGGCATCGGGTGGAACGGAAGGGGCGCACCTGGTGCGTGGAGTCGCGCGGGGTGACGCAGGCTGGGTTGAAAAACCTGCGTTTCTTGGGGGGCGCGTTGCGGTTGGATGGGGAACAACTGGTGGTGGAGCGGTGTGAGGTCTCTCACCCTTCGCATTTCGATGGCGGAGGGTGGTATGGGAGTGGCAAGGAGCACGAGCGCGGGGTGCTGGTTTCGGGGAAGGGGAACCGGATCATGGACTGCCTCCTCGAGCGGTCCGCCGGAGCCGGGGTGTCTGTGCTTGGGACGGGGCACGAGGTGCTTCGGAACACGGTGCGGGACTCGAGTTACGCGGGCACGTACTACGCGCCGCTCGACGTGTTTGGGGAGAGGCATCGGATTGCCTTTAACACGGTCGAGGGAGCGGGGCGGGACGGGATTCACCTGAACGGGAGCGGGCACGAGGTGCACTACAATCACGTGAGGAACGCGGGACGCGTGGCGTTGGACTGTGCGGGCATTTACTCTTACGGCACCGATGGGAAGGGGGCGGGCGGAAGTCCGGTGGGGATCGCCTACAACTGGGTGGAGGGGGACAAGGGAGTGGGCGTTTATCTGGACAACATGAGCCAGAATTTCCGGGTGCAGCACAATGTGCTCTGGGACAACGCGGGTCCGGGTGCGGCGGGGAACTTTTGGGGACTGCATGTGAACGGTCCCGCTTCGGGGATTGAGTGCTACCACAACACGATCGTTTCACGGGGCGGCTACGGAAGGCATACCTACGTGGATTCGGATCGCGCCGAGTGGCAGGGCGGCCAGACGCATGGGGTGGAGTTGAAGTCGTACAACAACCTGGTGCTGACCCCCGAGGAAGCGCGTGTCGGGTTGGAGGGTTTTACCCCGGAGAATCCGGCCTCGCGGCTGAACTTCCTTCCGAAGCGAACCCTGCGATTCCTCGACTACCGGCTTGGCGAGATGGTTCAGGCGATGAATCCCACGCGGGTCGAGCGATCGGTCCACTGGATCAAGGCCAAGGGCGTGAAATGGCCCTATGTGGGAACGGATTTTGAGTGGGTGGGCTCCTGGCATTCGGGGCGCCCGAAAAACGGGGTGGGCGTTCGGTTGACCTTCGGTCCCGGGGAGGATGCGCTGCCGTTTTTCTGGCGGGAATCGTTCGGGCAGGGGAGGGCGGTCGCCGGGGTGAGTCTGGATTTGGTTGGGAGAAATCCGGACGCGGGCGCGTATGCGTTGGGCGTACCGGCATGGGTTCCCGGGGTGGCGGGCCGGGATCAGGCAAGCCTGATCGCGGCGGAGTGCTGGAATCTGGTGCTTCCGGCGAACCGGGTGGTGGAGGCGACGGGAAGGACGGGGGCGGTGGTGTCCTACGTTGCGCCGTGCTGGAGCGGGCCGCTTGCGGGAGGGACGGTGACGTCGCGTCCGGCCAGCGGGAGCCTTTTTCCGCTGGGGGTGACTCGGGTTCAGGTGGAGGCCGTGGACGGGTTGGGGCGCCGCAAGACGGGGAGTTTTGAGGTGCGGGTGGTGGACTCGGTGGCTCCGGAGTTGGTGGGGGTTCCGGCGGTTTTGAGCGCGGAGGCGACGGGGCCGCAGGGGGCGGTGGTGCATTTTCCCGTGATTTCGATGAAGGACGCGGTGGGTGGGGGAACGCTGACGGTGGTGCCTGCGAGTGGGAGTGTGTTCAAGGTGGGGCGGACGACCGTGAGCGTGGAGGGGCGGGATGGAGCGGGCAATCGGCGCGCCGCGCAGTTTGAAGTGAGGGTTGCGCCGGGATTGGTGAATGTGAACGGCGATATCGAGGCGGGATTGAAGGAGTGGCTTGCGATGGGGGTGAGCGCTCCTCTGCAGATCGACTCCCGCAGTCCACACTCGGGAAAGAGCGCGCTTCGGGTGAGTGGCCGGACGGAGGTGTGGGGCAGTGCGCTGCAGTTGGTTCCCGTGGAGGCGGAGCAAAGATATCGCGTGTCCGCCTGGGTGCGTCTGAGTGAGGGAGGGCTGCCTGTGACGCTGGAGGGGACGCTTCTCTTCAAGGATGGCGGCCGTGCGTGGAAGGGAACGCTCGGGCAGGCGGTATCCCGGGCAGGGGAGTGGACGCGGGTGGAGGCGGAGGTGCAGTTCTCCGGAGGGCGGCCCATGAGAGCCCTTCAGTTGAGCTTCGGGACGGGGGAGCGTCTCGTCGACTTCAGTGTGGATGACGTGGAGGTGCGGGCGATTCCCTAGTCCCGCTCTCTCTGCGGTTTCCACTCCGTGCGCAGGGCCTTGCTCCCGTCGACCATCGGGTTTTGACGAACCGGTGGTTGGGTTGGCGGGAGCGGGGACGGCCCTTGAGGCGGAGGTTTGGAATCCCCTTTTCCCAGTGTGGCTTTTCAATTTGGGTGGGAGGAATGCGAAGTGATGAAGCGTTTTCGGTTCCGCCCCAGTTGGCGAATGCGAGCGTGCGAGTGTGCGAACTCCCGCTCAGTTCGGTGTGGTTGATGGATAACCAGCGGTTTCCCTGGCTCCTGTTGATCCCGCGGGTAGCGGGGGTTTCGGAGCTGATCGACCTGAGCGAGGCGGATCAGTCTGCGCTGTGGCGGGAGATTGCGGACGCCTCGCGCGCGCTGCGGGAGTTGTTTACGCCCGACAAGCTGAATGTGGCCATGATTGGGAACTTGGTTCCGCAATTGCACGTGCATGTGATTGCGCGGTTTCGAGCGGACGACGCCTGGCCGAAGCCGGTGTTCGGTTTTGCGCCGCCGATTGCGTATGCGGAGGAGCGGCGCGCGGCGTTGGTTCGGGAGTTGCAGGGGCGTCTTTTGGGCGAGGCCGCGGGAGTTGAGTGAGGGAGGAGAGGGGTGGGGGAGGGGGAAGTTGCGGGGGCTTCCTTTGGGGAGGGTAGCTGATAGTGCTTGAAGGCTCACTTGACCAATCGTCCATGGAATCCCACTCGAGCGCTGTTTCCGCCCACGCGCAGGCGTTAGTTTATATCCGCCGACTGCTGCCTTACCTGAAGCCCTATCGGTGGCGTTTTGTGCTGGGGCTGGGGATGGCGCTGCTGGCGGGGTTCAGCAATCCGGTGTTGCTGGCGGTGGTGCAGGGGGTGGCCTCGATGGTTTTGAAGGGACAGGCTTCCGTGGGAACGAGGGAGGAGTGGTTGGCGAAGCTGCTCCACAAGGTGCCGGAGTTGCATCGCTATCCGTGGGTGGAGGCCCGCGTGGGGGAGGTGCTGGGCGGGCTGGAGAAGCTGCGGGACCTGCTTGCGCACTGGATCCCGGCGCTGGATCCTGCATCCCAGGGAGAGTGGCGGACGATGGGGACGGTGGTGTCCCTGTGCCTGCTCATTCCCTGCTGTGTGTTGCTCAAGGGGGGGCTGGATTTTTTGGCGAACTGCCAGTTTGCGTGGGTGGAGCAGCGGCTGAGCTTGGATTTACGCAGGCAGGTGTTTGCGCGGGTCATGGCGCGTTCTCTGGAGTTTTTCAACAAACGGCG
>JBEBAG010000141.1:0-3119 GCA_041159065.1 Verrucomicrobiota bacterium | reverse complement strand
GAGAGGGCTGGGGCTGCGCCAAACCTAGGGGGCTCGTTGCCGAGAGGTCGGGCACTTGACCCAAAAACTCATGAAAAACCCTGTTCGTATTGCTGTGACCGGCGCCGCCGGTCAGATCGGTTACTCGCTGTTGTTCCGCATCGCTTCTGGAGCGATGTTCGGAGCGGATCAACCCGTGGAGTTGAGCTTGATTGAAATTCCTGCGGCCCTTGGAGCCCTGGAGGGGGTTGTGATGGAGCTTGAGGATTGTGCGTTCCCGCTTTTGAAGCGCGTGGTGGCCACGGCGGATTTGGACGAGGGGTTCCGGGGGGTCAACTGGTCGCTCCTCGTGGGCTCGGTGCCGCGCAAGGCCGGGATGGAGCGCAAGGATTTGCTGGGGATCAACGGAAAGATTTTCATTGGACAAGGCCAGGCGATCCAGCGCAACGCCGCCTCGGACGTGCGGGTGCTGGTGGTGGGCAACCCCTGCAACACCAACTGTCTGATCGCCATGAACAACGCCAAAGACGTGCCTTCGGACCGTTGGTTCGCGATGACGCGTCTCGATGAAAACCGGGCCAAGTCGCAGCTGGCACGCAAGTCGGGTGTGGAGGTTTCTCAAGTCACCAACCTGGCCATCTGGGGAAACCATTCCGCCACCCAGTACCCGGACTTCACCAATGCGCAAATCGCGGGGCGCGCCGCGACGGAGGTGATCACCGACCGCGCGTGGTTGGAGACGGAGTTCATTGCGACGGTTCAGCAGCGCGGTGCCGCGATCATCAAGGCGCGGGGGGCCTCCTCGGCGGCCTCTGCGGCCAACGCGGTGGTGGACACGGTGCGTTCCCTCGTGACGCCGACGCCGGCCGGCGACTGGCATAGTGTGGCGCTCTGCTCCCGCGGCGAGTACGGGGTGGAGGCTGGGCTGATCACGTCCTTCCCCGTGCGCACCGGAGGGGATGGCAGCTTGTCGGTTGTTTCGGGAGTGGCGGTGGGAGCCTTTTCGCAAGGGAAAATTGACGCCACGGTGCAGGAGTTGAAGGAAGAGCGCGAAATGGTGCGCGAACTTCTTGGATAGGAACCCACTATGAAAAGCGGGCGGAACTTTCCGTGAGGAAAGTGAGAAATCGGAGTTGCCAACAGGCTTGGCTCGACCCTAAAGCACCTGCCCGCAAATCACCCAACACCGAAACTATTTCCTTTTTGTATGTCGGAAAAATCGATCGAAGAAAAAGTTAAAGACATCATCGTTGAGCAGCTCGGAGTGAATCCGGAGCAGGTCACCTCGGGAGCCTCGTTCATTGGCGACTTGGGCGCGGACTCCTTGGACACCGTGGAACTGGTGATGGCGTTTGAAGATGAGTTCGGGGTGGAAGTGCCCGACGAAGACGCCGAGAAGCTCCAGACGGTGAGCGATGTGGTGAAGTACATTGAGGAGAAGACCGCCTAAGCGCTTTCTGCCTCCGATTGGATCTCATTGCTTGAGAAAGGCGCCGGCGATTCGTCCGGCGCCTTTTTGCATTCCGGCGTGGCGAAATCGGGAGCCTATGCGACACTTTCAAAGCCCCTGAATGGTATTTTGAACGTCGGACTTGAACCCATGGATGCCGCAGCCCCTTCCACCCCGCAGCCTGTTGCCCCGCCGTCGCCCGTGCCCGTTGGGCACGAAAACGCAGCCCACGCGCATGCAAAGACGCGGATTCGCCTCCCCTTCGGCTTGATCGGATTGCGGCACCTCACGTGTTTTGAACTGGAGCCGATCACCGAGAGTTGGCCGTTTCAACGATTGCGCGCACTGGAGGGTGCGAATGTCGAAATGGTCGTGCTGGAACCGAACACGTTTCTGGAGAGCTATCCGATCCAAATTCGGGACGAGGATGCGGAGGATCTGGGGATCGCCGATGGCGAGAGCGCCTTGGTTCTGAACATCGTGGCCTTCCATCAAATGAGTCCACTCTTTGTCACGGTGAACCTTGCCGGTCCGATTGTGGTGAATCGGGTGACAGGGGTGGGTAAGCAAGTGATCGTGACCCATTCCGAGCGGTACTCGGTGGCCCATGTGCTCATGGATGCCCGCCAAGGGGATTCCGGCGCGGCTCCGGGTTCAGCCGCGCCGGGTGGAACCCAGGGTGCCTGACTCTCGACTGCCGGACGCAAATCCCAACGTCTCATGCTGATTTTAAGCCGCCGCGAAGGGGAGAGCATTATGATCGGGGACGACATCGAAGTGGTCGTCACCCGGATCGACCATGATTCCGTGCGCTTGGGCGTGAATGCGCCCCGGAAATTGGCGGTGTTCCGGAACGAAATTTACCGCAAAATTCAAGAGTCCAACATGGCTTCCATGCGCGAGGCTTCCGGGACGGGGCCGGTGCTGCCCGCGCTTCCGGCGTTGGCTTTGCGGCCCAACCCTTCCGTGCTCCCGGATCCCGCCCCACACTCGGGGGGGGACCCGAATGGTCGCTAGGGGTTTGGCTTTGTCGTGAGGGCGGGAGGTCTCCGTGAGGGCGGGAGGTGTCGCGCTCCGGGAGGATTCGGCGCGCGGCTGCTTTGCTTGGGTGAATGCAGATCCGATGAATATTTCGCGAGCCCTGAGCCATTCGGCTGTCGGGGAGGCGGTGATCCGATTCCAGCCGCCGCCCGAATCCCTGCGAATTGAGGCCCCTGATCAACTGCTCGCGTGAGGAGAACTCGATCCCCCCGCTGAGCCCCCTCTTTCTTATGGCAAGGCCTCCGTATTCCCTGCAGGTATCCCCCGATGGGCTTCTGACCCTTGCCGCCTCGGAATCCGCCGCCGGCCCCGGCCATCGCGCCGTGGGGGAAGTCATCCTTCAGCTCGCGGCCGAAGAGCCGCCCGACGATCCTTGCCTGGCATGGATCCGTCTCTGGGCGTGCCGTTTTCTCGCCACCCTCTGTCAGAATCGCTCCGCATCGCATGTGCCCTGCCCGGATCCGGGCTGCCTTCGCGATGTGCTGGAGGGCGCTCCTCCTTTACCTGGTTCCGAGTATCTCAGGCCCGATTCCCTTTCTGCACTCTGGATGGGATTTCAGCAGATCGCCGTAGAGGGGGCTGATTCGCATGCGGAAGGATTGGAGGGGTGGCTCCGAGAACGCTTTCCGCTTTGGCGTCTGGTCGGCCG
>JBEBAG010000140.1:0-3346 GCA_041159065.1 Verrucomicrobiota bacterium | reverse complement strand
AGGGATCGACGGTCGGCCTGCGCATCCTGGCCCGGGTGGCTCTAGCCAGAGGACAGCAAGTCGAGGCTATCGCTTTCCAAAACAAGGCCATTGCTCTTCTACCAGAAGACCATTTGAACGCAGCCGAACAACCCAAAGGGCAGCTCCAAGCCGACTTGGACCGCATCTCACGCGGCCTCATGCCTGAACCCAGCGGACACCTCTGGACAGCCATGCATCCCAAAAAGAGAGGATGGCACGCGAGCGTGAAAGGGATTCAATCGGGAGATCAGGCGCCGGATCTCTCCGGGGTGCAATGGATTTCGGGAAAACCTCTGGAGCCTTGGAAACCGGGCCACGTTTACCTCCTCTATTTTTGGAACTCCTCCCGCGAAACATTCAGCCGCGTCAAAAGTGACCTCGAGGCCCTTCGAAAACTGAACTCCGTCTTTCGGAGCCAAAACGTGCATCTCGCTGCGCTGAACCTGGACGAAAGCGAAGATCAACGCTCTCGGCTGCTGCTCGAAGCGTCGCACTCCGCACTCGAAGTCGGAACAGGCATCGACCCTGGTCACACGCTTCGAGACCCCTGGCGGCCGTTCGGCGATTGGCAACTCCCCATGTTCTGTGTCGTAGATGGCAACGGAAGAATCGGGTTTCTGGAGAAAGGGCATTACTTTCCCTGGGTCATGGGGGTTGAGCGGAAGGTGACTCAGGAAATCTCGTTAGCCGCGGAGCTTGCGGGGGGACCCACGCTTGAAGAGCTAGAACGCGGCTTTCAGGAAAGCTTGGAGAGGAAAGAGTGGGAATCTGCCCGGCGAGCCCTTGAATCCCTCAAAGGGCTTGGCGGTAAGGGAATGAAAACCATCTACAAGAGCGGGGGAATGCAGGTTCGGGTTTCCTCGGAATTCAATCTTCCGTTCATGGAGGTCCAGCTACCCACGCGGGAGGGCGACTTTGCAAAGGCAAGAGAGGCGGCTCTAAAAGCGTCTCAATCGCTGGATCCTTGCAAGCTCACCAGCATCGCCCTCGCACTCATCGATTCCGAAGCTCCTCTTCCAAAGGAAACTGTCGATCTCGCCCACACCCTCGCTCTCAAAGGGAACCATGCCCCCCACCAGCGAGAGTGTGAATTGGGGAAAGCTGAACACCTGAGCGCACTCGCACAAACCGCTTCCCGCCGGGGCGAACATGCACGAGCCCGCCAACTCCTCGAACAGGCCAAAACCATGACCGAACAGGAATTAAACGCAGCCCTCGAATCGGAGGATCCGAGGCCTCTCAGAAGCATGCTAAACTCGAGACAAGCCCGCGGAAACTGGGGCGGGAAGGATCGATCTGAGACCCTTGATTTTCTCGATATCATCGTCAGCTCAAAAGAAGGGCACATCCCGGAACGACGCGATTTCGCTCTCAGGAAAGTACGGGATCTGGCCCTCAGACTCTCTCAAATCACAACCGACCGGTGCATTCTCGGCGGCCTCACCAAATGCCTCCTCCTCTCCTCAAAAGCCCCTCTGCCTGAGGAAACGGTCTCACTGGCACATACTCTGGCTTTGAAAGCCTGCGAGAACCATCCCAACTCGGAACATCAAGCCGACCACCTCCGGACGCTGGCCTGCACAATCTTCCTCCGTGGCGAGCTCACCAAAGCCTTCGAGATCCTCAAGCAGGCCAAAACCATGACTCAAAATCCAGAGATGTTGAAGACCCTCGAGGAAACGGCTGAAGCCTTTCATCAAGGCAATTTGCCTCTGAAATTGGGGCCCCGCTTCAGATCCGGCAATTTCGAGTAGGCCGACGGGGCTGCCGTCTCTTCACGATCCGCGTTGATGGTCCTCGACTCGCCACGCTCCCATGGAACCCGCCCCCTCCTCCTCTCCACCCCCGCGTGGCACTTTCCAAAACACCCGCTGGACACTCGTCCGCAACGCCCACGCCCATTCGGAGGAAGGCCGTCAGGCACTCTCCGAACTCTGCGCCGCCTACTACGAACCGGTCGTCACCTTCCTGCGCTGCCACCTCGCCCACCCCACGGATGCCCGCGAAATGGCACACGCCTTCTTCGCCGAAACCCTCGCCGGCTCCACTCTCCCAGCCGCCAACCCCGCCCTTGGAAAGTTCCGCTCCTACCTCCTCGGCGCACTCAAACACTTCCTTGCCCGCCAGCAGCAGGCCGCCCAACGCCTCAAACGCGGCGGCCACCTCGAATGGCTCCCCCTCGAGGAGGAGGCCCACGGGACGCCCGATCCAGCACAGCGATCCCCCGAAGCGGAATTCGACCGCCAATGGGCCATCACCGTCCTATCCCGCGGATTGGAACGCCTCCAATCCGAGTGTGAACAGGAGGGAAACGGCCCCTTCTTCGAACGCATCAAACCCCTCCTCACCGGCGACCTCCCCCACGGGGCCCAAAGCCCCCTGGCTGAATCTTCCGACATGAAAACCGAAGCTTTTCGAATGGCTGTGCACCGCCTCCGAAAACGCCTCCGCGCCTGCGTGAAAGCCGAGATCGCTCAAACCCTCGAATCCCCCTCCGCCGTACAGCAGGAAATGGAATCGCTCTTCGCCGCCCTCTCCAGCTGAACAGACCCCCTCTCTCCCCTGGCCCCAATCCGCTTCTCCAACCGTTTCCAGTGACCCGACCCAAAAAGCGAATTCCTAGCAATAGAGCGAGGCTGATGTATTTCACCGCGCTTGTTATCGGCGGGGCGGGGTGATTTGGGAGTTGTTTCAGCGCTTGTCCGGCAGCGCATGAAGACCGGTCTGGCAACGCCCTTATCCCTTTCTGGGCCGACGAATCAGCATGTTCTCCAGGTCTGGATAACGAAGCCCATTCCGCATGCATTCAGGATTTCCGCGCCGCCAACACCAGCAGATCCAGCCCGCTGAACTGGGAGAATGCCCTGTCGGTGGTGACCATCTGGAACCCAGAACGAATGGCAAAAGCGGCCAGGTAGGCATCGACCCACAGTTTCGGTGAATGCGTGTCCCGGATGGCCAGAGCTTTCCACGTTTCCTCCAAGCCTTCAGGTTCGTTGGCGAAGGTGAAGCGCTCATCCTTCATAAAACCCTCGATCACGTCCCATGCCTCCCTGTTGCTTAGCGGAGGATTTCCATAGCCAGCCAGGACCTCGGCGGTAGTGAGCAGCCTCACCAATCCCTGCTGGGTGACGCGGCAAAAGCACAGGCTCGCACTCCCAGCCTGGCCTTCCAGCCAGACGCGTGCCGCGCGGTGGTGCGTGTGCTTGGAGAGGACCAAGGCCATCCAGACATTAACGTCGAGTAGCTTCATGGCTCCATTCCACTTCTTGTTTCAGGAGCACATCGGCGACTTGGTCCGGCGTGAGCTTGGCTTGCGAAGTCG
>JBEBAG010000139.1:0-3643 GCA_041159065.1 Verrucomicrobiota bacterium | reverse complement strand
ACGACAACTGGGGGCGGTATGGATGGACCGCAGACGTGCGTGTCCGCGGCTTCAAGGATGCCCTTTCGGCAGCGCGATATATGTGCCGGAAGCTCTTCGAAAGGTGGGGCATTGACTTGCGTGCACGCGGCTCCGCCGCCTATCGGCAGTTCTTGGATGAGATGTAAACCGCAAGGAGGACGTTTACCCGAGATCGCCCGTTTTGCCCAAAGGCAGTTGTGAAAGAAAGGTCAGCCCACGTCAGTTCGCTCGAACCAAGATGTTTCGCTGTTGGAAACAGTCCGCGCTGGACATTACACAAAGCGTCCATCGCCCAGTAACACCTCAAGCACCGGATCCCACCCAGCCAACCATGAAAAATGAACGATTAGCGATCCTCCGGCTGTTGGTCCTCAAGCTGGGGGAAACCCAGCCGAGCGTCTGGTGGAATTCTACGGGACTCCAGAAGGCCGGTCAGGACGATCTCAAGTTCCTTTTCCCGAGGACCGCCATCAATGCGGCGCTCAAACACGCCCAATCCCTCGCCCAGAGTAAACACGACGCCAGCACCCGAGCACAGGGTGTGCGCCACCTCTTCCGTTTGCCGGTCGGCCTCGAAGTGACCCTGCACCAAACCCTGCTGGATCTCGAAACGACCGGAAAGTTGGAGCCCCTGCTCGAATCCCTCGGTTGGGATGCCATTCAAGGAGTCACCTATGAAAGCCTTCCTGCTCAGGAAGGCCCGGTCAATCTGGGCACCTTGGACATCCACTCTCCCAAAGGCCTCAGCCGTCTGGCCAATGTCTACCGCGCCGCATTCGAAGCAGGCGTGTTGTGTGTGCCGTACTTCACCCTGAGCGATGCTGCGTAGGTCCCACTACTCCACAGCTCTTGCAATGTCGCAGGGGATTGTTGGCTATTGCCAGACCCTCTTTGAGCTGTGGCAGGAAGGCGTTTCGACTCGCGCCTTCTTTGAGCAGGTGCGTCAGGCCAACCTTCTCAACACCGACTCCGAACGGCGTCTCCGAAATATCGTTGTGGAGGGTTTCGCCTCCCGTTTCCTTCGCGAACCTTTCTTGGAATCGGCTCCCACGCTCAAGCTGCTTTTGACCCAGAGCACCAACTCCGCGCTCAAGACCCAGCTCATCCTGCTCTACGCCCTCCGGCAGCACGGCATCTTCTTCGATTTCCTCGTTGAGGAATACTGGCCCGGCGTCCGCGCGGGCGCCCGGAGTTTCCGCAGCACCGACCTTGCCCGTTTGATCGACCGAGGCTTGGTAACCGGTAAACTGACCGTGAACTGGTCAGACTCCGTGCGGAAACGCGTGAGCAGCTATGTGCTCGGGATCGCCTCAGACTTTGGCCTGCTGGGTAACAAACCGGCAGGAAACCGTCCGGTGTTGCACTGGTCTCTCGATGAGGGACTCGCCCTCTACCTCGCCTACGACCTCCATTTCCTTGGCCTCTCCGACGATGAAGTCGCCCGCAGTGACGAATGGAGCGCCCTCGGACTTCGCCGCGAAGATGTGACCCTCTTTCTCCACCGGCTCCAAAACCGGGGGCATCTCATTGTCCAAGACACGGGTGCCCTCTGCCGGATCGAATGGAAATACCCCACTCGCCAACAACTCGCTCATGTCCTCCTTTCCTGAACGCATTGACCGGCTGATCCGCCATTTGACCGCCGAGGTTTCCGTCGTGAACGCCAAACAGGGCGACCATGTCACCAATTTCCATTTCGAGCCCGAGGAATGGACCGAGTTTCGCAAACAACTGCCCACCATCCTCCGTCGCCTCCGGGAAAGCGGTCTCGACCCGCAGGTGGTGTCCTTCGGCTCCCTCGTTCTGGAAATCTTCCGCGAGGCCAAAATGTATCCGCTGCTGCTCAAGATGGAGTCCCAGGGCAACTTTTCCCATGCGCAGCGCAATGACGCCCTGTACGCCCTCCTCGCCGGAGGCCCGTCCGGCTTCCAGCTCACGACAAACGCCCCGATCATCGCGAGCCTGCGCCGGGAAATCGACCGCGTGGCCGCCTTGAAAAACGGCGTCCTGCTTCTCACGGACACCGAGTTGATTCATCCGCTGTTCCGGGTCAGTGCGTTCGAGCAGATCCTGCAGGGGAAGTTCGCCTGTCCCACCGTGATTTGCTACCCGGGCCGTCGCGGCACCATTGGCGACAATCCCAGTTTTCTCGGAATCAAGAGTTCCGACGGCAACTACCGCTCCACCCACATTTACTAGGCCATGTCTTCGATCCAATCGCTCTTTGACCCCTCGCTCAATTTCGAGCGCCGTGTGGAGAAGGTCATCACCTTCAGCAACCGCGAGCCCGACATTCTGCTCAATGAAGCCCGGGACTATGTCCTCACCGATAACCTCACCAACGAATACCAGAAGCTGCTGAACCAGTTTGAGGATGCCCACTCCCAGGACAGCAAATCCATCGACTGCTGCACCTGGCTTTCCGGGTTTTACGGTTCGGGCAAAAGTTCCTTCGCCAAATACTTCGGCCTGTGTTTCGACCAAACCGCACAGATTGCCGACACGCCGTTTTACGAGCACTTCACCAAGCGCCTCCCGAATGTCCCCCTGCAACAGCAGGTCAAAACCCTCGCGAAAAAATACAATGTCGTGGTCTTCCTCCTCGACCTCGCGTCGCAGGGGACGGCGGGCGCCAACCACACTCCGATCTCCACCCTCCTCTTTGACCAAGTCTGTAGCTGGGCGGGCTATCCCGCCGATCGGAAGCTCGGCGAACTCGCCTTGTTTCTGGAGCTCCAGGGCCGCTTTGAAGAGTTCAAGACGGTGGTGCAGGAAATCAGCGGGATGGATTACGAGGCCCTCAAGGATTTCTCGGTCATTCTGGTTCCAGTCGCCTCCCAGGCGGCCCATCGCCTGTACCCGAACATCTGGAAGGACGCCGACGCCTTCCAAAACACCCAGGCTATCTCGACCAAGAACGAGCAGGAACGCCTCCTGGATATGCTCACCCTGATCGAGAAAAAGGCCGGCACCCGCCGCGTCATGTTCATCATCGACGAGGTCGGCCATTTCCTCAGGAACAACGAGAGCCTCATCAACAATTTCGACGGACTGGCGAAGAACATCCGCGAACTGGGCAAAGGAGAAGCCTGGCTCATCGCCACCGCCCAGCAGACCATTCCCAAGACCGGTCCGCTCTTCGGCCTGCAGGATCGTTTTCCCATCAAAATTGACCTCAAAGCGTCGGACATCCGGGAAATCACCCACAAACGGTTGCTCAAAAAGAGCGGTGACGGAGCCAAGCAACTCCATGCGGCTTTCCTTACCCATGGCGCGAAACTCAACCTCGCCACCCGTCTGGTCGGTTGCGAAGGCTACCCCACTTTGGACGAGGCCACCTTTGTGGACTTCTATCCGCTCCTGCCGCAGCAGTTCGAACTGCTCATCCGCACCATCTCGGCGCTGGCGAAAATGCACGGCGGCGTGGGACTCCGCTCGGCTATCCGGTGCGTGGAGGACATCCTCCTCGATGTCCGGCTCAACGCCACCTCCGTACTGGAAGCGCCCACCGGCACACTCGTCACCGCTGCGCATCTTTACGATGTCCTCGAAAAAGACATCGTATCGGCCGCCCGCGAGATCTGCCTGCAGGTGGATGGCATTGGCGCCATGTACGGCAAAG
>JBEBAG010000138.1:0-4144 GCA_041159065.1 Verrucomicrobiota bacterium | reverse complement strand
AAACGCTCCGAGCCGCCCGCATGGGCGCCGCAAAGCCGCTGCCTTCCTCCCCCCCACCGGCAAAACCGGAGACTCCCTGAGTCCCGCCCCGCTCACCTCCCCGCGAGCGGATGAAGAGGCGGGCTGCAGACAAAAAAAGTCCCCCAACGCAGGAAGCGCTGGGGGATCGGAGAACTTCTTCCGTGGCGGACGCCCTCCCGCACGGGGAGCAAGGTCTCCCCGGACGAGACAGGCAGAGGGCCGCTACTGCAGCCACTCGGTGTGGAAGAACTGACCCACGGGCTTGTCGAGGCGCTCGTACGTGTGCGCACCGAAGAAATCCCGCTGCGCCTGGAGCAAATTGGCGGGCAGGCGTTCGGACCGGTAGCTGTCGTAGTAGGCAAGGGACGAGCTGAAGGCGGGGACCGCAATCCCATGATTGACGGCCACGCTCACCGCCAAACGCCAGTTCTGCTGGGTCTTGGCGATAATCTCCGTGAAGTAGGGATCCAGCAGCAGGTTTTTGAGGCTGGGGTTGCGCTCGTAGGCCTGCTTGATGCGGTTGAGGAAGTGCGCCCGGATGATGCAGCCCCCACGCCAGATCGTGGCGATGTCCCCGAAGTTGAGGGACCACCCGTACTGCTTTGCCGCCGCGCCCAACTGCACGAATCCCTGGGCGTAGGAAACAATCTTCGAGGCGTACAGAGCATCACGCACCGCCTCGATCAGCGCCGCACGGTCGCCTGTGTAGGCAACCCGGGCCGGGGCGGGCAACTGCGCACTGGCTTCCACGCGTTCCTCCTTCATGGAGGAGAGAATGCGCGCCTCCACCGCCGCCGAAATGGTCGAGAGCGGCACCGCCATTTCCACGGCGTGCCCCACGGTCCACTTGCCCGTCCCTTTCTGGCCGGCGCGATCCACGATCACGTCCACAATCGCCTTGCCCGTTTCGGGATCCTTTTTCCCAAAAATCTGGGTGGTGATCTCCATCAAATAGCTGTTGAGCTCCCCGCGGTTCCACTCGCCGAAAATCTCGGCCAATTCTGCGGCCCCCAGTCCCAGCACCTCCTTGAGGATGGCGTACCCCTCGCAAATGAGCTGCATGTCGCCGTACTCAATGCCGTTGTGCACCATCTTCACATAGTGCCCCGCCCCGTCGGCCCCCATGTAGCGGCAGCAGGACTCTCCGTCCACGTGCGCGGAGATCTTCGTGTAGATGGGAGCTAGGAACTCCCAGCCCTCCTTCGAACCCCCAGGCATGATGGAGGGGCCCTTCAAAGCGCCCTCTTCGCCCCCGGAAACCCCCACCCCAAAATACCGGATCCCCTTTTCCGCCAGCGCCTTTTCCCGGCGCTGCGTATCCGTCCAAAGCGAGTTGCCCCCGTCGATGATGATATCCCCGGGCTCCAGCAAGGGCAGCAACTGCTCAATGACCGCATCCACCGGCGCCCCCGCCTTGACCATGATCTGCGCCTTGCGCGGGCGTTTCAGAGATTTCACAAAGTCCTCCAAAGTGTGGGAGGGAACGATGTTTTTCCCTTGAGCGCGTCCTTGGGCGAACTTTTCCGTGACGGCCGTGGTGCGGTTGTAAACGGCCACGGTGAAGCCCTTGCTCTCCATATTGAGAACGAGGTTTTCGCCCATCACAGCCAAGCCGATGAGCCCGATATCGCAATTTGCTGACATGAATTAAAGAGTGTTGGTTTCGGGTTGAGAAGGGCGCGAGGCTATCGGCACACTGAAGGCACGGCAATCGGCTTTTACTCCGCGCCTCCCGAGCCCTGCCGCGGGCTGCCCCATGAATCTCCCCAACCAACTGACCCTGGCCCGCCTCGGAATCACTGCCGTCTTCGTCCTGGTCCTGGAATCCCCCTGGCCCCTCGCGCGCACCTGCGCCCTCCTCCTCTTCGCCCTCGCCAGCCTCACGGATTATGCCGATGGCTACCTCGCCCGCCGCTACCATCTGATTACCGATTTCGGCAAACTGATGGATCCGCTCGCCGATAAAATCCTGCTCGCCGCCGCACTGATCGGGCTTGCAAGCGTCAACGCGATCCCCGCCTGGGCCGCCACCTGCATCGTGGCAAGAGAATTCCTGATCACCGGACTGCGCCAACTCGCCGCGGCCAAAGGCACCGTCCTACCCGCCGAACGCGTGGGCAAACACAAGACCATCTGGCAGATCATCACCATTCTCTTCTTCCTCCTCGCGCAGACTTTGGAGGAATGGACCCAGCAGGGATGGATCGCCCCCATGCAGTGGATTGCCCCGTGGAAGACGGGGATTGGCACCGCGCTGATCGGGCTCACCCTCGTGCTCACCCTCGGATCCGGTCTGGGCTATCTTTGGAAAAACCGGGCGCTCATCGCCGACCGCTAGCCCTCGCACGCGTCCGGCGCCGAGGCGCCCCGATTCCCCCTGAGGGCTCATTCCCTCATGGAATTATCCCAATTCCACGTGCCAATAGGCCAGATCGATGAAGTGCCTCCAACTCTCGTGCGGCTTGGTATCGAAGGTGATATGCACAAAGGGCTGCCAACGCGGACGCTCCGGCTTGCGAATCAAGCGCATGCCCACCTCGTGCGCTAGGCGGTTGGCTTTGCGCGTGTTGCAACGCACACAGGAGCACACGATGTTTTCCCAGGTCGTCTGCCCGCCCAGATCACGCGGAATCACGTGGTCCAAATTCAAGTCCCTGCGATCAAAAACCTTGCCGCAGTACTGGCAGGTATTCTTGTCCCGCTCGTAAATGTTGTGCCGCGTGAACTTCACCTCCTTGCGCGGCATTCGGTCAAACAGCAGAAGCACGATCACCCGGGGCACCCGAATGCGCAGGGATACCGTGCTTACCATATCCTCCGAAGGTTCCCGGGAGGAAAAATCCCGCCAGCTCTCATAGTCATGAGTGAGGAAGTGACCGCCGTCCGTGTGGACGACTTGGGCCTGCCCGGAGCAGAGGAGGGTGAAGGCTCTGCGGGCCGAGCAGACATTGACCGCCTGCCAGAGGCGATTGAGGACAAGGACATTACGTTCGAGCATACCAGCACCGGCAAGGTTCCACTGAACGGACCGGAACGCTAACAGCCCAAACGGAACCCGTCAACGCACGCCCGAAACCGTCACAAACTTACCCGGATTCAGCAACCCCTTGGGATCCAGGGCACTCTTCAGCGCCGAATGCACCTCGCGTCCCGTCTGCGAAACCGCATCCGGCCACCACCGCTGCTTGGCGATCCCGATGCCATGTTCCCCTGTGATCGCGCCCTTCCACTCCAAAACCTGATGGAAGAGCTCGTCCAAGGCCGCCTCCACCCGTTCATGCACCCCCGGATCCTCGTGAAATCCACGGGCCATGATGTTCACGTGAATGTTCCCATCCCCCGCATGCCCAAAACACGCCACCGGAAAGCCGTGCTTCGCACGCAGGTGCTCCGCAAATACCGCCAAATCCACCAGCCGTCCCCGGGGCACCACGATGTCTTCGTTGAGCTTGGTGAGCCCGGTGGCCTTCAGCGACTCCGAGAACTTGCGCCGCAGTTCCCAGAGCTTCTCGCAGGCGGCCTCGCCCTCGGCCCTCTGCAAATGCAGGGCGCCAAGACGTTTCAGCAATTGCTCCACTGCCCCCGCCTCCGAACGTACCGACTCCGGCTGCCCATCCAAATCGACAAGCAGATGCCCCTCCCCCTCCGGCACCACGGCCGTTCCGCAATGCTCCCGCGCCGAGCGCAGCGTGAAGGCGTCCGCAATCTCCAAAGCCGAAGGCAGAAAGCCCGCGCGAAAAATCTCCTGCACCGCGGCCGCCGCCGCATCGAAATGGGCGAAGCTCGCCGAAAGCGTCGCGCGCGCCGGGGGCAGGGGCAACAGCCTCAGGGTGACCTCGGTCACCACCCCCAGCAACCCCTCCGAGCCCACAAACAATCCCACCAAATCAAACCCCGTCTTGTTCTTGTGCGTTCGCCCGCCCCCCGAAACCACCCGTCCCCCCATCAGAACCGCCTCCAATCCCAAAACGTAATGCCGCGTGACGCCGTACTTCAAACACCGGGGCCCTCCGGCGTTCGTGGCCACGTTTCCCCCAATGCTGCACTCCTTCAAACTGGCCGGGTCCGGCGGATAAAACAGGCCGCGCCGGCGCACCTCGGACTGCAGGTGGCCGGTGATCAC
>JBEBAG010000137.1:0-21420 GCA_041159065.1 Verrucomicrobiota bacterium | reverse complement strand
CAGACCTCTGGCAGCAACGCGCCGTCCAGGCCCTGCGCGAGGGACGCGATGTCGTGGTTCACGCGCCCACCGGTTCCGGCAAAACCCTCATCTTCGAACTCTTCCACCCCTCCCTTAAAGGGCAGGCCGTCTTCACCGTCCCCACCCGCGCGCTCGCCAATGACAAACTCGCCGAGTGGCGCAAACGGGGATGGGAGGTCGGCATCGCCACAGGCGACCTGAGCGAGGCCCTCGACAGCCCCATCCTCGTCGCCACCCTCGAAACCCAACGCATCCGCCTCCTCTCCGGACGCGGCCCCCGATTGCTCGTCATCGACGAATACCAGATGATCGCCGACCCCGTCCGCGGCATCCACTACGAGCAGGCCATCGCCATGGCCCCTCCAGAAACGCAGCTTCTCCTCCTCAGCGGCTCCGTCGCCAACCCCCAGGACATCGTCGCCTGGCTCAAACGCATCGGACGCCACGCGGAACTCGTCTCCCACTCCGAACGCCCCGTGCCGCTCGAGGAAATCGAGCTCCAGAACCTCCCCGACTCCACGCCCTCCTCCCTCCGCGGATGGTGGCCACGGGCCATCGCCAACGCCCTGCGCGCCGACCTCGGCCCCATCCTTCTCTTCGCCCCGCGACGCCAGGCCGCCGAGGCCCTTGCCCTCCAACTGGCCGCCGCGCTCCCGCCCTGCGCCCCGCTTTCCCTCTCCCCCACCCAACACCAACTCGCCGGCGCCCAGCTCTCCCGCCTCCTCAAGGCCCGCGTCGCGTTCCATCATAGCGGCCTCTCCTACACCCAACGCGCCTCCCTCGTGGAACCCCTCGCCAAGGCCGGACAACTCCGCGTCGTCGTCGCCACCATGGGGCTCGCCGCGGGCATCAACTTCTCCATGCGTTCCGTCGCCGTCTCAGGCACCACCTACAAGGCCGGCCCCTTCGAACGCACCGTCTCCCCGCCCGAACTCCTCCAAATGTACGGCCGCGCCGGACGCCGTGGTCTGGATGACACCGGCTACGCCCTGCTCACCCCCCAGCCCCCCCGCCTCGGCGACGCCCACCCCCTCCCCCTCAAACGCAGCTCCAAACTCGACTGGCCCTCCCTGATCGCCCTCATGCATCAGGCCGCCCTGCGCGGCTCCAACCCCTTCGAGGCCGCCGCAGACCTCAACCGCCGCCTCTTCTCCACTCTCCACATCCCCCTCGGCTGCGAGCACTCCCTCCACTCCGGCCCCATGCCCTGCGGCCTCCTCGTCGACGACGAACGCGCCCGATTCCTCCGCCGCGGCCTCCTCCAAATCTGGGGAAGTTCCCGCCAATGGGAACCCAAACCCGCCGCCCCAACCACCGTCCCCCTCGGCGAGGCGCTCGTATTCTGCCCCCCCAAGAACACCGAAAATCCCAGCCCCGAACAGGGCTCCTGGCGCCCCGCCGAAAGCCTCGGCTCCTTCATGCAGCGCTTCGGAAAAGGCTCCTTCTGCCACCTCGAGGGCTCGCACAAACGCCTCGGACGCGAACTCCTCCTCGGCTCCCGCCACGAGGGCGCCCTCCGCTACGCCCCCGCCCTCCTCCAATCCCTACAACTCCCCCCCAATCCTCCCCCCACGCTCGAAACCGTGCTCGCCGCCCTCCCCCAAGTCACCGGCGGCGGCCAGCCCGAATCCCTCGCCCCACGCGCCGACCAGCTCTTCGTCCGCCTCTCCTACGCCCAATCCCCCCAACAGGCGTGGCGCGACGCCTCCGGACGCGCCCTCCTCCAGCCCCCCGAAAGACGCATCCCCCCCCCCGTCTGCGCCTCCTGCCCCCAACGCTCCTGGTGCGAATCCGCCCCCATTCAAAACTCCCCCGCCCACGCCTGGCGCACCCTCGCTCTCATCGAACCCGACGGCACCCCCACCCGCCGTGGCATTCTCTTCTCCTTCTTCCAACACGGCGAGGGACTCGCCATCGCCGCCGCCCTCGAAGACCCCTCCTACCCTCTCGACGAACTCGTCTTCGACATCGCCAACCTGCGCGGCGGCCCCCGCTTCGCCGAAGAAGACGCACGCGACCTCGGTCGCCTCGCCCTCGCCTGCCAGCGCGCCTTCCGCAACGCGGACTTCGAGGGATACCTCCGCTTCGGTCTCCCCCACGATTACGGCGCCGGAGCCTCCGAGGCCATCCGCAGCATCGTCGAACTCGGACGCGGCAAACAGCAACTCCTCGGCGAAACCCTCCGCATGGGCGACCTCGAACGCGCCCTGCTCGAATGGCGCAGCCTCCTGCGACACATCACCCACTGCCCGGACCACCCCTGGGAACGCTGGCGCCTCTTTCAGGCCGAAGCCAAACGCCGCCTCCTGCTCGAAGAGGCGCGCGCCCGCCCCCACGGTCCCGCCACCCCCTGAGGCCCGCGCGCCTTCCCCGGCGCAGCTCGTTAACCGGGAACGCCCTTTCTCCCCGCCCGGCGATCGGGACCGGGAAAGAAACCCGCTCCACCGGACGCCTACCCGTGGTTGTAGCCCTCCTCGTTGTGGTCCGCGATATCCAGCCCCTGCGCCTCCTGATCCTCCGAAACCCGCAGCCCCACCAGCACATCCACCAGCTTCGCAATCAGCCACGTCCCCACGAGGGAAAGCACCACGCATCCCGCCATCGCCCAAAGCTGCCCCTTAACCAACCCCTTCTCCACCAAGGCAGCCCCCGCAGGATGCACCGTGGGACTCACCAAGAACGCCGCCGCTAACGCCCCCAACGTCCCCCCGACCCCATGCACCCCGAACGTATCGAGTGCATCATCGTAGCCCAGGAGCGGCTTCACCACCGAACAGGCCAGATACGAAATCACAGACGCCACCACGCCCACCAAAACCGCAGAGGCTCCCGAGATGAAACCGGCCGCGTTCGTAATCGTGGCCAGTCCGGCAATCGCCCCGGAACACAACCCCAACACGGAGGGTTTGCCCCGGTGCACCCCCTCGATCGCCCCCCACACCAGCATCGCCACCGAGGCCCCCAGCGTCGTCGTCAAAAACGCTTGGATCGCCACCCCGTCCGCGGCGAGCGCCGAACCCGCGTTGAATCCGTACCATCCCGTCCACAACAGCCCCGTTCCCATCACGCACAACATCATGCTGTGCGGCGGCATCGGCCGCTTTCCAAACCCCGCCCGCGGCCCGACCAAAATGCACAACAACAGCGCCGACCACCCCGAGGTCATGTGCACCACGATCCCCCCCGCAAAATCGATCGCCTTCCAGGGCGCCCCCTCGTTCGCCAACCCCGCAAACAGCCCCGTCGCCCCCCACACCGCGTGCGCCACCGGATAATACACCCCCACCGTCCAGAGCGCCGAAAACAGCATCACCGCCCAAAAACGCATCCGCTCCGCCACCGCCCCGATGATCAACGCCGGCGTGATCGCCGCAAACATCGCCTGAAACAGTGCAAACGTAAGCGACGAAATCCGGGGCTCATAGGCACTCGATTCCACCCCAAGCCCCGCAAACCCCACGTGCTCCCATCCCCCAAACACGCCTCCCAAAATCCCCCCCGCAAAACTCTTCCCAAACACCAAACTGTACCCAAACCCCCACCACATCAAAATCCCCAGCGCCGTCAGCGCCAAACACTGCGCCGCAATCGACAACACATTCCTCGCGCGCACCAACCCGCCGTAGAACGCAAACAACCCGGGAATACACATCATCAACACCAACGCCGCACTCAAGAGCACCCACACATTGTCCGCCGCACTCGGACTCATATTCGCTAGACTACTCATTTGTGGCTCCTTTTATGCAGGTGCCCAAATTTAGACAACCCTCAGGGGCGCCTCCCCCCCAAACGGAAGCGCCCCCCCTTTTTTCCCGCCCAGCGCGCGATTACTTGCTCCGAAACAGCTCGCTCTGGGCAATGAGGTGAATCATCGAGCGCACCCGGTGCCCCTCGCTCCGCGACTGTTCCACCAAACGCTGGAGCGCCAAACGGTCCGCAAAATGAATTTCTGAACCCGTCGCGAATACGAGCAGCTGGCTCAGCAAATTTTTCGCGAGCAGATCCGGGTCCGCCGTCAAGCGGGCGCGCAGCTCATTCACATTGGCGAAGGGCCGTCCGTCCGGAAGTTTTCCGGCGCAGTCCACCGCCGGTCCCTCCTTGTAATGAGGCGCCCGCTGCCCGTCCCGCACTAGACCCGACACGGGAGTTCCACTCCCGAGGGAGCGGTACCGCGTGCGCTGCCCTCCAATCACATCGAACGCCTCCAACGCAAAGCCCGGCGGATCAATCCGCTCATGACACGCCGCACAGGACGCATCGCGGCGGTGCTTTTCCAGCTGCTCCCGAATCGTCGTCGCGCCCCGCGTATCCGGCTCCACAGACCCGACATTCGGGGGAGGCGGAGGCAACGTCATCCCCAGGATCCGCTCGTTGAACCACGCCCCACGCACCACGGGCGAGGTCGTCGTCCCATTCGCCGTCACCTTCAGCACCGCCCCCTGCGTGATGAAACCACCCCGCTCGCTTCCCTTCGGAAGCTGCACCCGGCGAATGGCATGCCCGTCCACCCCCCCGATCCCGTACAATGCCGCCAGACTGCCGTTGAGCATCGCAAAATCCCCGGCCACCACATGCTCCACCCCAAGGTTCCCCCGCAGCAACTCCCCAAAATAGGCACGCGACTCCTCCACCATGGCGTCCTGCAGGTACGGCACGAACTCCGGATACAAATCCCGGTCCGGCGTCGTCTCCCCAATCTTCCGGAGGTTCAGCCACTGGTTGAGAAAATCCGCCACAAATCGCTCCGCCCGTGGATCCTTGAGCATTCGCTCCACCTGCACGCGCAGCACCTCCGGCTTCGCCAGTTCCCCCGAGGCCCCCACACGCGCCAACTCCTCGTCAGGCACCGAACTCCACAACCACAGCGCCAGACGGGTCGCCAGGGCACTGCCCGTCAAAACCCCGGGCTGCTCCTCGCGGAACAGGAAATGCACCGAACAAAGCGCCGTCCGATACGCATTCTTCAGCGCACGCTCCAAGTCCTCTCCCCCCGCCAAACTCTGGCGGACCACCTCCACGTACCGCCCCACCTCCGCATCCGACACCGGACGCCGAAATGCACGGGGCAGAAACCGCGCAAGCAGACGCTTTGCATCTTCCAGCGGTGCCTTCGACGTCACCGCGCATCTGACGCGCACCGCCTTCTCCTTACCCGGAGTCACTCCCTTCTGCGCCTCGGGACGCGCCTTCGATTGTGCCGCCTCCCCGGGCTCCTCCAGCGGCAGATCCCCGAACAAAATCCGGTGACTCGCCGGCGGCCACTGCGCGTGGATCGGCCCCTCCACCTCCACCCAGTCCACCGCTATTCCCGGCCCCGAGTATTGCGCGATATCCCCATTCGCGTGGCGCACCGTCTCCGTCTCAAAGCGGATCCCGTCCCCGACCCGCATCCACGCGAGAGACTCCTGCACCTTCGGAGCCAGCGAGGGCGCGTCGAAGTATCCCAGGAGCCGGTTCGTACTCCACAACGCAGCCACCTCCGTCCGGTCGTTCGCGCACACCCGTTGCCGATCCAAAAAGAAACTCCACGTCGACACCCGAATCCGATACTCGCCGGACTCCGGTGCCGCATAAAAAAAACTCCGGTATTTGCTCGGATCGCTACTCCGGATGAGGCCCACCGGCTGGGTATTCGATTTCACAAAATCCGCACGGCGGATGCCATTGCCCTCAAAACGATCCCCCTTCTTCATCTCCGGCTTCACCAAGGCAAACCGAGGATCCCGCTCCAACCCCTTCAACAGTAGACCATCCCCTCCCTGCAGGGCCTGAGCAAACTTGATCCAGTTCGGATACAGCCGCTCTTTCTTCGAAGCCGGAGGGTGCTTCTGCGAGCAGGTCGCGCTCTCCAGCGCCTTCTCCGCCGCAGCCAGATACTGGTTGAGCTGAATCTCCGAAAAATCGAGCGCCTCGCCCAACTTATCGAATCCGGCCCGCTGCCCGTCCTGCGGCAGCAACTCCGCCACCTCCAGATACGGCAACTCCAACAAATCCCGGAGCGCATTCTGATACTCCACCCGCGTCAGGCGACGCACCGCCGCGCGCCCGTCCTGCGCCCTTCGGGCCACATCCTCCCGCTGCAGACGCTCCTGCAACCCATGCAGCAGGGCACGCGTCTCCTCCTCGGGAGGCCGGGTCTTCTTTTTCGGCGGCATCTCCCCGGCCGCCATCCGGTCATGCACCTTTACCCACGTTTCAAACACCCCGGGCTGCTCAAAATTCAAACTCAGCGCCGTCAAATCCAGCCCCCCCTTGCGCGTATCCCCGTCGTGGCAATCCACGCAGTAACGCTCCAGGTAATTCGGCGCCCCAGCCGGCGCAGACTCCGCGCCCAAAATCCCCAGCCCCAGCAGGGCCAGCCCCGCACCCACCTTCTTCCACACCAGCGGCCTCATGCACGCACCTCCAATCCGCGCAGCGTCCCCGTGCTCGAAGCAAACCGGCTCACCTCCATCCCAAACCCCTGCAGCATATTCACAAACAAATTGGCCAGCGGCGTGTTGTTCACCCGGTCAAACATCAGATGCTGCCCATGCTTGTACCCTCCCCCCGCCAGCAAAATCGGCAGGTTGGTCGTGTCATGCGAATTCGCGTTCCCCAAGTTGGACCCGTACAGCACCTGCGTCTGATCCAGCAAACTCCGCCCCCCCTCCCCCGTGGAACGTAACCCCGCCAGAAACCGCTCCAGACACCGGAACTGCGCCGATTCAATCCGCGCCAGCTGATCCAGTTTCTCGGCATTTCCCCCGTGATGCGTCAGCCCGTGCGTCTGCGTCGTCACCCCCGCGATCTTCGGCGTGATCATCAGCGGCCCCAGATAAAGGCTCACCACCCGCGTGCTATCCGTCGCCAACGCCATGCGCACCAGCCGGTAAAACAAATCCGTCTGCTCCTCCACATGCACCTCGTCCGGCCCTTCCTTCGGCTCCCGGAAATCAGCGCCGGGCTTTGGCCGCTTTTCCCACGCCTCCGCCGCCTGCAGCGATCCCTCCATCTCCCGAATCGAGGTGAAGTACTGCTCCATCCGCTCCTTGTCCCGGGCCCCCATCTCACGCCGCAGTCCCGACGCCTCCTCCCGCACAAAATCCAACACGCTCCTGCCACGCCGCAAATCCGCCATCCGCTCGGCCACCTCCGCCGCGCTCCCCTGCACAAACAACTTCCGATACAACGCCACCGGATCCGACTCCGGCGGAATGCTCACCCCAGCCCGACTCACCGAGGGCAGCCCCAGATCCCGCTTCCCAGCCAACAACACCAGAGACGGAAAACGCGTCTCCCGCCCCATCCGCTCCGCCGCCAGTTGATCCATCGAGATCGTGTTCCGGAAATGGCTCGCCCCGGGGTGCGGCGCCCCACTCAAAAAACATTTCTCCGTCAAATGCGCCCCATCCACCCCGGGGTGCGAGAGTCCGCTGCACACCGTAAAATGCGCCCGGTGCTCTTTGAGAATCTCCAGATACGGCGTGGCCTCGTAATCCGGGCCGGCCTTTTTCGGAAAGAAGTTCTGCGGGATCATGCTCATGTTGGTCATCACGCAGACCATCCGGTTCGGCGCCTTCCCGGACACCGCACCCCTCGCACGGCGGGGCACCAGCGCCTCCAGCCACGGAAGCCCAACGCCAATTCCCGCAGCCCGTAGAAACCCCCGGCGGGACAGGGCCGCCGGACCACTTGTGACAAGTCTTGATATGCTCATAGGTAACCCATTCTGAAATCCGTTACTCCCTCAGGCGGCCGGCCCGGAGCCCCCCCACCGGCGCCTTCCGCAACTGCACGGATACGTCGTCCACATAGGCTCCGGAAAATTCCACGCCGCCCTCCTCGTGCGCCGGCCGATTGTTGCTGACCACCAGATGAATCAGCACAAATCTCGTGTCAGGCGGCAGATCCATCCCAGCCTGCACGGTCTCCCAGCGCGAGGCATCCGCCTTCATCGGCCTCCGCTTCGCCGCCATCCCCAGATGCTCCTCCCGAAGCGTGCTCCATGAGCGTGCTCCACGCTCCCTCGGATCCTCCGCGTAACCAAATACGTCCAGTCCCGCCGAAACCGATTCCTCCGGCAAAAGCCCGCTGACCCGAAACGACGCCCTGGCCTGCAACCAAGCCCGTCCCGAGGCGATCCACTCCGCATGCTCCCGCAAGTCGAGCACCATCATTTCGTTCGAAGATCGACTCCGCGGCGACGCTTCCCCGGGATAGTCCGTCCGCACCAACCGAAGCATGCGCCGCCCACTCAGCGGCAACACTCCGCCCCGCGCCTCCACCACCGCTGCAGTATCCCCGCTCCACTGGCCAAACTCCCGCGGAAATCCCACCCCCAATGCCATCCCCGGACGCTCGAAATCCTCCGCAACCAACCCAATCACCGACTCCCAAATCCCCGCCACCGAAGATCCCGCATAGGCCCACAGTGCGGAGGCGCCAGAGAGCCCGAACACCAACCCCGCCGCAGCCGCCCAAAAAGGCCGGCTCCACGCCGCCCAGAAGCTCCGTTTTCTCGCCACCACCGCCCCCCCATCCGCTCGCCCCAACACCCCCTCGAACTCCGCCCCAAGCCCCCCTCCCGCCCCCCTCCACGCCGCCCTCACACGACACTCGGAATCCTCCGCCGCAACCCGGTTCAGATTCGCGTCCAATCGCATCCACCGCCGAAACCGACGCCTCGCCTCGGGATCCTCCGCCAAACGCACCTCCAACTGCCGAAGCTCTCCCTCCGACAAATCACCCCGCACATACCCCTCCAGCAGCGCCTCCCAATCAGTCCGTGGTCCGTTTTGCATAACTTAAAGTGCCTCCCGCATTTCCCGCTCAATGCACTGCGCAAGATCCCTCCGAATGCGGGCCAGCAGCATGTAAAACGCTCCCGTCGACTTCCCCAGCGCCTCGGCCACTTCCCGCTGGTCCACTCCCGCAGCGTACGCACGCATCACCAATTCCCGACGCTCCCCACTGAGCTTCTGCAAACACCCCTCCAGCGCCTCTTCCTCTCGGCGCCCAAGGACGCACTCCTCCTCCAGCGCCTCCCGATCCATCAACTCCATCACCGCTTCCCCAAAACACAACCGATCCCTCCCCATCGCCCTCCGATACGCAAGCGCCTCGTAACGAGCGATCAAAAGCCCCCAACGCAGAAAATCCGTCCCCGGTTCGTACTGCCCAAACTTCCGCCACGCCGCCAACGCCGTGCGCTGCATCACCTCGTCCACATCCCCCCAGCTCGGAAGCAGCGTCCGAATAAAACGCCGCAGCGCCGCCTCATGCTGGGTCAGGCAAACGACAAATCCCTCGTACGCGTCGGATGGTCTTGGATCGCTTCCCGTGGAACTCATTCCCCCTACTACTGCCGCTCCGCTCGACAACTAACGTTTTTTTTTAGGCGGCTTTCGGCCCCTTCCCAAAAAAGGCACCCCACGGGACCCAAGAGGGCCGACAGGCCGCACCCAAAAAACTCGGGGAAAGGCGGTTCCAACGGAACTCAAGGGCACCCACTAAAAAAAAGCCCCCTCCGGGTAACCTTTCGCCGGGAGCTGCCATGCCTCCTCGATCCTCGATCAATACCCCTTAACCCCCACAACCATGACCCCCAGAAAAACCTCCCAGCAGGCTCCCTCCCTCGCACCCAAATCCCTCCTCAGCGCGCCCACCCTCCGCGCCATCACCTCCGCGCTTTGCGCTTCCATCCCGCTCGCTCCCTGCGTGTTGCATTCCGCAACCCAACCCGCACCCTCCGTCTCAGCGTCGCTGCCCACGGTCAGCTTCGCCCTCCAATCCCAGCGGGTCATGGAAAACGAGGGCAAAGCCTCCGTCACCGTCCAGCTCTCCAGTCCCTCGGCGAAGGACGTCTCCATCCCCTTCACCCTTTCCGGAACCGCCTCCGCTCCTTCGGATTACTCCGCAACCCCGAGCCCGATCGTGATCCCTGCGGGCTCCACCTCGGCTCAAATCGAGATCCGCCTCGTCAACGATGCCACCTATCAGTATTGGGACAAAACCCTCCAGATCACCCTCGGCACGCCCACCCATGCCAGCAAGGGCGCCCTCAGCGTCCACACCCTCTCCATCGGAGACGACGATTCCCTCCCCGGGGCGGAGCCTCAGCCCGATGGCTGGCCTCTGACCGAGGCGGAGGTGAGGTACATCACCACGCTCCCCTACTCCGTGCGCTGGCCAAACGCCGTCGACGCGCGGGCAATGGCCTCCGTCGCCGATTGGTGGGGCAACACCTCGGCCCCCAGCCGAGCGTGGCTCGACAAACACTCCCAGCTCGTCGAGACCGTCCAGAAAAACAAGGGGCCCATCGACGTCCTCCTCGTCGGAGACAGCATCACCCAGCAATGGGGCGGCTGGTTTCCCCCAACCCCAGATGACGGAGTCACTTTCACCAAGGACGCCGTCTGGCCCAAGGAGTTTCCAAACTACAAAACCGTCAACATCGGCATCGGCGGCGACAAAACCTTTGGCGTCCAATGGCGCATCCGCCACGGCGGCGTGGACGGCATCGCGCCCCGAGTGGTCGTCCTCGCCATCGGCACCAACAACCTCCCCATGGGCCAGTCCCTGCCCAGCATCGCCGAGGGCGTGATGGAATGCGTCAATCAACTCCGACGCAAACTACCCAGCGCACGGATCCTCGTCATGGGCGTCTTTCCTCGCGGCGACAACCCCGACGCCGGCAAACTCGTCGCGCCGCTCAATGCGATCATCAAAGGCAAAATCTTTGCCTCCGATGGCACCCGTATCGACTCCCAAGTCCACTGGCTCGACCTCGGCCCCCTCATGACCGATGCCCGGGGCAACCTCAAGCCGGGTGTCTTCCGAGACAGCCTGCACCTCACTCAGGACGTCGGATACAAGCTCTACTGCGACGCCCTCCGACCCGTCTTCAACGAACTCATCCCCCTCACGGGAAACCGGCCGCCCTCCCTCTCGCCCATCGCTTCCCAACTGATCGCACCCAGCGCCGTGTCCAATCCCATCCCCTTCACCATCGGCGACTCCGAAACTGCACCGGAGGCACTCCAAATCCACGTCACCTCCTCCAACCCCGCCCTGATCCCCCTTTCCGGCATCGCCCTCTCCGGCACCGGAGCCAACCGCACGCTCACCCTCACTCCCGTCCCCGGCAAAAAGGGCGCCTCCACCATCCGCGTCCAGGTATCCGACGGAAAGCTGACCTCCACCGGCATCTTCGAAGCCCAGGTCGCCTCCTTCACCCCCGTCGCGGGCCGTCCCATTTACGACGACACCCTCCAGTCCGGATGGAATGATGCGCCAAGCTGGTACACCAACCGGGACCTGGCCTCCACCGAGGAGATCTCCAACGGACTCCGCTCGCTGAAAGTGACCCCGGCCTCTCCAGGCGGCGCACTCTCCCTCTACCGTTCCGAGCCGCTTGCCATCGCGGAGTATCAATCCGCGAGCTTCGCCATCCACGGCGGCGACAAGGGAGGCCAGAAGCTGGAGTTCGCCCTCATCTACGACACGAAGGGCATCATCACCCAACAAACCTTCCGGCTTACCCCCACCGCCGGCGCCTGGCAGAAATTCACGATCCCGCTCACCCCGCCGGGACCAACCCCGGACACCCGCCTCCAAAACATCCGCTTCCGCGACACGGGCACCGGCGCCCAGGGCGCCTACTACGTGGATGATCTAACCCTCGATCTGAAATCCACCCCCACGGCTTCGGCTCCAAGCATCCAATCGCAGCCCGTTCATGCGTCGGTCCCTGCCGGAAGCGCAGCCACATTCACCGTACAGGCTTCCGGAAATCCGGAGCCCACCTACCAATGGCAGAGCGCCCCGGCGGGCGGCTCCTCCTTCACCAACCTCGCAGGAGCGACCGCTGCGAGCTACTCGATCGCGACCACCACGCTCTCCGATCACGGCCGCCAATTCCGCTGCGTGATTTCCAACGCATCGGGCTCGGTCACCTCCCTCGGGGTCTCGCTCTCCGTCCTCGCCCCGCCCGTCATCGCGGCACCCAAGATCACGCAACAACCCGGCAGCATCACGATTCGGGAAGGGCAGACCGCGACCTTCACTGTGGCGGTCTCCGGGGAAGGTCCGTTCACCTACCGCTGGCAGAGCGCCCCGAAAGGATCCTCGAACTTCGCCAATATCGTCGGAGCCACGGGCGCATCCCTCACCACGGCGCCGCTGAACTCCTCCAATGAAGGGGCACGGTACCGCTGCCTCATTACCAACCGGGGAGGCACCGTGACCACGCAAGCGGCGAGCCTCCTGCGTGCGGTGGCCCTGCCCTCGCTCGGTTTCGCCACCGCCTCGCAAACCGTGGAGGAAGCAGCGCAGCCCCCCTCGCATCCCCCCGTGCTCGAATATCCCTTCGAACCCTATGCGAAGTATCCGGAACTGCGTCTCCAGCCCACCGGTTGGCCCCTCACCTCAGAGGAACGCGGGTATGTCCTGCTTTCCGAGGCACTCCGCTACCCGGGCGTGGAATCCAACAAACACTTGCCCCAAGTCTGGCCCGTCACCCCGATGGCCGCCAATTGGGGAAGCAACGGAGACACCCGCTGGCTGGATCACCACACCGCCCTCGTCAACGCCGTGCAGGCCAAGAAAGGCTCCACCGATATCATCCTGCTCGGCGACAGCCTCACCGAGTACTGGGGCGGCGGAATCAATCCAGCCCCCTTCAACCAGGCGTGGACCAGCCACTTCGGCCAGTACTCCACCCTCAACCTCGGCATCGGCGGGGACAAAACCCAGAACCTCCTCTGGCGCATCCACCATGGGGCCCTCGACGGCGCCTCCCCGAAGGTCGTCGTCCTGCTCATCGGCACCAACAACATCAACAGCACCGTCTACAATGGCACCCCCATCGAAGCCGTGGCTCAGGGAATCAAACTCTGCACCGACCTCATTCGCGAGAAATGCCCGAATGCGCACCTCGTGCTGGTGAAACCCTTCCCCATGGGCCCCGTCGGAACGCCCACGTTCCTCAACGGTCAGAAAATCAACAACGCCCTCGATGCACTCCACTTCGAGAACGATCCGCAGATTCATCTGCTCGATTTCTACCGCGACTTCTTCCATGCCGACGGCACGCTCAAAACCCAGTACTTCGACTCCCCTCAGTCCATCCTGCACCTGAATCCGTTCGCCGGGTACACGTTCTACGCGGACCGCCTCAAGCCCCTGCTGGACTCCCTCCTCGCCCCCTCCGGCCCTCAAACGCCTCGGGTCTCCGAGGTCAAGGTCCGGCTCAACCTCTCCGCGGCAGCTCCCGGACAGGTCACCGTTCCCTTCTCCGTCTCAGGCTCCGCCGCACTGGGAAGCGACTTCACCCTGATCACCCCCAGCCCCCTCGTGCTCCCAGCGGGTGCCACCTCCGCCGACATCGTCCTCCGCGTGACCGATGACGCCACCGTCGATTCCCCCGAGGAAACCGTCGTGATCACGCTCGGCAACCCGACCGGCGCCACGCTGGGCGCCCAAAAGGTCCACACCGTGATCCTCAAGGACAACGAACGGCCCCCAGCCGCTCCCGCGACCAAGTAGCCGCGGGCTGTACCGCCGGGGTCGGTTTCAGCAGAAACCGGCCCCGGTTTTTTTTGATCAAAAACCCAAGGACCGGGCTCATCGCCCCTCTCCAGAGTCCCGCCCCCCGGTGGGGTTCCTGTGGAAAAAGGTGAGCCCTTGGGACAATAGTCGTGCTCGGTGACACCCGAGACGTAGACCGCGCTCGCGCTTTCGGGTGAAATTGCGAGCATGCCCCGACTCCCCAAGAATGTACGGCACGCCGCGGCGTTGCTGGTTCTGCTCCCCTTGTCCCGCACGGCCAGTGCAGCGGAGGTAGCGTTTGAGTCCCAAATCCGGCCCTTGCTGGAGAAACACTGCACGGAATGCCACGGCAAAGAGAAACAGAAGGCGGACCTTCGCTTGGACCTGAGGCCGCACGCGTTCAAGGGCGGTCCGAACGGGCCGGTGATTGTTCCAGGCGACAGCGCGAAGAGTCCTCTGTTGCAACGGGTGCTTTCGGAGGAGGAAGACGAACGGATGCCCCCCAAGGGCGCGCGCTTGACGGCCGCCGAGACGGCCCTGCTCAAGGCCTGGATCGAGGCCGGCGCATCCTGGCCTGAGACCGAGGCGGATCGCGCAGCCAGTATCGACAAACGCCTGGAGCACTGGGCGTACCAGCCCCTGCGGCCCATGACACCCGGAGCGGGGATCGATGGTTACATTGACGAGGCTCTCCAAAAAGCCGGACTCCGCCGCTCGCCGGAAGCCCCTCGGGACGTGCTCCTCCGCCGCCTGACCTATGATCTGACCGGACTGCCGCCCACCCCCGAGGAGGTCGCGGCCTTCGTCGCGGACACCGCACAAGATGCGTACGAGAAACGGGTGGACCAGCTTCTGGCCTCCCCGCGGTACGGCGAGCGCTGGGCGCGGCACTGGCTGGATGTGGTCCGGTTTGCGGAAAGCGACGGGTTTGAGATGAACCGGCATCGCCCCAATGCCTGGCATTACCGCGACTACGTGATTCGTTCCCTGAACGAGGATAAGCCCTACACGGCCTTTCTCAGGGAGCAACTGGCGGGCGACCTGCTCGGGGAGGACGCCGCCACGGGATTCCTCGTCGGAGGCGCCGTGGACCGCGTCAGAAGCCCGGACAAGGTGCTCTCGGCCAATCAGCGCGCGGACGAACTGCATGACATGGTCAGCACGGTCGGCGCCGCATTCCTAGGGCTCACGATCAACTGCGCCCGCTGCCACGACCACAAGTTCGACCCGATTCCCGCCCGCGACTATTACGCGTTGAAAGCCGTGCTGGAGGGCGTTCAGCACGGGGAACGCCCGCTTCGTCCGCGCGATTTCGACGCGAAGCGCGACGAGCGGGGAGACGTGATCGAAAAGCGCGCGGACGAACTACGCAAAACGATCGCGCCGCTGGAGGCCGAGCTGGCCAAGTTCCGCCCCCCCACCCGGAACTCCCGGATTGTTTTGCTGGATGATTCCGCGATTCCCGCAGGTCCGGCCAAAGCGGGGATCCGTCAGATCGAGCAGCCGAAAAACGGGGCACCTTTGGAGTACGCCCCGGGCCGGGAACGCGGACAGGCGGGAGATCCCGGGGATCTGACCCGTCTGCCGAACCTCGGCACCAGCTACCGTTACTGGGTGGGGGAACCGGGGAAACCGGAGGATGTTTTTGCCTGGGAACCCCAGGTGTCAGGCCGGTATCGGATCTGGGTTTCTTGGGGCGCGTGGACCACGCACACCCGGGATGCTCGCTACGTGCTGGACCGGGACGGCAATCCAGCCACCAAGGACGACCAGGTGGAACTGGCGAGGGTGGATCAGTCGCAGTTCGCCGAGGGGACTCCGGCGGTGCCTGAACAGCGGCGATGGAGCGGATTCCGTCTGGTGGGAGAGTCCGATTTGACTGCACAGAGTGTGTTGCTGTTGCGCACCGGGGAAACCGGAGGTCCGACAGTCGCGGAAGTGGTGGCGTTTGAGGAGGTGACACCGGAGCAACCTCGGGCATTGCAACCGGCGCTCCGGCTTCCGGTGAGCCACCTCAAGAACGAGGACCGGTTCGCGCCCGTGGAAGCCAAGTACTTCCGGTTTACCATCACCCGCACCGAGGGAGCGGAGCCCTGTTTGGACGAACTGGAGATCTATCCCCCCGAGAACCAGACGCAGAATCTGGTTCGGAAAAATGCAAAGATAACGGTTTCAGGCACCTTTGCCAACGGAGCCAACCCTTTGCATCAGGCGGCGCATCTCAACGACGGCAAGTACGGCAACGATTTCAGTTGGATCTCGAACGAGAGACGCGGGGGCTGGATCCAAGTCGAGTTCGCCAAACCGGAGCGAATCGAAAGGGTGGTCTGGAGCCGGGACCGGCGCCTGGGAAAGAAGGAGAAGCCTTACCAGGACCGCTTGGCGACCGGGTACCGGATGGAGGTCTCGTTGGACGGCCATGCGTGGACCCCAGTCGCCAGCTCAGAGGACCGACTGGACCCAGGGTTCCGAAACGTTGTGACGGACATTCCGACGTTGCCGGCAATCCCCGCAGACAAAGCGGCGGAAGTCCGGCTCCTCGCGGAGAAGGCGAGCCGCCTGAACGCGGAGCTGGCGGAGGCGACGGCGAAGATGACGAACGCATCGGTAGGGTATGTCGGTCGATTCGCGGCCCCGGGACCCACCCACCGGTTCCACCGGGGAGACCCCATGCAGCCTCGGGAAGAAGTGCAACCGGGCGCGCTCTCCCAGATCGGCCATGCCCTCGGGATTCCAAAGACGGCAACCGAATCGGAACGGCGTCTGGCGTTGGCGGACTGGCTGGTGGACCCGGCCAACCCGCTTCCGGCGCGCGTGGCGGTGAACCGGATCTGGCATTATCATTTCGGGACGGGGCTGGTGGATACCCCGAGCGACTTCGGGATCAACGGGGGCCGTCCGACGCATCCGGAGTTGTTGGACTGGCTGGCCACCTTCTTCATTCAGAACGGATGGAGTTTCAAAAAGCTCCACCGCACCATCGTGCTCTCGGGCACGTACCGGCAGTCCGGCCAGTGGCAGGAGGAAGCCGGGCGCAAAGATGCCGGGGCGCGTCTGCTCTGGCGATTCCCACCGCGCCGCCTCGAGGCGGAGGCATTGCGCGATTCGATGCTCACGGTCGCCGGCAAGTTGGACCTGCGCATGGGCGGGCCGGGCTTCGATCTGTTCGAGCCCAACGAAAACTACGTGAAGGTGTACAAGACGCGCACCGAATACACCCCTGAGGCGTTCCGGAGGATGGTGTACCAGAGCAAACCTCGGGCGGTCGTGGATGACTTTTTCGGAGCCTTCGACTGTCCGGACGCCGGCCAACCCGCGCCGAAACGGACCTCGTCCACGACCCCGTTGCAGGCGTTGAACCTCTTGAATAGCGGTTTTGCGCTCCAGCAAGCGGGCTACCTCGCGGAGCGAGTCCGAAACGAGGCGGGGGAACAAGCGGAACCCCAAATCCAGCGGCTCTATGCGCTCCTGTACGGCCGGGCGCCCTCGGCCCAGGACCTCGCGGACTGCACCGCGCTGCTGCGGGAACACGGTCTGCAAACCCTTTGTCGTGCCCTGCTCAACAGCAACGAATTCATCCACCTGTACTAATATGAACCCCCTTCATCTTTCGCACGCAGGTCGCCATCTCCTCTCGCGACGCCATTTTCTCCAGTGGGCAGGAACCGGTCTGGGGGGCATCGCGCTGACCCAATTGCTCTCCGATCAGGGGTTGCTCGCGGCCGAGGGCCCGTTGCGGCCAACCATCGATCCATCCAAGCCGTATGCCCCGCGGCCAAGTCACTATCGAGCCAAGGCAAGCCGCGTGTTGATGGTGTTCTGTTCCGGGGCGTTGAGCCATGTGGACACCTTCGACTACAAGCCCGAGTTGGTGAAACGGCACGACACCCCGATGCCTGGCGGCGGCGAGTTGGTCACGTTCCAAGGCCAGCAAGGGAACCTCATCAAGCCCCTCTGGGAGTTCAAGCCGCGCGGTCAGAGCGGGAAGATGATCAGCGATCTCCTCCCCAATCTCGCCGAACTCGCGGATGACATGTGCTTTGTCCACTCCATGACCGCAAAGTCCAACACCCATGGGCCTGCGGAAAACCAGATGAGCACCGGCTACACGCTCGATGGATTCCCCAGTGCCGGCGCCTGGGTCACCTATGCGCTCGGCTCGGAAAATCAGGATCTCCCCGCCTTTGTCGCAATCCCCGATCCGCGCGGGGTGCCCCAGATTGGGGCGCGTCATTGGAACTCGGCTTTCTTGCCGGCGACCTTCCAGGGGACGTCTTTCAACGCACAGCGTCCGATCCCGAATTTGCAGCGGCCGGAAGCAGTGCCGGCGGCGGCGGACGTGGCGACCCGGGAGTTCCTCAAGCGGATCAACGACCGGCATCTGGCGATGCATCCGAACGACGGGGATTTGGCGGCGCGGATTTCCGCTTATGAACTGGCGGCCAAGATGCAGCTCGCGGCCGCGGAGGTGAGCGACTTTGGGAAGGAAAGCCCTACGACGCTCGATGCCTACGGCGTGAACGACGCCAATGCGAACAAGGCGGGTTTTGCCAAGAACTGTCTGCTGGCACGGCGTTTGTTGGAACGCGGAGTGCGGTTTGTACAGCTCTTCAACGGGTCGTACGCGATGGGGGAAGGCGTCGGAAACTGGGACGGCCACAAGAAGATCGCGGACCAGTACGCGGTGCATGCGCCGATTCTCGATCAGCCGTGCGCCGCGCTTCTGCGGGATCTCAAACAAACCGGACTATTGGCGGATACGCTGGTGGTTTTTGTCACCGAGTTTGGCCGGATGCCGACCTTCCAAAAGGGCGCAAACGGACGGGACCACAACCCCAAGGGATTCACGATTTGGCTCGCCGGGGCCGGAGTAAAACGAGGCTTCAGTTACGGTGCGACGGACGATTTCGGGTATCAGGCGGTGGAACACGTGACGACGATCTACGATCTCCACGCCACGATTCTGCACCTGCTCGGGCTCAACCACGAACGCTTGTCCTACTACAATAACGGGATCGAACGCCGCCTCACGGACGTGCACGGACACGTCATCCAAGACATCCTCTCCAGCTGAGGAAATGCGGGCGGGGAAGGCATCGCGCCGGGGCCTTTGCGGTGCACCACCCTCAACACCTCGCCCTCCCCGAGAAGGAGGGGGCGCCTCCGCTTACGGTCACGACAGCGCGCTTGCGCCACGCCCCACGCCGCCAAACCTGTTGGCACGGGATGCTCGGAACCTTGGCTACTCCGTATGACGGGTGGCCGCCAGGACGGGCTGCACTTCACTCCACGGCACGTCATGCGGTGCGGCCCTCATCTTCGCGGCTACCGCAGCGGTCGCCCCGGCGGCCTCTCCCATCGCCACCGCATTGCCGGTGACTCGGTAACTCGCGTGCGCGATGAAGTCGCCGCTGATGCAACGCCCCGCCATGAGCAGCCCGTCGACATCGCGGGCAATCAGCGCCCGCAAAGGGATGTCATAGGGTTTCACCTTCACACCCCGATTCGAAAAGGGGTGCGTCTTATTCGCCTCGACGGTCAGCGCGTGGATATCCACCGGAAAAGTCGGGCGTACTACGGCATCGCCCTGTCGCGCCCCAGTGATGAGATCCTCCTTGGTGACCACATAACGGCCAAGGAGCCGGCGCCCGTCGCGGATGCCGATTTGCTCGGGAGTGGCCACGATCTGCACGCCATCCCATCCCCCACCCAGCTTTCGAAGGCCACGCACGATTTGATGGATTTCCGCCCGCGCCCTCAGGGTTGCCTCCGTCACCGCTGCCGCATTCGTGGCATTGATCCCGTACTCGTGGTTCATCATCACGAGCATCAGGTTGCCGCGCACTCGAAACATCGTGGGTTTCCCATAGCTCGGTTCAATGCCGGTCCGGCGTATTTCGGCCAGGAGCGCGAGCTTGTCCGCTTCGTTCCGTGCGGCAGCGCCCTCGTGAATCATGTTCTTCAAGGCGCCCGCATCGTTCACCGTGAGAAGCACGTTCATGCTGAGCGGCTGGCAGGGGCACGCTTTGGTTTCGCCCATTTCAAACTCACACCCTGCAAGCGCGCCAAGGTCCCCGTCGCCCGTCGCGTCGATGAAGACCGGCGCACGCCAGGCCTGGCGTCCCGATTTCGATTCGGTGAGGATGGTCGTCAACGTGCGGCCCTCCCGGTACGCGGCCGCGACACGCGTGTGCAGTTGCACTTGGACTCCGGCGGCGGCGCAGAGCTCCTCCAGAAGCACCTTCATCTCCTCGGGGTGATAGCACAGCCCGTCCATGCCCAAGGGCGGAATGGCGTCGCGCTCGCGGAGCCGCCGAACAAGCTCCTGATTGAATCCCGGTTTATTGAAGTCCAAGAGGTATCCTAGCAGCGAGGAAGTCCAGACTCCTCCCAGCGCCCCTTGCGCTTCGAACAAGCGGACCTTCGCTCCGGCACGAGCGGCAGTAATCGCGGCGGTAACCCCGGCGGGACCCGCGCCGCATACAATCACATCCGCGTCCCCCGTGAGGGGAAGATCCCGGGCCGCCTCGCGGAAAAATGCACCCGCGTTTTGAGGGGGGGCGGAGGCTAGGGCTTTTGTAACGGAAATGCCCGATGCCGCCGCAAGGGCCGTCAGAAATTCGCGCCGATTGGGAGAGGTGTTCGAGTTCATAGGGGAAAGATGCGTGTGGGCTTCACCCTAGGCCGCGGGTTGGCCAATGAGAACGGTTGCGTTAGGCTCATCGTAGAATGAAAGAGGAAAGACCGCCGCGCATGCAGGATGTCGCCGAGGCGGCAGGCGTCCACCGCACCACCGTCTCCCTCGCCCTCCGGGACAGTCCAAGACTGCCGCAGGCGACGAGGGAGGAGATCAAACGCATCGCCGAACGGCTCGGCTACCGGCCCCATCCGATGGTTTCCGCCCTGATGACCGCGCGCGTGAGTCGTCGCACTCCCGTTCATCAGGCCACGCTCGCGTTCGTCAGCGTTGACAAGAAAGTGCCTCCAGGCTGGCCGGATACGCATACCACGTATGGCATGATGTTTCGCGGTGCCCGCGACCGCGCCCGGCAGCGCGGCTACCTGCTCGAGCCCTTCTGGATTGGGGACCCCAAACTCCAAGGCAACCGGTTTGCCCGGATCCTCAGGACGCGCAACATTCACGGGCTCATGATTGCGCCGCACTTTGGCCCCGAGAATCAGATCGAGCTCGACTGGCAACGCGTCTCGGTCATCGAGCTGGGATACAATCTCAGAAGGCCCGCATTTAACCGGGTCGTGCGTGACTACTACCATTCGATGCAGACCGTGTGCGGCGAGTTGCAGGCTGCCGGTCATTCGCGCATCGGGCTGCTCATGCCGCTGCATTCGGACGTGAAAACACACCACCAGTGGACCTCCGCCTACCTCCACTTTCAAACCAGTCTCAACCAAAGGGACCGCCTCGCCTTACATCGCCCCGCCCATCTGACCACGGCTAATGTCCGCCAGTGGATTCGTACCGAGCGACCCGATGTAGTCGTGATTGGTGGTGTGCTTTACCCGCGTCCCCAAGGCGAGCCGCAGTTCTTTGAGCTGCCGAAAAAGCAGCGCTACGCGAGCCTCCACCTGCTCGAACGTGATCCATCCACTCCTGGCATCTACGAAGACCATCCCCTCATGGGGGCGATTGCTGCCGACCAACTCATCAGCCAACTGCATCGCGGCGAGTTCGGGATTCCAGAACAGGCCACCAGTCTGCTCGTTTCCGGCCTCTGGCATCCCGGGAAGCTCGGAGCTTCACGCCCCTGAACATCCGAGCACGCCGAAGGGATTCGCGATTGGGTTGGCAGGAGCTGGAATCACGCTCGGCTTGCACCACGAACTCAGAGCCCTCGAAACCCCGCC
>JBEBAG010000136.1:0-24398 GCA_041159065.1 Verrucomicrobiota bacterium | reverse complement strand
CGGGCGTTGAACCGGCGCGAGCGCCCCCTGAGGCCGGTGGGCTTGCTGGGGCTTGGGGTGCCTGAGGGTGGGCCAGCGGGCTAGGGGAAGGGCTGGAAATGCGAGGAAACCGAGACCAAGGGTTGCACTGCGGGCAAAATCGGAGAAGGTAACGTGTTTTTGGAGGTGGGCTGACCGCTTTCAAAGTCGCCCTCGCCACCCGTCCCTTCCGTCCTTCCAACCGTCCCCCTGCAGCTCCGCTTCTTTCGCCTATTGTCGCTTTTGCCTGATATCGCTCTTCCTTCGCTTATGCACGCCACCGCTTTTTTTGCCACCCTTGCCGCATGGATCTTGGTCTCCTCTTTTCTGGAGTGGACGCTACATCGTTTCGTCATGCACCGGCCGGTGGGGCCGTTTGTGTATCCCTTCCGTGCGCATGCCCTGGTGCATCACCGGATTTTCCGGGCGGATCACAGCTACCACCTCCTCCGGGAAACGGATAAGGTGACGATCCCGATGGCTTGGTGGAATGGGCCCGTGCTGGCCTTGCTCAGCGGTTTGCCCATGCTGCCGTTTGCGCTCTGGCTGGGGAATGGGTCTCTGTACTGGGGGGCCGTGGCGGGCTCGGGCCTGTATTACTGCGTGTACGAGTACATCCACTGGTGCATGCATTTGCCCAAGGCGCGCCGGGTGGAAAAGTCGGGGCTGTTTCGCCGTTTGAACGGACACCACCTGCTGCACCACCGCTACATGCACAAGAACTTCAACGTGGTGCTTCCCTTGGCCGATATCGTGTTGGGCACCTTTGTGCCGCGGGCCAAGACGCGTTTTGCGCAACCGGTGAACCCCGCAGTCCCCAACGTTCAGCCCAAAGAGCAGGCTCCGGAGCTTGAGCCTGCCGTTCTCTGATTCTCCGAGGCGCCTCGCGAGAAGATTTCGGAGAACCCTGCGGAGCCTCTTCCGGCACGTGTTTTCATCGCGTTCCCCGCGCCCTTGGGGCTGGACTGTCTCTGTTCTGTTCTCCTGAGGGCAGACCGGTGGGCGCGTCGCGTGCAGCGTCTGTCAGGGCGTTTGGCTTTCGCATTTCGCGAACCGCTCGCTAACGTGCAATTTCGCTTATGAAGACATCCCCATCCAAGGCAAAGGCGTCGGTGAAAGGCCCCGGAATTTGTCATCTCGCGGGTGCGGGTCCCGGGGACCTGGGGTTGGTGACCCTGAGGGTGCGCGAACTCCTGGAGAGTGCGGATGTCGTAGTGTTTGATTACCTCTGCAACCCCGAGCTTCTGAAGTGGGTACGACAGGGGGCTGAGATTATCTACGCCGGAAAAAAGGCGGGGCAGCACACGCTGCGTCAGGAGGAAATCAACGCGTTGCTGGTGGAAAAAACCAGCCAGGGGCATCGCGTGCTCCGTCTGAAGGGGGGCGATCCCTTCCTCTTCGGCCGAGGGGGGGAGGAGGCTGAGGCGCTGGTGGAGGCGGGCCTGCGTTTTGAAATCATCCCCGGAGTCACTTCGGCGCTGGCGGCTCCGGCCTACGCAGGGATCCCGGTGACTCACCGCGATTTTACTTCCTCCCTGACCATTTTCACGGGTCACGAGGATCCGACCAAGCCGGAGAGCGCCCTCGATTACGAGCGGATTGCGGCCCTTCCCGGGACCAAGGTGATGCTGATGGGGGTGGAGCGATTGGGGCCAATTACGGCAAGGCTTCAGGAAAAGGGCATGAGTGGCCAGACGCCCGTGGCCTTGGTCCGCTGGGGCACCACCGGCCGGCAGGAGAGTTTGGTCGGTACGGTGTCGGACATCGCCCGCAAGGTGGAGGAGCAGGGCTTCAAGGCTCCCGCGGTCGCGGTCTTTGGCGGCGTGGTTTCGCTGAAGGACAAGCTCGGTTGGTTTGAGAAGAGGCCGCTGCGCGGACGCCGGATCGTGGTGACGCGGACCCGGCAGCAGGCGGGGGTTCTCAGCGTGGGTCTGCGGGAACTGGGCGCGGACGTCTTCGAGTTGCCCACGATTCGTATCGAACCGCCGACCAACCTCCGCGAGTTCGCGGAATTGGTGCAGGATGTGCACCAGTACGACTGGCTGGTGTTCACGAGCCCCAACGGGGTGACGGCATTTTTTGACACCTTCTACAAAATCTACGAGGACGCCCGTTCGCTGGGCGGGGTGCGCATCGCCGCGATTGGGCCCGCGACGGCCAAACGGGTGCGCGAGTACCGTTTCGGGGTCGATCTGCAGCCGGAGGTGTTTGTGGCGGAGGGGATTATCGAGGCTTTTGAAAAGCAGTTTGGTTCTGTCGAAAACCAGCGGATTTTGTTGGCGCGCGCGGAGCAGGCACGGGAGGTGTTGCCGAAGGAGTTGACCAAACTCGGCGCCATCGTCGATGAGGCTGTCGCCTACCGAACGGTTCCTGAGACCGAGGATGTCAGCGGCGGAATCACGCGCTTCCGGGAGGAGGGGGCGGATATGATCACCTTCACCAGCAGCTCGACGGTCGAGAATTTCATGGCGCTGAAGCTGCCGATGCCCCCGGATTTGAGGATGGCCTCGATCGGGCCGATCACCTCGCAGACCATGCGTGATCTCGGTTTGCGGGTGGATGTCGAGGCGAGCCAGTACGATATTCCCGGTTTGATCGCAGCGATTGAGAAGTATTACGCCTCCCTGCGTTGAAACTCGCAGGGGCGCCCTGATGCCTGACGAGCTTCGGTGCTCACAGCCGTGCCGCGTTTGGCGGCCGGTTTCGCTCGGGTTGCGCAACGCGACCCGCTCCGCTTTGATTCGGGGATGAACCATTCCCCTGGACTTTTCAAAGTAGCGTTGCTGGGTGTGCTTTTGGTGACCAACTCGGTCTCGGGAGCAGAGAAACTCAAAGCGCTGATCGTCGACGGTCAGAACAACCACGCATGGCAGAGCACGACTCCCGTGCTGAAGTGGGTTCTGGAGCAGAGCGGCCGATTCACCGTGGACATTGCGACCGCTCCCGAAAGTGCGCCAAGGCCTCCGAAAGCCCCGAAGGAAGCGAAACCGGAGCAGTTGGCGGCCTATGAAACGGCCAAAGCGCAGTGGCAGGAGCAGAAACGGTCTTTCGATGAGAAGAGGGACGGACTCTGGAATGCGTGGAGACCGAAGTTCTCCAACTACGCGGTGGTGGTCTCCAACTACAACGGAGAGCTCTGGCCGGAAGAGGTGCGCGAGGCGTTTGTTCAGTACGTGAAGCAGGGCGGGGGATTTGTGGCCGTACACGCCGCGGACAACGCGTTCCCTGAATGGCTCGAGTACAACCAGATGATCGGGGTGGGAGGATGGGGCGGGCGTAATGAGAAATCGGGCCCCATGCTGCGCTTCCGGAACGGAGCCATGGTGAAGGATGAAACCCCCGGCGCGGGGGGCACGCACGGGGTGCAGCACGAATTTGTGGTCGAGTCCCGCGAGCCAAAACATCCCATCATGGCGGGGCTTGCGCCAAAATGGAAACACGCCGGGGACGAACTCTACGCGAAGCTACGGGGACCTGCGAAGGACGTCACCGTGCTCGCCACCGCGTACTCGGATCCGGAAACCCGGGGGACCGGAGAGCACGAGCCGATGTTGATGGTCACCCAGTTTGGGAAGGGGCGCGTGTTCCATACCACCCTTGGACATAGCGCGGATGCGATGAACGGGCTGGGCTTTCAGGTAACCTTTGCCCGGGGGTGTGAATGGGTGGCCACCGGTAAAGTCAGCCTTCCGACTCCGGCTCCCGGGGCGTTGTCTGTGGAGACGGCGTCGATGCGGCCGATGCCAAAGCCGTGATCGCGGCCGCTCTACTCCCGGCGATTCATTCGCCTATCGCAGCGATTTGGACAGATCCGAGGCGTATCCGGTGAGTTCCACGTAGGCCGAGCCGGCCGGCTTCCCTTCGGAGAGAACGTGGCATGCGCCCTCCCAGTAGGAGAGCCCGCCCAGTCTGCCGTGGAGCTCTTGGTCCAGAGCGAGCGGTTGGAGCTGGAACTGGCGCGGGTGCCCGGTCTCAGGATCGATGCAGTGGAGCACCACCGGCAGGGGATATTCGCCGCGGGTGCGCGGGCTTTTCCACTGGCTTTGCGGTTTCCACTCGAACTGGCTCGCGTCGTAGTGGGTGAGTTTTCCCTGCCGATCCACCCACACGAGTGCGGAGGCCAGATCCGTGGAACCGTCCTTGCGGCGGAGCCGGTAGGTCATGATTTCGCGCCCATCGCTGAGCTGGATCCCCGCCCAGTCCCAACCGCTTTGCTCCGGGGTCAGCTGGCTGCTGCTGATCTCGTGATCCATCCAGGCCTGACCGGTCACGGGTATTTTTGCGTCTCCCAGCCGGATATCGCCCGCGACTTCCATGCGAGGAAAGGTGAGATACCAGCTGGCGGCGGTGTCGGAATCCCCCTTGCGCGAGACGCCCTCCTTTCCAAAGACGACTAGCGGCTTGAGGGGGGTTAGCCGAAGCGAGAACGCTTCTCCAGAGGGGAAGGTGCTTTCGAGCCAGAAGCGTGTCGCTTGGGGGGCGTCTGGAATAAGACGGAGGGCGGCGTCGGCGAGGCGAACCTCGAGGGTGTCCCGAGATGCGTGTGCCTCCCAGCCGGCGCGTGCCATGCGCTCGTGGTGCACGAACTTGCCCGTGGAGGCGTCGAGCAGGGCGGCATGGAAGAGAAAGAGCTCATCGGATCGGAATTGCGGCGAGGTCCTGTCTGGGCCGGTTCCCGGAGGGGCGGCGTGCCGAAAAAACGTGGCTTGGAAGCCGAAACGCCGCTGGCGGGAGTCAAAGAGGTGTCCGGTGAGGTACCACCATTCCACCTTGAACTCGGGGTGGCTGCCGTGGTCGCGGGGAAACGCGAATGAGGGATGGGGTTGGGGAACGGCGAAGCCCTCCGGAGTCCGGGATGCGAGGGGGCGCTGGGGAGGGGACTGTGCATGCAGGGCGGGGAGCAGGCTGGGGCAGAGCCATGCGAGGAGGAGGGCCGCTTTTCCCATAGAAAAAAACGATCGAACCAAAGACGCCGTCGCGGGGCGGGACTTGGGATCGGTGCAAGGCCCGGGGGAGGGCAAGCGGCGGCTGCAGCGGCCTTTGTTTTGAGAGTCCAGCGAGGTCACCATGACGCGGAGTGGGGTTGAAGAGCTTGCCTGTTTCTTTCGAATGAACTGCCGATTCCTTTCACGAGCGGTCTGCGGGAAGTCGGGCTCCCCAGCGTCCCACGACCCATGCGGCGAGAAGTCCGCAGGCGACGATGGCGAGTGCGAGCGCACCCAAGAGCGGGACGGGCATGGCGGGTCGCAGAGTCCATCCGAAGGTTTGTTTGTTGATGACGAAAATGAGAATTCCTCCGAGGCAGAGTCCGCATCCGATTCCGGAGAGTGCTCCGCAAAGTGCCATGGCAGCCCCTTCCCATGCGGTTGAGAGGGCGATGGAGTTGGCGCGCATACCCAGCGCGCGCAGGGTGGTGAGCTCCTCTCGACGTTCCAACAGAATGCTCGCGAGGGTGATGGCGAGACCCGCCATGGCAACCGCTATCCCGATGCCCTCCAGCGCGTTGGTAATCGCAAAGGTCTGTCGAAAGATACGCATCACCTCGCCCCTCAAGTGCCGGTTGCTCATCACCGAAAGTTCGGGAAACTCCGCCCTTAGCACGGCACGAAGGTTTTCCGGATCGACCCCGGGGCGCACGAGAAGCGAGAGCGTGCTGGTTTGCTCGGTGCGAAACCAGCGGGCGAGGTGTGCCCGTTCGACGAAGACCACGCCCCGCTCGTCTCCGTAGTCGGTGTAGACTCCGGCGATCCTCAGGGACTGGATTCCCTCCGGGGTGGGCAGGGAAAGGGGGTCGCCGATACGGGCGTTGTGCTTGTTGGCGAAAGCCTCGCTCACAAGGCACAAATCCGCGTTCGTATCCGGATGGAAAACGTCGCTCTGGGCGGGACGCCGGAGCCAGGTGAATTGGTTGTGCCTTTGCGAGAAGCCGAGGGAGGCGCCGATAACGCGGACGGGTCCGTGCGCCAATTCCACCGGAACGATCAGTGCCGCGTCGGATTCGGCAACTTCCGCGCGGGAGGTGATTTTGCGCATGGTTTCCGGCGCGATACGGTTGTAGGCCGTGGCGGACTGGTTGGCGGCCGGGGTGAGGTAGAGGTCGGCTTGGAGGGTGTTTTGGATCCAGCGGCTGACGCAGCCTTCGAAACTGGCGACCAAAATGGCCATGCCCGAGGTCATCGCGACGGCGCACAGAAGCCCCGCAACGGCCCAGCGGTGACGGCTTGTCGGAAACCGGATGTGGCTGGAGGCCAGTTGGAGGCTCGGGCGGTTTTGGCCGACCAGCGCGAGGATGCGGCCGAGCCACTCCAAAAGACCCCCCGCGAGAAAGCCCCCGCCAACCACGCAGAACAGGGCTGCGCCGTATCCGCCGAGCGCCATGGTCTGGGGGGGAGTCCCGAGGGATATGGGCGGTGCGAGTGCGAGGAGGATTGCTACCAAGGCGAACCCCGCGCCAAACCGAGTTGCCGCAAACCGGGAGTGTTGTTCCGCGTGCAGATTGCCTCGCGTGAGCATCTGAGCGGGAGGGGTGGATGCGGCATCTCTCGCCGGCAGCCACCCCGCGGCCACACTGCATCCCACGGCCAAGAGGATTGCAAAGCCCGCTTCTCCCGGATGAAGCGCCGCGGCGCTCGCGTTGCTCGCGTAGTAAAGCGCATTCACCGTCCGGGACACAATGCGCACGGCGCCCTGGGCCAGAGCCCATCCGCCAGCCACCCCCAGAATCCCGCCTGCAAGACCGAGCAGGGCCGATTCGCAAATCCATGTGGCACGGATCGCCACGGGAGGAACGCCGAGCGCGCGAAGGATCGCAATTTCCGATCTTCTGCGGACCACTGCCGCGTCGAGGGCTTGAAAGATCAGGTAAAGACCAACGAGGAGTGCGAGAAGCGAGAGAATGGTCAGATTGTGACGAAACCCGCGTGTGAGCAGTGCGGTCGCAGATCGCTGTGAGTCGCTTGATCGCAGTTTCGCCGTTTCACCCACACTGGACTGAATCAGCGAGAAGATGCGGCCTTGCTGCTCTGGATTCCGGAGCTGCGAGGGGAGGAGGAACTCGATTCGATCGAGGGTGTTGGGTTTCGAGGCGATGTGCTGCAGAGCGGGCAAGTCGAGGATGAGCAGGCGGGTCGGCGGCGTCGGGTGGGAGGGAGATTGCGGGATGAACCCGCGGATTTCGAAGTCCACGGTCCGGTCGTTGAGAACGAGGGGAAGACGCGACCCCACCCGCAGGCCTTTCTCTCTCGCAAGTTCCTCGGTGCAGAAGACGGCAGTGGGATGCGCAAGAAGGCTCCAAAGATCCCCGGACCCGGAGGCGGAGGTGGAGGGTTGGAACCAGTTTGCAGCGGAGCCGTTTCGGGCTGCCAGGTTCTGGACCGCAACCAAGTCCAGTCCGAGCAGGGTGAAAGAGGATGCGAGGTGGAGGGAGACTTCCTTGGATTGTTGGGGAACAGGCTCGGTTGCAATACACTCAAGAATCGGGATTTGTTCAACTCCCGTCCCGCGAAGTGCGGTGGCAATCTGCGGCAGAATCGTGTCGGGGAGCGGCCCCGCCGGCGCGGTCAGCACGGCATCCGATTGCTGGGAAAGGACTCCGGTGAGGTCGTTGAAACTTGCAACGGCCGCGCGGTTTGCAAGCCGGATGGAGAGGAAAACGCTGATGCCGGTGGCAAGAATGAGCAGGAGCAGGAGGGAGCGCCCCGGCTGGAGCATCCAATGACGCCAGGTGAAAAGGGAGAGGAGCAGCGGGATCGGACGGATGCCTGCGGAGATGGAGCCCGAGGTGCTGCGTGGCGCTTTCACGCGGAGGCCTCCTCGATGAGACCGTCTCGCATGCGGATGGTTCTGTCGCACACGCGCGTCGCTTCCGCGCTATGGGTGACCATCAAAAGCGCGCAGTGGGATTCGCGCGTGAGATCCTTCAGGAGCGCGAGAATGTTGGATCCATTGGTGGAATCGAGATTTCCGGTGGGCTCATCCGCCAAAAGCAGGGGCGGATGGTGCACCAGTGCGCGTGCGATGGCGACCCGTTGCATTTCGCCGCCTGAGAGTTGCGAGGGATGGGCGCCGGTGCGGTGCTCGAGGCCGACCCGCTTCAGGAGGGAGGTGACGCGCTCCATGCGTTCGGATTTTGGAACGCCGAGGAGTTGGAGTGGAAACTCCACGTTCTCGCTCACGTTAAGCGTCGGCAGCAGATGAAAGAACTGGAAGATGGTCCCGATTTTTTCGCGTCTGAGCGTGGCGAGGCCGTCGTTGGACAGTGAGGTGATGGGTTCGCCCTGAAGGAGAATCTCGCCGGAATCCGCGCGGTCGACCCCGCCCAGGCAGTTGAGAAGGGTGGTTTTGCCGCAACCGGAGGGGCCCGTCAGAGCGAGGCATTCGCCTCGATGCAGCGAGAGGGAGACTCCCCGCAAGACTTCGGAATGCGCATAGCGTTTGCGCACGGATCTGCACTCCAGAATGAGGTCCGACATGCGGGCAAGCGTGGCTTGGGATTCCTCAAAAGAGGAGAGCAAAGCCGTGGTTCGATCCTGTCGGCTCAGGATGCGTTGCGCCGGCGGAAAAAGGACTCGGCTGCCGTCGTGGTATGCGCGGCGAGTTGCTCCAGGGTTTCTCCGCGCAATGCCGCGATATGCTCCGCAATGAGCCTTGTATAAGCAGGTTCGCAGCGTTGGCCGCGATGAGGCACGGGCGCAAGGAAGGGACAGTCGGTCTCGAGAAAGAAGGATCCAGCCGGGAGTTTCGCCGCCGTCTCTTGGACGGTCTTCGCGTTCTTGAACGTCACAATCCCCGTGAAGGACACGAGAAATCCGAGGTCGAGAAGTTGATGCGCCTGCGCGAGGGTTCCTCCGAAACAGTGGAAGACGGCTTTCAGTTTTCCGCTGAACGGGGAGAGGATCGCAAGGGTGTCTTCCCAGGAGTCGCGCTGGTGGACAACGACATTGAGATTGGATTCGAGAGCGAGTTGGAGTTGTTGCTCAAAAAAATGGGCCTGCCTTTTGCGGTTACAGGTCTGATCCGCCGGGGGCTCCGAACCGCTGGCGGAAGGGACGTGCCGGTGGTAGTCGATGCCGGTTTCTCCGATGGCGACCACCTCGGGATGGGCACTGAGCTCGCGCAGTGCGGGGAGAATGTCGTCAGGCGACTCGTCCACGTAGCATGGATGGACGCCGATGGTGGCCCTCACGCCGGGGAGGGTTCGAGCCAGGGCGATGGCTCGCGCACTGGCGTCGAGCGAAGTGCTGATGGTGATGATTCGGGTGACCCCTGCATTTGCTGCCCGCTGCATCACTCCCACGAGGTCTCCCTCGTATTCGGGGAAGTCCAAGTGCGCGTGGGTGTCGATGAGCATGAGGGGGGCTGGGGGAGTATGAATCACCACTCAATCACGGAGCTGGCCCAAGTGAGGCCTCCTCCGAAAACAACGAGGAGAATGAGGTCGCCCCGCACCATGCGCCCCGTGCGGTTGGCCTCGTCCAATGCGATGGCAACGGCGGCGGCCGAGGTGTTTCCGTATCGGTCCAGATTGACCATGATGCGATCCATCGGGACCTCCATGCGCGAGGCGATGGCCTCGATGATGCGGAGGTTTGCCTGGTGCGGAATGATGCATTTGAGCGAGCCGGAGTCTACGCCGGCAGCCTTGAGGGCAATCTGGGCGGCGGAGAGCATCGAGGTGACCGCATGCTTGTAGGTTTCGCGACCATTCATCTTGATCGTGTTCTGGCGCTCCGCCGCGTTCTCCGCGGTGATCGGGTTGAGGCATCCGCCACCCGGGATGAAGAGGATGTCGGACTGGGCGCCATCGCTTCCCATGTGCGAGGCAAGAATGCCTCGGGAGTTGGGCCGATGTTGAAGAATGGCGGCGCCGGCACCGTCGCCGAAGAGCACGCAGGTGTTGCGATCAGTCCAGTCCACGATCGTGGAGAGTTTGTCGGCACCGATGACGAGGATGGTTTTGTAGGCGGAGGTCGCGATGAACTGGCGGGCGATGTCCATTGCGAAGAGAAAGCCCGAGCATGCGGCGCTGACGTCAAAACAGGCCGCCTTTTTGGCTCCGATCTTGGTTTGAACGAAGCACGCAGTGGAGGGAAAGAACATGTCGGGGGTGACCGTGGCGACGATGATGAGGTCGAGTTCTTCCGCGGAGATCCCGGCGTTTTCGAGCGCGTTGACGGCCGCTTTGGCAGCGAGGTCGCTGGTCGATTCGGAGGCATCCGCAATGCGTCGCTCGCGGATGCCGGTCCGGGTGATAATCCATTCGTCGTTGGTATCGACCATGCGCTCCAGTTCCGCGTTGGTCAGGACGCGTTGAGGCGCGTAGGAGCCGGTGCCGATGATGGAGGCGGAAGGGAGCTCAGGGTTGGGGTTGCTCATGGGAGGTGGTCAATTCGTTGTAGCGCTTCACTTCCTCGATGATCTGAGGATTGATTTGATGGCGGATCGTCTCGGCACCGACGCGCAGAGCGTTTTTGATGGCGTAAGCGGAACTGCCTCCGTGGGCGATAATGACGTTGCCGTTGACGCCGAGCAGGGGCATGCCACCGTATTCGTCCGCGTTCGTCTTGGTCTTGATGGTGCGGAAAGCGTCCCTGGCGAGCCATGCGCCGGCCATTCGGACTGGGGATTTCAGGAGTTCGCTCTTGAGCCAGTGGAAGATGGCTTTGGCGATGGCCTCCACCGTTTTGAGCATGATGTTTCCGACGAATCCGTCGCACACGACGACTTCCACGGGGTTTTCGAATAGGTCGTGCCCTTCCACGTTTCCGCGGAAGTTGAGTTTGGACGCCTTGAGCAGGTCGAAAACCTCCTTCGTGAACTCATTGCCTTTTTCGTCCTCGGTGCCAATCGACATGAGTCCGATGGAGGGATTGGCGTAGCCCAGCACGTGTCGGGAGTAGGCGGCCCCCATGATCGCGTTTTGGACCAATTGCTTTGGAGTTGGGTCGGTGTTCGCGCCGGCGTCGATGAGCAGGAAGTAGTTGGTCTCCGTCGGGATTACGGCCCCGATGGCGGGGCGTTCGACTCCTGGCAGGCTCCGGAGTTTGATTTGGGAGGCTGCGACCGCGGCGCCGGTGTGGCCCGCGCTCACAATGGCCTCGGCTGCTCCGGACTTCACCAAATCCACCGCGCGGCTAATCGAGGAGTCGCGTTTTCTGCGGACGGAATCGGTGGCGGCGTCGGACATCGAGACCACCTGCGTGGAGTGCACGATTTCGATGCGGTTGTCCGAGAAGGCGAGGCGACGCAGTTCTGCTTCGATGGCGGCGGTATCTCCCACGAGGAAGAGCTTCGAGATATGGGAATACTCACGCAGGGCGAGGGTGGCGCCTTCCACCAGATTTGCGGGGGCGAAATCTCCGCCCATGGCGTCGAGTGCGATTCTCATGTAGGAGAAGAAGTTGGGTGAGAGAGAAGGGACGAGGCTCCGAAGAGAGGAGCATGAATGCGGCGGGGGGGAGCTGGCTAGGTTGAAACGCGAAACGTTGGGTCGCGGGACCGCCGGATCGTTAGCCACAAAAAACTCAGCCGCCCTCGCGGCGAACGCGGGGCGGCTGACCTTAAATCAAAAAACGGGAACCGAGAATTTGGGTTGCGCTTGGCCTTATTCCGGAAGCCGTAACGGAGAATGGATCAGAAATTCCGATCGGGGAGCCGTTTGCGCGCACGGGAGTGCACGTCGGGCTTCCTAGACCTCGGCGACCGTAAGAACCTGACGCCCGCGATAGTAACCGCAGCTCCGGCATGCACGATGGGTGCATACCGCGGATCCACAGTTGGTGCAGCGGCCCAACTGGGGGGCATGCCAACGGTTGGCCGCCTTGCGGGTGCGCAGGCGCATTTTCGACATTTTTCTCTTGGGAACTCCCATAATACGATGCAGTTGGAATTAAAACTCGAGGCGGTCCAAATCGCCCCAGACTTTGCGCGGGGGCTCGGTGGGCGATTCACTTTGAGGAAGCTTTGGGGCTCCCGGGCAGACTCGATCACCGGACCCATCGCAGTGCGGGTGGGGCGGAAGGGCGAGGAGGATGTCTTCCCTGAGAATGTCTGTCAAGTCCACCTCCTCTCTTCCAGTGAGTTCGACCTGGCAAGCGAAGTCGGGGACTTGGATTGCGGTCTCAAAGTGCTCCAGACAGGTCACGCACTGCATTCTGAAATCTGCTCTGAGTGAACCTGTTGCAAAGAGCCCTCCGTCGCTCAGGCCTACGTCGAGCACATAGTGAAGCCCCGAAACAGGGGTCACGGTGGAGTCGCCAAGTTCCAGTACGGAGGCCGGGTCTTCGCCTTCCAGATGCTTTCCCTCGTCGGGGATTTGAAGGATGTGGATTTTCATAGCCTGAAAAGTGCGGACTGGGGTGAGGCGGTCGGAGCGGGTGGACCCGGAAGCATACCTACCGGGATCGCGCCGCTTGCAGCGCCGCTCTCACGGAATCTGGCACAAATCGCGAAACATCTCCACCGAGGCGAGAGACTTCCTTCACCATCCGAGAGGAAAGGTAGGAGTACTCTTCGGAGGGCGCGAGGAAAAGGGTTTCCAGGCGGGGCTCCAAGCTGCGGTTCATGAGCGCCATTTGGAATTCGTATTCAAAGTCCGACACGGCGCGGAGACCTCGAATGAGGGCATGTACTTGCTGTTGGCGGGCGAAGTCGACGAGGAGTCCATCGAAGCTCGTGACGCGCACATTGGGAAGGTCGCGGGTGGACTCCTCGAGCAGGGTGATGCGCGTCGCGGTGGAAAACAGCGGGTGCTTGGAGTCGTTGTGCGCAACGGCGACGAGGACCTCGTCGAAGAGGCGCGCGGCGCGGCGGAGCACGTCAAGGTGTCCGTTGGTGACTGGATCAAACGATCCTGGGTAGAGGGCGCGGACCATGGGAAGAATCGGGGAAGGAGAGGGTCGTGGGAGCAGGCAGGGTGGCGAATCGGCTAGAGGCCCAGCATCGGAAGCGGGAGCATTCGCAGAAAGAGCAGGAAGACAAGCAGAGCCAGCAGCGCGCGGTAGAGCCCTATGGAATGTGCCTTTGCGGTGGCGATCAGGAGGATCCAGCAGTGCCAACCAGTAATGACCGTCATGGAAATCTGGATTGCAGAGCGGGTGACCGTTGGATTGGCAAGCGGAGCCGTAATCCACGCGAGCGCGAGCGGGATGATGAGAAGCATCGACGCGGCGCCGAATGCGTAGGAGCTGATGCGGAAAGTGGATGCAAAGGGGCCGTTCGCACCCACGGTGAGCAAAAGCGAAAGATGGAGCAGGAGCGCGAGCAGTACGGTCAGCAGAGGCACGAGGATCAATAAAAAGAGTCCCGCGATGGCGAAAACGGCGAATGCATGGGTGGCGAAAACGGGATCGGAAAGAACCGAGTTCTTGAGCGGAAAGGTGTCCGGCGCGACGTGGCCGATGGCAAATCCCAAGATCGCGCTGACGAGGGCGGCAATCAGTTGATAGGCCATGGGCTTCTCCCAGCTCCGGTGGCGCGCAAGCTGGGAGAACGTGGAGTTTGGCTGGAAGAGGATTTCGTGAGTGGATTTCAGAAAAGCGGCCGCGCACGCAAAGCCCCGCGCATTTTCCCAGGATGGCGCGATGCTCCCATCGGCATCCGCAAGCGGCTGCGGAGCAGCTGATTCGTCAGATTCCTCAAAGTCCTCCGACTCCCTCGCATCCATGAAATCTCCGTGGAGAGGATCGGGAGACGGCGAAGTGGAGGGGAATTCGCTCCGGGTGTCCCGTGGGCTGAGAGGGGGTGAAAATGGGGAGCTTTCCAAGGGGGCCCAATCTGGCATGCCCTTGGTCCACACCAGCGTTTTTTGGGAAATAACCGACTGGGAGAGCAGGTGTTGCAGCTCGGATTCCTCTATGGGGCCAACGGGTTTGTTATTGGACTCGTAGTACCAGCTCATGGGCGGAAATGTAAGCGAAGGGGAAGAGGCGGGTCTGGGCAAACCCAATCCGAGGCGGGATCTCTTGCAAATCGCGGAGGGCGCATTAATGGGAGGCGGGTGAGTGAGAGAACTGCGAGCGAGATCCGGGTGGAGGTGCCGTTAGGCGGGGAAAGAATTCGCTTGGATCAGTTTCTCTGTGAGCATTTTCCGGAGAGAAGTCGATCGCAGCTTCAGGACTGGGTGCGCAAGGGGTGCGTTTGGGTGAACGACGGGGTGGCCTCCAAGCCAGGGGAGCGGCTGAAGGGAGGGGCGGTTGTGCGGGTGCGAGAGCCGGCGCCCGAGCCAATGGTCGCTGCGGCAGAGGATTTGCCCTTGGAGATTTTATTCGAGGACTCGGACCTTCTGGTTTTGAACAAGGCGGCTGGGATGGTCGTGCACCCTGCGGTGGGGAACTGGTCGGGCACGGTGGTGAATGCGCTGCTTCACCACTGCGAAGACCTTTCCGAAACGGGCGGACAGGAGCGCCCCGGGATCGTCCACCGCCTCGATAAGGAAACCAGTGGGTGCCTTGTGGTTGGGAAGACGGACTTTGCACACCGGTCACTTTCAGCGCAGTTTGCAGATCGCAGCGTTTGTAAAGTCTATCTCGCTCTTGCCTTGGGAGGTTTTCGGGGGCGCGAGGGGACGGTAGACGCTCCGATTGGAAGGCATCCGGTGCTGCGACAGAAGATGGCGGTACAGCCTCCGGGGAAGGGGCGCGAGGCGCGCACGGACTGGCGGGTGATCGGAGAACTGGTGTTTGAGGGGCAGCAGGTAAGCGTGGTGCAGTGCCGGTTACACTCTGGGCGTACGCATCAGATCCGGGTTCACTTGGCGCATCTTGGACACGGTCTGCTGGGAGACGCGGTCTATGGAAGGCGCCTGGGGTTGGATCGGCAGATGTTGCATGCGTGGCACCTCGGTTTCACGCATCCTCGGAGCGGAGCATGGATGGAATTCACCTCGCCTGTTCCCGACGAATTCAAAGCGTTGGGCGTGAGGTGCGAGCGTCCCTTGTTGTGAAGAGGCGCTTTGGGGGCGGATGCAATGAAGTTAGGCGAGCCCGGGTTGGAATGATGAGGCGATCCAAGCAAGGGCCTCATCCTTGGTGTGGAGTTGGGCCTCGAGTTGTCGGGTTTGGACCGCCTCGAGGATCTCTTTGAATTGGGGTCCCGGTTTGTATCCCAGTCGCACGAGGTCATGGCCGTTGACGAGCGGCTCGGGAATGAGGGGCTCTGCGGAGAACTCGGCAAGCTTCGCCTGGAGAAAATGGTAGTTGGAAAGGTCTCCGTTGCTGCCAGCGCAGTCGACGCGATGCAGCGCGAGTTCGTCGGAGAGGGTATCCCGGGCGAGGAAGCGTTTGAGCCGGGACGTTCTCATCTGTTGCACATCTTTGAATGCCATGTGGTTGGCGACACATGCCACGGTCGATTCAATCTCTCTGCGGGGAAATCGCAGCCGGCTCAGGATGGATTCTGTCATCTCCGCTCCGAGTTTTTCATGGCCGGAGAAGCGAATCCGTCCTGCGGCCTCGTCGAACGTGAAGGTAGCGGGTTTTGCAATGTCGTGCAGGAGAACGGAAAACACGAGGGGGATTGAAACCGTCTCCGGGAGGAGGCTGAGCATGAGCCGTGTGTGAATCCAAACGTCCCCCTCGGGGTGGAACTGCGGAGGTTGAGCGCAGCCCTTTAGACGTTCCATTTCCGGAAGTATTTCGAGCAGAAGACCGCTCGAATCGAGAAGGTCCAGCCCGCGGAGGCGTTGGGGCGAGAGCAGGATCTTCACCAGTTCATCGCGGATCCTTTCAGCGCTCACTTCCCGCAGGTAATGGGCCTCCGCAACAATCGCCTGCCACGTGGCTGGATGAATTTCAAACTGGAGGACCGTGGCAAAGCGGATCGCACGCAGCATGCGTAGGCGGTCCTCGCGGAAACGTTCCGTTGGATCTCCGATGGCGCGTACAAGCCGCGCATGGAGGTCCTGCCGGCCGCCCACGAGGTCACTGAGGCGGCTGCGGATCGGATCGTAGAAAAGCCCGTTGATGGTGAAGTCACGCCGCTTGGCATCCTCCTCGGCGTTCGAAAACTGGACGGACTCCGGGTGGCGGCCGTCCTGGTAGGCGCCATCGGAGCGAAAGGTGGCGACTTGAAATTCGGCATTCCCAGCGAGTACGGCGATAACTCCGAACTGAGCCCCCACGGCGATGGTCCTTCGGAAGAGGGCTTGAACCTGCTCGGGGCGCGCGCTGGTTGCGATGTCGTAGTCGTGAGGGGGAACGTTCCGAAGCATGTCGCGCACGCACCCGCCGGCGTAGAGGGCATCGAAGCCGGCCTCCTGGAGCGTCGAGACAACACCACGTGCGGCGATCTCGAGCTCCTCGGGGCGATTGGCGGACATGCGCGACCGGTCGGGAAGAGGGGCTATCGCCGTTTCTGGGAGGCCGCGGTGAACCAGTCGACACTGGGTGCCGTATTTTTCCGTTCGGAAAAACGTCTCACATCGCGCTCGGTCCCCTCGGATTTTCCCCCCTTCGGTTGGCGTGGACCGATCTCCGGATTGGTTCTCAAGGAGAGGGAGATGCGTTTGCGCGCCTGATCCACTTCCATGACGGTGGCCTGAACACGCTGTCCCACCTTGAGCAGGTCGGCAGGATTTTTGACGAAGGTGTCTGCGATTTGGGAGATGTGGACCAAGCCGTCCTGATGGACGCCGATGTCCACGAAAACGCCGAAAGCGGTGACATTGGTGACAATGCCGGGGAGTTTCATACCCGGTTGGAGATCCTCCATTTTTTCGACGCCTTCCGCGAAGGAGAAGGCCTCGAATTGCTGGCGAGGGTCGCGTCCGGGCTTGGAGAGCTCGGAAAGGATGTCTTGGAGGGTGGGGAGACCGACCTCGGCGGAGACGTACTTTTTCGGGTCAATTTTCGCGCGTTTGGAAGAATCGGCGAGAAGATCGGGAACACTGCAGCCGAGGTCGGAGGCGATCTTATCCACGAGTTCGTAACGTTCCGGATGGACGGAGCTCGCATCGAGAGGGTGGAGTCCACCGCGGATGCGTAGGAATCCGGCGGCTTGCTCGAAGGTTTTCGGCCCCATGCCTGGAACCTTGAGAAGTTCCTTCCGTGACTGGAATGGCCCGTTCTCATCGCGAAAGGCGACGAGATTGGCGGCGGTCCGCGAGTTGAGTCCGGAGACGTAGGAGAGGAGGTGTTTGCTGGCGGTGTTGAGCTCGACCCCGACGCTGTTCACGCACGAAATCACGACGTCGTCGAGGGAGCGCTTGAGGGCGGATTGGTCAACATCGTGTTGGTACTGGCCGACACCGATGGATTTGGGGTCGAGTTTGACGAGTTCCGCGAGCGGATCCATGAGGCGCCTGCCGATGGAAACGGCGCCGCGCACGGTGATGTCGTGGTTGGGGAATTCCTCCCGGGCAGCCTCGCTCGCGGAGTAGATGGAGGCTCCGCTTTCGTTGACCATCACGATGGGGATGGAGGCGGGAAGGCCCAGCTTGCGGATGAAGGCCTCCGTCTCGCGGGATGCGGTTCCATTGCCAATGGCGATGGCTTCTACAGAGAATTTTTTGACGATGGCCTTTACCATTTCGGCGGCCTCGGCCTGTTCCCTCGCGCTTTTCTCGGGATAGATGACGTCGTTGGCGATGAGTTTGCCTTGTTGGTTGAGCAGGACGACTTTGCATCCGGTGCGGAAACCCGGGTCGATCGCGAGGACGGTTTTCTGTCCGAGGGGCGCGGCGAGGAGGAGTTCGCGGAGATTTTCAGCGAAGACGCGGACCGCTTCCTCATCGGCCCGTTTTTTGAAGTGGACTCTGGCTTCCCCCTCCATGGCGAAGCCCAAAAGGCGCTTGTAACAGTCGTGAGCGGCGAGCCGCACTTCATGCGCTGCAGGTCCGGCGTTCCGGACGAAGAGTCCTTCGAGGATGGCGGTGGCCTGCTCTTCGGGTGGGGTGAGGCGGGTGTAGAGGAAGCCCTCCTCCTCGCCCCGGCGCATTGCAAGAATCCGATGAGAGGGGGCTTTGGCGGCGGGTTCCTTCCAGTCGAAGTAATCTTTGAACTTGGCCCCCTCCTCCTCTTTTCCGGAGACCACCTTGGAGATGAGCATGCCTTCGCTGAGATACAGCTCCCGGAGTTTTGCGCGGGCCGAGGCGTCGTCATTCATGCGCTCCGCGAGGATGTCCCGGGCTCCCGCGAGCGCAGCCGCGGCGTCAGGGACCTCTTTGGCGGCGTCCACGAAGGGGGCCGCTTCGGTCTGAGGGTTGGTTTGTGGCAGCTGGGCCCAGAGGATTTCCGCGAGGGGTTCGAGTCCCCGCTCTTTGGCGATGGTGGCGCGGGTCCGTTTTTTGGGGCGGAAGGGAAGGTAGATGTCTTCGAGAGTGGAGAGGGTCTCGGCGGCATCGATCTTGGTTTGCAGCTCGCTCGAGAGCAGATTGCGCTCGGAGAGGGACTGCAGGATCGCCTCCCTGCGCTTGTCGAGTTCGGCGAGCTGCTCGAGCCGATCACGGATCGTGGTGATCTGGACTTCGTCGAGCTCGCCAGTTTTTTCCTTCCGATAACGCGCGATGAAGGGGACGGTGGCGCCTTCTTCGAGGAGGACGGCGGTGGCTGCTACCTGACGGGGTTGAAGCCCGGTTTCCCGGGTGATTTTGAGGAGGTGTTTTTCGATCATTCGCAAACAAAAAAAAGATTTGGGGCGAGTTTACCAAACAAGGCGTCTGGAGAAAAAAAGAGGGCCCCGAAAAGCCGGGGCCCATGAGAGAAACCGAGAAACCATCGAGGGGAGGCAGGAGGAAGAAAGGTCTTCCGGCGTTCTGACTCCGACGAAAGGAAGGTAAGGCTAGTAAGGCATGGAAACTTTACCGCCAGTCGCCCATGTCTCCGTCGGCCTGAGGATGTTGTCTTGGCCATCGGACTTCACTGACAGGTTCGTGAGCGCTTCCGCGGCCACATCCCCCCCTAAACGCCCAACGATTGCGGTTTTACCACTCCAAACGCCGCCCTTCTCGCCTTTCTTGTTGCTGTACTTGCCATCGGGGGAGGAGGGGCCGTCGAACACCAAGGGCCAACGTGCGCCACCCGCGTCGTCCAGACCCGCCATGTATGCCCAGTGATTTTCGTTGGCTGCGAGCTTCTTCATGTCCGTGTTTCCGGCGTTGTCCGTGGCTTTGGTCCACGCGGAGCCTTTGACGATGAAGTCCTTTTTGCCGGGGATGTACCCTTGGCTGCCCTCTTCCTGCGGCAGGAGCTTGCTGAAGGCATCTGCGGCAGTGTCGCCCGATGGGAACGCACCGTCATGCTCAGATGCGTAGAGTTTTAGGGCGCTAATGACATTCCGGCAGCCATTCACCGCCTTAGTCTGGTTGGCTTTCTCCAAGACCCCATTGATCGCCGAGGGGGCCAGGGTGGCGAGAATTCCGATGATCGTAATGACCACGAGGAGTTCGATGAGGGTGAAAGCAGCATTAGTGCTGGAACGGATGGGGCGTTTCATAGTGCGTTCGAGTGGGGGGCAAAGCGGGAAGCTGGATGGAGCAAAGACGGAAGTGAGGCGGCGTGTACGGTTGCTGAGACCGAATCGTTTTCTAGACAGGCCGCAAGCAGTTGGACGAGAAAAACGCAGACGGGGCGAGTTGTACAGATTGGAGTGTTTTTGGAGTCTTTTTGCAGATTCGGCGGCGGAATTGAGAAAGTCTTTGGAGTACGGAATCAGGTGCCCAAACAGAGACCGGGGCGCCATGCGTCACGAGTCTCAAAAACGCGACAGCACGCTCCGTGCTGGATTTGGTGGAAAATGAGGGTTGTTTGGGGAAAAGCCATTCCCTAGTCGGCGTGACACGAGATCTGCTCCCTCGTCGAGCAAGCGGAGTCGTGAGCGGGGGCTTGGGGGCGTCGCCACCGAAGCCCGATCAGGGCGAGGGGAGGCAGTCGGAGCAGGAGGGAACGTCCACGTCCCTGCCATGGCGTCTCCTCGGCCCAGACCCCTCCGAAATTTCCGAGGTTTGAGCCTCCATAGGTCTGGGCGTCGGTATTCAGGATTTCCTCGTAGAATCCGGCGTCGCTGACGCCGATGCGGTAGTTTTCCCGGGGCACCGGGGTTGCGTTCACTGCGAAGACAATCAGATCCCCCGAGCTGCTGATTCGCTGGAAGGCGACGACGGAATTGTCCGCATCGTGAAAGTCGATCCACTGGAAGCCCGCGAACGAGTCGTCCTGGTCGTAGAGCGCCGGCTCGTTCCGGTACAGCCAGTTGAGGTGCTGCACGAGCCGCGAGAGTCCATCGTGGTTTGCATTTTGGAGAAGGTGCCAGTCCAAGGACTGGTTGTGGTTCCATTCGGACCACTGACCGAACTCGCCTCCCATGAAGAGGAGTTTTTTGCCGGGGTGGGCGTACATCCACGCATAGAACATCCGGAGATTGGCGAATTTTTGCCAGAGATCGCCCGGCATTTTCCGGAGGAGCGAGCCCTTGCCATGTACGACCTCGTCGTGGCTGAGCACGAGGACAAAGTGCTCATGAAACGCGTAGAGGAGCGAGAAGGTGATATCCCCCTGATGATAGCGCCGGAAGATCGGCTCTCGGCTCATGTAGAGGAGGAAGTCGTGCATCCATCCCATGTTCCACTTCAGACCGAATCCAAGTCCGCCGAGATAGGTTGGGCGCGAAACGCCCGGCCAGGCGGTGGATTCCTCGGCGATGGTCATGATGCCCGGGAATCGTTCGTAGCAAACCTCGTTGAAGCGCTTGAGGAAGTAGATGGCCTCCAGGTTTTCTCTGCCCCCATGCTGGTTGGGGATCCATTCCCCCTCCTTGCGCGAGTAATCGAGGTATAGCATGGACGCGACGGCATCCACGCGCAGGCCGTCGATGTGGTATTGGTCGAGCCAGAACAGGGCATTTGCGATGAGGAAGTTACGGACCTCGTTGCGTCCATAGTTGAAGATGAGGGTGCCCCAGTCGTTGTGCTCACCCTGGCGGGGGTCGGAATGTTCGTACAGGCAAGTGCCGTCGAACTGCGCCAGGCCGTGGAGGTCCTTCGGAAAATGCCCCGGTACCCAGTCCAGGATGATTCCGATGCCTTCCTGGTGGGCCTTGTTGACGAAGGCTCGGAAGTCATCGGGGTTGCCATGGCGGCTCGTGGGGCTGAAGAAGCCGGTGACCTGATAGCCCCATGACCCCTCGAAGGGGTGCTCCGCGACGGGCATGAGCTCAATATGGGTGTATCCCATCTGCTTTACGTAGGGAATAAGTTCTTCCGCCAGCTCGTGATAAGAGAGCGGTCGGTTGGACTCCTCGGGTTTCCTCCGCCAGGAACCCAAATGCACCTCATAGATCGAAACGGGTTCCTTGTGGGTTTCCCGCTGCGCGCGCCGCTCCATCCATTCGGTGTCATGCCACTGGAAGCGATCCAAGTTGAAGACGAGCGAGGCGGTTTGCAGCCCGTTTTGCGAGAAGAAGGCAAAGGGGTCGCTCTTGAGCACCAGATGTCCCTGCGCATTAAGCACTTCGAACTTGTAGTGGGCGCCTTCTCCAATTCCGGGGATGAAGATCTCCCAGATCCCGCATTCCATCAGTTTTCTCATCGGGTGGACGCGTCCATCCCAATGATTGAAGTCGCCCACTACCGAGACTCGGCGAGCGTTGGGGGCCCACACCCGGAAGCAACATCCCGCAATCTCCTCCACGACGGTCAAGTGCGCGCCAAGACGCTCATACAGGGTCCAGTGCTGTCCCTCGGCAAAGAGATGGGTGTCAAAGCTGCCCAGTTGACGTCCAAACCGGTAGGGATCCTCCTGCACCGCTTGGGCTGCGTTGTGAAACGTGAGCTCCAGTTGGTAGCGGAGTTGTTCCGGTGGTTGTTCGAGCAGGATCTCGAAGAGCCCGTCGGAATGCGTCTGCGAGAGGCTCAGGGGTTCCGGGAGGTCCCGGCTCAAAAGTCGGACTTCGCGAGCGTCGGGGCGGAACACACGAAGCACGGTTCGAATTCCAGAGCGGTGCGGTCCGAGGATGGAGAAAGGGTCGCCGTGCGTAGCCGAGAGGAGCGCGTGGAGTGCGCCTGATTCCAAGGTCGAAGATTCAGGAAAAAGGGCGTTTATCATTGGTCGAGAGCATGGGGTTCACTGAGGAGTGGGGCGAGGAAATTGCGGTAGATCGCAGGCCATCGATAATTTTTGGCGATGGATTTCCGCGACTGAATCGCGTGCCGGCCCCCGATCTGTCGTATCAGCCAGGGCGCAAGTTCGTGGGGAGGCGTTTGGGGGGCGAAGCAAATGGCTCCGGGAAGTCCACGGAGGGGCTCGATATCGGGACAGAACGCAGGCATCCGATGGGCGCCGGCCTCAAGCATCGGAAGGCCAAATCCCTCCTGCCGACTGGGAAAAAAAAGGGCGTCCGCGATCGCATACAGTCCGCGAAGCTCAGTGGGACCCACTGGGAAAAATTCATTCACAAAATGGACGCTCCCCTCCAGCCGGAGATGGCGAAGGAGGTCCCGGAGTTCTGTTGCATACGCCGCCTCGAGGGGGCGGTGCGGGTCGGGTGCGCCAGTCACGAGATAGGTGGCGCGGAGCTCAAGGTTTTGAAGCGCGGCTGTCAGTCGGATTCCGCACTCTATCTGTTTGCGCCGCGTGAGGCGCGCGGGCTGGAGGAGCACGACATCCGCATCCCAACATCCCGCATGCTCCGCGAAACGGGCGACCACCGGACAGATCCCCAGCGTGGAATTCAGATCAATCCCATTCGGAACCACGCGGCACCGGACTCCGAGGTGTCTGGCAACCTCCTCCGCTCGGCGGTTTGAAATGGCAACATAGTCCCAATGCTTGCAGTGGCTGAAAAAAATCTCAGAATCTTGAGCAGCAGTCGCTTGCAAGTAGTCCTCGTTGCCGGCGACAAGGTCGTGGACCCAGCAAAGCCAGCGCACACTGGGCAGCGTCGCCGCGACTCTTCGGAGAGCCCTGGTGAGCGTCGGAAAAAAAGGCATGGTGCCGACGTTGTGCAGCAGAACGGCATCCATGGAACACAGGGCGGAGGCGAGATAGATGAAAAGGTCCTCCTGCGAGGAGGAGCGACAGATTGGAATGAGACCGTCCCAGCACTCTGGAGCCCCCCCCTCACAGCACACCAAGGTAACGTGGTGACCGGCGCTCCGGAGCGCCGCTCCCTGCTCCTCGATAATCCGCTCAACTCCCCCAATCACCGGCGGGGCAGAGTAGTGGACGAGCGCAATTCGCATAATAACTGGGTCATATTTCTCTGCTTGCCAGCCCGCAAGCGAATGCGGCACCATCCCCGCCCACTTTGAGGCCAGGGTAGCTCAGAGGTAGAGCAGGGGACTCATAAGCCCTTGGTCGGGAGTTCAATTCTCCCCCCTGGCACCACTACCGCCGATCCTCGTGGGCCCGTGGACGGTTTTCCCTCTGATTGCTGATGGGGCGCAAAGGATGAGTTTCGTGGAACGCGAACGCACTGCGATCGGCGCTCTGGACGGTTGGGAGGTTTTCGCACCTCGGGTTTGGACCTGGTCCGGTCAAGCCATGTTGTTTTTTGTAAAAACAGATTGCATTCAGTTGGAGGGAATCCAAACTCCCGCCCCCTAAAAACCGCAGGAGAGGCGCGCACATGTGGGCCTCGCCGGAACTGCTCAAAAACATGCCGAACCAAAGATCCAAACGTTATCGTGCTGCCGCGGAGAAGGTTTCTCCTGGCCGCTTCTACCCCCTCGCCGAGGCGATTTCGACGCTGAAGTCGCTTCCCTCCCCCAAATTTGACCAGACGGTCACCCTTTCTTTGAGACTCGGGGTAGACCCGCGTCAGTCGGATCAAATGGTGCGTGGCACCTGCCCGCTTCCTCATGGATCCGGAAAGACGGTTCGCGTGCTGGTATTCGCAGAGGGAGCCGCCGCAGAGGCCGCACGTGAGGCTGGTGCGGAATTTGTGGGATACAAGGACATGGTCGACAAGTGCGTCCAGGGTTTTCAAGATTTCGATGTGGCGATTGCAACGCCCGCTTGCATGGCGGAAGTCCGTAAGTTGGGGAAAGTCCTCGGGCCGCGTGGCTTGATGCCCAATCCGAAGACGGGCACGGTGACCGATGACACGGCCAAGGCGGTGAAGGAAGTCAAAGCGGGTCGCGTAGAGTTCAAGCTCGACAAAAACGGGAACATCGCCGTGCCGGTTGGTAAATTTTCCTTCAGCGAGCAGAATCTCGCCGAGAACGGCGCCGCGGTGATCGATGCGGTGATCAAGGCGCGTCCGGCCTCCGCAAAGGGTCGGTTTGTGGAAAACATCACGCTCGCCGCGACGATGTCCCCCGGGATCCGGGTGGACGCGGCTCCCTTCCTGAAATTCTAAGGAGAAATTGACTCATGCATCCCGCAAAACAGACTATTGTTGAGGAAATTGCCGGCCGTCTCAACGCCTCTCCGTTCCTCTTTGTGGCTGAT
>JBEBAG010000135.1:0-4587 GCA_041159065.1 Verrucomicrobiota bacterium | reverse complement strand
CCCGAACCCGCGCAAATAACCCCGCTTATCCGAGCCCACATTGCGGTAGCGCGGGATGTAGATCCCGTTCGCCCGCCGCCCGTAATAGTACTTGTCCAAATCCCCCTCCCACACCCCGTTGGCCCCCACTTTGAAATGGTGATCCATCAGGTTGCGCCCCAGCTGACCGCTGTCATTGCCCAACCCCTCCGGAAAACGCTCCGAAACGGAATTCAACAGCAACGCCGTCGAACTCACCGCACTCGCGCACACAAAAATCACCTTCGCGAAATACTCGCGCTCCTGCAGCGTCACCGCGTCCCGCACCCGCACCCCCCGAGCCCGCTGCAGACGGTCGTCATACAAAATCTCCGTCACGACCGAGTCCGGCCTGAGCGTCAGACGGCCCGTCTTCACCGCGGCCGGCAACGTCGCCGATTGCGTACTGAAATAGCCGCCGAAAGGACACCCCAACGCGCAGCGGTTCCGGAACTGACACGGTCCCCGTCCCACCTCCAACTGTTCCTTGGCCGCCTGCGAAAGATTTGCCACCCGTCCAATCGTCATCACCCGGTCGGGGTGCGACTTGGCGAGCCGTTTACGCACCTCCTTCTCGACATAAAACATCTCCATTGGGGGAAGAAATTCGCTGTCGGGAAGCTGCGGCAGCCCGAGCTTTTCGCCTGAAATTCCCGCGAACTTCTCCACGTACGAATACCACGGGGCGATATCGGCATACCGAATCGGCCAGTCGATCGCGATGCCCTCCTTGGCATTCGCCTCAAAATCCAAATCACTCCAGCGGTAGGACTGGCGCCCCCACATGATTGATTTCCCCCCGACGATGTTTGGACGAAACCAGTCGAAGCGCTTCACCTCGCGGTAGAGCGCGTCGGAGTCGTTCATCCAGTACTTCTCGGTCATCTCGTTGTACGGGTAGTCGCGGGCGAGTTTGGGATGGGACTCAATCTGCTCCACGGTAAGCCGGCCGCCGTACTGCAGCTCCCACGGCGCCTTCATCGCGTTCTCGTACCCCGCGATGTGTTCGAGGGGTTTGCCCCGCTCCAGCATCAGCACCCGCAGCCCCTTCTCGGTGAGTTCCTTGGAAGCCCAGCCCCCGGAAACACCCGACCCGATCACAATCGCGTCGTACGTCAGTTCCTTAAGCGAATCAATATTCAGATTTGCCATAACTCAAAACTTTCTTTCGCAGCTTTTTGCGCCCCTGGATTTTGCAGATTTGTCCGTTGCTTTTTCGTGAAATGTTGCCGGAAGGCCACACCCCCCCTGATCCGCAGATGTCCTGCCGCCCCGGCTCCGCGCCCCTACAGCGCCCAAGCCTTTTGCCCAGGCGCCAGCGGCACCTCGCCCACAAACTTCCCAGGCACCGGCAGGTATTCGAGCGCCTTCGTCGCCCCAATCTCCGAGGTGAAATACCCGGCCACCGTCAACTGCCGCAGCAGTCCGAAAAAACCGCGGTCCTTGGTCGCCGCCGTGCGAAGCGCCTCCGCCCTCTGCGCGGGCTCCGCGGTCATTATCCCCTTCCCAAACTTCTCGCGACAGCCTTTGTCCAAACGCTCCAGCCCCTCGTAAAACCGCTGCTGATCCTCGGGCCGATAGCAGTCCCGCATCACTCGGATGATGAATTTTTCCACCCCAGCCGCCTTCGCTCCGGGCGTGTCAGTGGTCGGCAAAATCACGTCCGCCACCTCCGCCAACAACCGTTCCTGATCGGGGCTCACCGCCACCCCCGGTCCGGCATAAAGGACCCTTCCGAGAATCCCCGCGGTGAGTTCCAAGGAAAGGGCGCCTCCCAAAAGAAGGCTCACGCGTTGAAGGGCGGTTCGTCGGTCCATAGGGCGCAGGGGGTATGGGTGCGATGGAAGGGAGGGAAACCAAGGAGGGACGGGAGGAAGTCTTCGTCAAACCTCCACGAAATCCAAGACGTAGGAGCCTAGCGAAAACACGCACGGATCACAATCCGCAAATCGAACGCCAACAGGTTAATAGGAAAGCCTTCTTACCTATTTCAATTTTTCCAGCTAGCCCGCCTCAGGGCTGCAACGCCCGGACAAACGGCTTGCCCACGCAACCGGGCGGCGTCTCGATCCGCAAAACCTCCGAGAGCGTCGGCACGATGTCCGTGATCCAAAACTCGTCCGCATACCGGCCCGGCCGGATCGGAGCGCCCCAAAACAACACGGGAATGTGCGTGTCGTAACTGAAGGGAGAGCCATGCGTGGTCCCCGAGGCCTGCGCGGACGGGATCACGAATGGCTTGGGAACCAAAACCACATCGCCCCCCCGTTCGGGATGGTACCCTTGGAGAATCGCTTGCCCCACCAGTCCCGGAGCCAGACCCGCGAGCAAATCCTCCCGCCAAAAGGCGTGATGGAAGAGCCCGGTCGAAAGCGCCCACTCGCGGATGAACCGCGCCAGGGTCTGCGCCTCGATCTGCTTTTGCCGGAGCACCTCGTGGTTGAAGTAAAGGTGGCCGTTAAAAATCTTCCGGTTCAACAGATAACTCCCCGCTCCAAAGCGCTCCTCCAAGCGTCCCAGCAGATCCCCCATCAGCGCAAACTCATCAAGCCGCCCGCCGCCCAACCCCTCCGCCTGCGCAAACTCCGGTACCGGGGCCACCCCATGGTCCGCGGTCAGCACCAGCAGCGTTTTTTTGAGCCCCACCTTCGCATCCAAGAACCGAAAGAACCCCGCCAACTCCCGGTCCAAACGCACCACCATGTCCTGTACCTCCTGCGAATAGGGCCCAAACCGGTGCCCCACGTAGTCCACGCACGAAAACGAAACCGTGAGCAAGTCCGGCTCCGAAGCGCTCCCCAGTTTCTCCCCCTCCACGGCAGCCTCCGCGAACTGCCGGACCAGCTCGTTTCCAAAGGGCGAACTCGCCAACGCCTCGTATCCACCGCGCGCCGAAACCTCCACGGGATGCGGAAACTTCAGGGGGCCCGATTCGGGGCGTTCGTATGCAGACTCTGGAAGCGCCCGCTCCCACACACGCCCCACATAGCCCTGCGCCCGCCCGGCGGCGTTGAAGCGCTCCACCCAGGCGGGAAGCTCAGACCGATAGTAACTGCTGGTCACAAACCTGCCGCTCGCCGACTCAAACCAGTACGCACCCGCCGGCTTGCCGCCCGCAGGCAAAATCGCCCCCCGATCTTTGAGCGATAAGCCGATGACCTTGGACCGGTAACGGAGGCGCATCTGGTCGGCCATGGTCGCCCCCACGAAACGGCGCGGCGACATCTGACCCGCTGGCGAATCCGTCCCCACGCCGTTCACGGATCGGTCCTCGCAGCAGTACACCGACTTCCCGCTGGATTTGTCGAACCAGTCGTTCCCGATAATTCCGTGCGTTGCGGGGGTTGCACCGCTGAGGAAACTCGCGTGACCGGGGGCGGTGAGGGTGGGCGCGTAATTGTATCGGGCCGAGGTCATCCATGCGCCCTGCTCCATCAGCAACCGGAACCCCCCCTCGCCAAAGTGCTCCCGGAACCGATCCAGATAATCCGCACGAAGCTGATCCACGAGAATGGCCACCACCAGCTTGGGGGCCTCGGCACGCAGCCCGCCCGCCGCCACCAAACACAGCCCGAGCACCACAATCCGAAAAAAACGCATCAATTTCATAGGGGTCATCACAAGGCGGCCCGTCCGCCTTCAACCCCGAAAAGGCTACCGTTCCCCGAGTCAAAAGCGACCCCCTAAAACTCCTGCGAAGGGGCCGTCTGGGCGGGGCGGCTTTCCAAGCAATGCCCCTCTCGCGTCCGATATCGAGGCAGATCAAGGCCGATCCCATCTCAACCCATTCAGTCCGAGCAGGCGTCTCTCTCCGCCTCATCCACCCCGTCGCAGTAGCTCCACCCACACGCGAGACACCGGCTCTGGCCGGCGGGAATCGATCCACCGCACGCACAACATTCCACAACGTTCGATTCGGCTGCAGGTGCCCGGCACGGAGCGAGAGGCGCGCCTTCTCTCAGAATCTGCAGCGCATTCTCCACATCAGAATCCGCCACCTGAACACGCACACCCCCTATCGCCGCGGCACGCCATGGATGAATTTGCGTCGTATTTTCGTCCTGCAAATAGGCAGTGATGCAGGATCTGCCGAGCCGGAGTCGAAGCAGATGTGCCTCCTCACTTTTCCACAAGGTCGCAATGGTCTTCATGGCTCTGTCTTTCATTTTGTCGGTGAACTGAGGTGCCCCCCTTCCTCGGCCAGTTGCAGCGCAAGTGAAGCGATGGCGTAGAAACCGCCCCGGGAGGGTAGGATCATCCAGACTCAAAGGCAACGCTCGTGGGAGGAGGCGGATTCGCAAACGCCCGGAGGGCGAGGGTGCGGCAACCCGAGTCGCACCACACGGCGCGCTCGTGGACGCTCAGAAACCGATGGTGAATCCCGCACTGAACTGGGTCCCCTGCGCCCGTCGGAAAAACTCGTGGTCTGCGGCGAGGCGCAACGTCTTGCGATCGGAAATGCCAAATTCCAAGGCCAACCCAAATCGCACCGCATCCGCTCTGCCCCGCTCCCCGCTGAGACTCCATCCGTCCTCGGCGGCACCTGCCCAGCGCACCCCCGTCCGGCGC
>JBEBAG010000134.1:0-4540 GCA_041159065.1 Verrucomicrobiota bacterium | reverse complement strand
ATGCTAGGAGGACCCACGTGGCGAAACGCATCGAACGGGAAGAGAGAGAACGGTTCATGGGAGGATGGGGGTCGGTCGTTCTAACAAAGTGCCCCTGATTTGCATAGGGCGGATTCGAAAGGGAAGCACCCTTTGCATCCCATCCGCGAGCGTCCCTCCCCAGAGGGGGAACAGCCGCCCCGCTGGAGCGCGGACCACCGAAAACAGCCGGGCGGGAGGGTGAAGGGTTGGAGGCGGGAAGAGTGCTCATGGTGACATCATGGGGAGTCCGCTTCGCCGGGTCTACCTAGCCAATGGTCTAGGTGCGATTCCCGGCAAAACAAACAGATCGCAAAGCCTTGTGCAAAAGGGATTTTCTTCGAAGCGTTTTGGCAAACGCGGCGCACGCACGCCCTGCTACGCGTTTTTCTCCAGCAGGCGCTCCAGAAGCCGGTTCAAACGGCCCAGAACCACCTTGGGGTCTTCGATGAGCCCCGCAGCCACAAGGGCGTTGTCCAGCAATTGTTCACCCAACTGGCGCGCGAGCGCCTCATCGGTGCGGCTCAGCTGATCCAGACGGAGGATGATGGGATGTTGGGGGTTGATCTCCAGATCCGGCAGCGGCTGCCCCCCCCCTTCCTCGCGGCCCATGCGCTGGAGCATTCGCCGCATGCTGGCACTCAGCGCGCCATCCGATTCCCGCACCGCCACCGGACTCCCCACCAGACGCTGGCTCGAGCGGACCGCCCCCACGCGGTCTCCCAGAGCGGATTTGAGAAACTCCGAGAGCCGCGCGGACGCCTCGGCATCCAGCGCGCCGGCCGCCGTTTCGGGCTGATCCAACGCCACGTCCGCCCGCGAGGCGGCAACGAGCGTCTTGCCCTCATAGGCCCCCAGATGCTCCAGCACGAACTCGTCCCGGGGATCCTCCAAAAACAGGACCTCCCACTTTCTCTCACGGAACACCTCATAATCCGGGCTGGCCAGAGCAGCCTCCCGAGTGGCCGCAGGCAGGAAATAAATCTCCTTCTGCGCCTCGGGCATCCGGGCCACGTAATCCGCAAGGGAGGTCTGCCCTCCCTCCTCGAGTGCCGAGGAGGAAAAGCGGAGCAATTTCGCCAAGGCATCGCGATGCGCCCAGTCCGTCGCAACCCCCTCCTTCAGGCAATGCCCGTGCTGCGCAAAAAACTTCGCGAATTTCTCCGGCTCCCCCTTGGCCTCTTCATCCAACCACTTCAGCACCCGCTTGGTGAGGACCTCGTTGAGCTTCCGCAGCAGGGCGGAGTCCTGCATCGTTTCCCGGGAGATATTGAGCGGCAAGTCCTCGCTGTCCACGACGCCCTTGAGGAAGCGGAGCCACTCGGGAAACAACCCCTTGGCATTCGGGGTGATCAGAATGCGCTTGCAGTACAGGTGAACCTCCCCCTCCTGCCGCGCCATCGTCACCAGTTCCTGACTGCGTGCCGGAGCAAACAACACCGCCCGGATCGACAGCGGGGCGTCGGCCTGGAAATGGAGCCGGAAGGCCGGCGACTCGGAATCGTGGGAGAGATACTTGTAGAACTCCGTGTACTCCTCCTCTGTGACCTCACTACGCGATTTGGTCCACAGCGGCTGCACCGTATTCACCACCTTCCCGTTGAGCTCAATCGGGAACGGCACAAAGTTCGAATACCGCTGGATAATCGACTCGATGCGGGAGGCGCTGGCGAACTCGCTCTCCCGAAGGTGCAGCACCATGCGGGTGCCACGCTCCAGTCCCTCCACCGGCTCCAGTTCGTAGCCGGATTTTCCGTCGCTCTTCCAGAGCCAGCCCGACTCCTCGGGGCGGTAGGAGCGGGAATACACCTCCACCTTGGAGGCCACCATGAAGGCGGAGTAGAAACCGACTCCAAATTGTCCGATCAGGCGCGCATCCGCCTGTTTTTCTTTGAGCTGCTCCAAAAAGGCCTTCGAACCCGAGTGGGCGATCGTGCCCAAGTTCTCGCGCAGTTCCCCGTCATTCATCCCGATGCCCGTATCCACGATGGAGATGGTGTTGGCCTTCTCATCGGTGGTCACTTGGATGCGCAGCGGCAGTTCCGGGTTCAACACCGAGGTTCCCGCCGTCTGCTGGAGAAACTGCAGCTTCTCATTCGCATCCGCCGCGTTGGAGAGCAGTTCCCTGACAAAAATCTCCTTATCCGTGTACAGCGAGTGGATGACGATTTCGAGGAGTTGCGCAATTTCGGCTTGGAAGGCGTGTTTCTCGGTCGTGGAGGTCGTGGACATAGACCCGCGACCCTACACGAAATCACCTTTTGCCGAAAAGCCCCTCCAATTCCCCGGGCACCAAGCGCTCGGAAATCAACGCGTAAAGGGCGAAAGGGCGGTCTGACCGTCCACGGTGACCACCACCTCGGCGGAAGCCACCCGTCCCCACCGATTCAAGACCAGCACCGAGTAGCGCCCCGCATGGCGCACCCCAACAGAACGCACCTGATACACCGGCGAGGCCCCCGCCTGCACCCGGGCGCCATCCCGGCTCCACAAGTAATAGAGCGGCCCAGGTCCCGCCGCGCCCACCGTCAGCAGTAAGGTATCGCCCGTCTTCAAACCCAGGGGAGCCACCGGTTGCTGCGTGATCTCAGGGATACCCGCCACCTGCACATTGCTCTTAAAACTCTGCACCACCCCGGTCCCGTTGCGCGCCTCCAAGCTGTAGGCCCCGCTGTCTCCCGCCGAAACCCCCGACATCTCGAGCCGCGCCGTCGTCGCCCCGCGAATCACCCGTTGCCCCACCTGACCGTCCACCAGCGCCACCCCCTCTCTTTTCCACTGGAAGGCCGTCGCCCCTTCCACCTGCAGTTCCAGCGCAAACGAGGTCTCCCCGGGACGCACCATCAAATTTCTCGGAAAGGAACGAGCATTGTACCGGATGACGGGAGGACGCCCCACCTCCACCCCGTAAATCCACGCCGAGTCGCTTCCGGAAGCGTGGAAAATGTCCTTGGAATACGTGATATCCACTTGCTGGCTCCCTGTTCCCAGAAGGCGCACGCGCTGCTTCACCCAACCGCTCTCCCCGCTCATCGAAAGCGGCCTGCCGGTGTCCGCATCCACCGCGAGGTTCCCGTTGATTCGACACTCCACCACGTCATAACCCGCCTCGCTGGAAACCCTCCACCAGAAGCCGAGAAACCCCTGTCCCGGCACCTCAAAGCGCAAGGTCGTCAACCCCCAGTTCCGAATCGGGCCGCTCTTGGCCGCCAAACCCGTCTGCCCGTCCGCCAAGGGCACCGACACCACCGTCCAAGGGGAAACCACCGAGGTGGCGATCGAGGAAGCCGAAGTTCCCAAAACCGAGAAAATCGGGAGACTCAGATCATCCACCCGCAAAACCAGCGTGCGGGTCACCGACCCCACCACATTCGTGGCCACCAGCGGAATAGACCACTCACCGGCCTCCGTGGGAACCCCGCTCAGCGTCGCTGAGCCTGAATCAAATCCCAGCCCCGAGGGCAACGCCCCCGCCCCGAGGGCGATCGTGGCGCCACCGGACGCAGTCACTTGGTAGGAAAAAGACTGCCCCTTCATGGCCCGCGCTGTGAGCGCACTCGTGATCTCCGGCAGCATCACCACGTTGCCCACCGTGCCCGACAACCGGTACGTGCCCAGCGAACCATACTCTGAATATCCCGAAGTATACCCCCCCGGCGGCTTGGCCCCCGTTCCCGCCGCTCGAACCACCCATTGGTAAGTGCCCGCGGGAAGGGAATCCACGTTCACGCTCGCCCCCAGAGCCTCCACGGGACTGGAAAGCGCCACCGTCGTCCCATCCTCACGGCGCAGCTCCAGCTGCAAATCGGCGTCCGTGTACCTCTCGTTCAAAGGGATCAGTGTGGCGCTGACTGGTCCATTCCCTGACTGGAAGGTGAAAAGGTTCGGCTCCTGGGAGGAGCGGATCAGCCCCTCCACCGTGAACGTATTTCCCTGAAAGGTGAGATTTCCAAACGAGGGGATATCCCGATACCCGACGCCGTTACTCGGCCCCGAGATAATGGCCAGGGCGTCCTCCGTATTGTTCGCTTGGGCGTATTCCCCCTTGGACCACTGCGTGAGGGAGCGACCATAGGAATTGCCCATGATCGGGGCCCAACTGGTGGGCACATCCAGCCCCCCTCCATGACCGCTGTAGTATTCCGCGGAAAGCGTCCCCTGATGATTCAACCCGAAGGTGTGGCCCGCCTCGTGGGAAATGCCCTCCGCCACCGCCTTCACCGAGCTGTTAAAGACCCACGCCGGCACCGTCGAACTCAACCAGCGGCCCGCGCTTTTCCAACTGCCCACCATCGCCACCCCGCCCGAACCGGGAGCCGCCGCACTCGAGGGCGTTACAATCACCCGCATCCGGCGTCCCGGAGGCAGGGCGTCATAATCCGAGCGCACCGTGCTAATCGCGATGTCAAACGGGGCATAGTCTTCCGCCACCCGGGCAATCACCTCCCGGATTTGATCCGCATTCAATCCGGAGGGCGCGGCGTTGATGGTTGTACCGCCGTTCCACGCAGGATCGGTCACC
>JBEBAG010000133.1:0-10824 GCA_041159065.1 Verrucomicrobiota bacterium | reverse complement strand
CCGCACGCCCGTACCCGCACGCCCGTACCCGCACGCCCGTACCCGCACGCCCGTACCCGCACGCCCGTACCCGCACGATTACCGGCGGCCAAACACACCGTCGCTCCCTTTGGAAAGGGGTAGGGAAATACCCCCGCCTTCCCCCCCCGCAGTGCCGCCGCAGTGCCCCCGCGGGGCGCCCGACTCCGATCACTTCGCCTTGGCCGGAGCCTTCGGCAATCCGGGTATCACCCCGTCCGCCCCGCCTTCTACAGAGGCCTCGCCCGCAGGGGCTGGAGCAAAGTAGATGGTGTCGTCCGCCTTGGGCTTGCCCCAAAACCGTTCCAAGCGCGTTGGAGCCGCCTGCGCCGCCTTCGTCACTCCCGTGCCCTCCAAGTCCTTGCCTGCTGACGCATCAACGCCCCCCTCCGTCGAGGGAGCGTTGCGAATGAAAACCACGCTGTCCCCCTGCCTCGGCTGCCCTTGCTTGACGTCCGCAATCAAAAAAGGACGACTCTGAAAGGCGCTCACCACCAGGGTGGAAACACCCCCGTCTTCGCTCATGGCACGCAGCTCGGATCCTGCCGCCGGTGCGGCAGCCGTGCCGATATCCATCAACACAAAGCCTTCGCGGGAGTTGACCAAAGCGATCTTTCCCAACCGGGGAAGCAGCCCCTCCGCGGCACGCTGCGCCTGCGATCCCCGCGTCCCTTTCGCTCTGGACGCCCCCGTCTTGACACCGGATTGACACCCCACCGTCGCCAACACGCAGAGCATTCCGGCCGCCAAAAGATAACCTCGAATCCCTTTCCCCTGCGGACCACCCGGCCCGGACGGAAAACATCCCGGAACGGCAGCGGAAGCGTCTGAAGAGCGGGGGCGGAGGGGGGAAACACGCATAACACCCCCAAAAATTCCCGAGAACACCGCACAATCAATCCTATTCAGCACTCCCCTGACACATCGCCCCGCCATCGGCAACGCATTCACGTTTGACCGAGCAATCTTTCCTTCTCTAAGTGAAAGCCTCCCGAGCGCGATACCGCCTTGAACCCGCCTCCCCTCATTCCTCCCCCGCCCGAAGGCCCTGTGGCACCGAGAGTTTTGGTGCTGCAACTCAATCGCATCGGGGAACTGGTGCTGACCACCCCCGCCCTCCACGCCCTGCGCCAGACCTGGCCCCAGTGCCACCTCACGCTCGTCTGCCGCGACACCTGCCAGAGCCTGGTGGAATGCCTGCCCAGAATCGATCAAACCCTTCTGCTCGAATCGGATTTGAACATTCGCCTCTCGCTGCTCCGACGGATCTTGGCCGGGCAATTCGATCTCTGCCTCGATTTCACCGGGACCGACCGCTCCGCACTGCTGTCCCTCAGCTCCCGAGCCAACCATCGCATCGCCTTCTCCACCGCACTCAAAGGCCCCCTGCGCAGTCTCATCTACCAGAAATTCGTCCCGGTGTCCGACTCCCGGATTCATGCCATCGACCGGATGCTCGAACTCCTCACCCCCCTCGGGATCCCGCTGCCCTCCCCGCCCGCCTCCCCCGTGCTCTCCGTTCCCCCCTTGGCGCGCCATCGCATCACCCAATTGGTCACCGAATGCGGAATGCAAAAGGCCTTCGCACTCCTCCATCCCGGAAGCGCCTCCGCGGACAAATACTGGCCCCCCGAACGCTGGGCGGAACTCATCCTCGCACTCCAGCATCAGCACGGGCTGCCCTGCGTCATTACCGGGGGCTCCGATCCCGCAGAACAGGAACACCTCCGAGCCATCCGCACCGCCCTCGCCCTCCTCTCCTCCGGTCCCCTCCCGCTGCCTCTCGTCCCCCTGGCCGGACAACTGGATCTCGCCCTCATGGCCGCCCTCGTTGAAAAGGCCGCCCTCGTCGTAAGCTCCGACACCGCCGCCGTACATATGGCCTCCGCCTTCGGCAAACCCCAGATCACCCTCTTCGGACCCACCAATCCCTTTTTTTGGGGCGCAAGACACGCGCTCGCATTCGCCCTCTGCGCCGCCTCGCCCGACGCCCCAACGCCCCCCGCCCAGTTCCATCCCAACGCCCCGGACGCCCCCATGTCCGCCATCCCCACCAGCGCCGTGCTCAACGCCTGCTCCCAGCTCCTCGCCCTCGTCTCCCCCCAAGCATGACCCCCCTCCCCCCTCCAATCCCCGCCCCCCTTTCCGCCGGCTCCAGCCCTCGCGCGCTCAGCCTCGCCCTCGCCCTCGCGCTCGCCCTCAGTCCCCTCCCGTTCGAACCGCACGCCCTCGCTCAATCCGTCTACTACACCACCGCCATCAGCCGCATCATCGAATACCCCAACGGCCACCTGCTGAAAATCCTCGTCAACCCCGAACAGCAGTTCGTCCAGGAGACCCTCGTCGATAAGTCCAAGAAAATCCTCTGGCGCCTCGTGCGCGAACTCGACGAGGACGGTCAACCCCTCCGCGGAACCAAATACGACGGGAATGACCGCATCCTGTCCAAACACCGTTACCTCTGCCTGCTGGGACGCCTCGAGGAGGAGGAAGTCTTTGATGTCGAGGACCGTTTCCGAGCCAAGTTCATCTATCACTACGATAAAAAAGGGCGCATCAACCGCAGGGACGAGGTCAACGCCTCGGGCAAAATCGTCTCCTCCAAACCCATCGAAAACGTAGACCCCGTGGTGCTCAATCAACCCTGAACCCCACGCCCCACCTCCGCCCCGGAGCCGATTCCATGCGCAAAACCGCCCTCCTCCTCTTTGATATCGATGGAACCCTGCTCACCGGCGCGGGCGCAGGCGAGGCCTCCCTGCGCCGGGGCTTTGAAGAAGCGTTCGGGCTGAATGAGGACCTGCACGGGATTGAAATCGCAGGGCGCACCGACTCCGGCATCGCCCGCGCCCTCTTCGCGAAACACGCGCTGCCTGAAACCCCGGAAAACTTCGAAAAATTTTTCTCAGGCTACCTCCGCAATCTCCGCCGCGAACTCCCAGCCCGCAGCGGAGCGCTCCTGCCCGGGATCGTCGACCTGCTCCAAACCCTCGCGGCCCTCCCCCACGTCGCCCTCTGACTGCTCACCGGAAACCTCGAACGAGGCGCCCAAATCAAACTGCGCCACTTCCAAATCGCCCACTTCTTCCCGTTTGGAGCCTTCGCCGACGACCACCACCTGCGCAACGCCCTCGCCCAAATCGCGCTCGAGCGCGCCAACCGCCTCCACCAGACCTCCTTCGACCTCAACCGCGTCTTCGTCCTCGGCGACACCCCGCACGATATCGCCTGTGCCAAGGCGATCGGTGCCCATTCGGTCGCCATCGCCACCGGCATCTTCCCCCTCGAATCGCTGCGCGCACACCAACCCGACACCCTCTTCGCGGATCTCTCCCACCTTCCCTCCGTTCTTTCCGCCCTCGGGGAACAGATCAGGGAATCGATCGGGGAATAGAGAAACACGGGGATCCCATTCCCCTCGGCGGCGCCTCCCCGCCGAGCCGTCCGAAACGGCCCCCTCCCGAGGGAAGAGACTAGGCCTTCCCGCCGAAACTCACAAAATCGTCCAGATCCAAAAGATCCGCCCACGAAGCGATGTCCTCCCGTCCCGGGGCAATCTGCCGGTGCAAATCCTGAAAATACTCGCGCTGCTCGACGGAAGCCGGGCCCCTCGTTTCGTGGTAGGCAGACCAGAGGTGAATCTCCTGCGGCGTCCGAGCGTGCCGACTGTGGTTCTGGATCCACTCCAGGATCTCACCATCTCCCTTGCCCTGCGCTAACTGTTCGCGAAGCGCCTCGGCATCCACCCCGGCAAACTTCAAGAAGTGCTGATCCAGGGGGCAGTTGTAATGGTACTCCCCACTTTTCCCGGCGAGTTCCGCCCGCCCCTTGTCCAACATGCGCGGCAAAATCACAAAACCACCCAACCGGGCGCGCATGCTCCGGGGCGGTCTCTGGGTCAAATCAGGGGCGGCATTCATGGGGTCGCTCTTTCTTTTTGGGTAAAACGGATTGCAGTCTCAAGGCAGCAGGGACGGGTCGGAACGGCGTCCGATCAGACCACCTTCACCACCTCCGCCTCGGCGTAGCGCACCTTCGGAAGCGCCGCATACTTGTCGTCCGCTGCGCGGTATCCCAGCGCCAAGCCACAAACCGCCGTGTACCCCTCGCGATCCAGTCCGAGCAGGGCGTCGTACTTGGCCGGTTCGATCCCCTCCAGCGGACACGCGTCCACCCCGAGCACGGCAGCGGCCGCCATCGTCTGACCCAGGGCGATGTAGACCTGGCAAGCGGCCCACGCATTCACCCGCCCCTGTTCCGTCGCCGCCTTCTGGTAATTCAACATGAACCCCCGATAGCCCTCCAACGTCTCGCGCGCCACCCCCCGCACCTCCGCAATCCGATCCACAAAACGATCCACGTCCGCCACGGAAAGGTCCTTCCGATGCGCAAAAACCACGTAGTGTGAGCAGTCCACGGGCTGGGTCTGCCCCCACGAAATCGCCGGCAACTGCGCCCGAATCGCCTCGCTGCGCACCCAAACAAAACGCCAGGGCTGTAGCCCAAACGAAGAGGGCGCCAGCACCATCGCCTGCTCCAGCGCCTTCCACGTCGCCTCGCTCAGCTTCCGTGCGGGGTCGAATTTCTTGGTGGCGTAACGCCACCGCAGCGCCTGAACCAGCGCTTCGGCAGAAACGGGACTCGGTGAAAGGGAGGCGGAGGCATCGGATGGATTCATAGGAAAAACGAAAGCGAAAGGGAGGCAGAGCGGGTCGGTTCCCGAGGCCCATGAGCCCCAAGACCAGGCATCGAAAAGAGCCGGGCCACCGCCCCATCAAGGATCGGAAACCGGCTCTCCCCCGCGCGCCCTCCCCGCCACTCGGACCCCCACCGTAGGAGGCTCCCAATTTCCTCCGCAACCCTATTTGCTCCTTCCCTCCCTACCCCTCCTCCTCCGAGCCCCCCGCGCTCTCCTCGATCTGACGCAACACCTCCGAGCGATCCTCCACCTCGTCCCACACCTCCCGCGATACGTACAGGGGAGCCTTCTGGGCCACCGCCAACGCAATGCAGTCGCTCGGCCTGCCGTCCAATTCCACAATCTTGCGCTCAAACAGCTCGTTTTCGCAGCTCAGAATCAACCGGGCGAAATACGTCTCACTCTTCACGTCGTTGATCACCACCCGATCCACCCGGGCGCCCAGCGCCGTCATGAGGTGGCACATCAAATCATGCGTGAGCGGCCGCTCCTTCGTTGTTCCGTTGAGGAACATCGTAATGGCCGCTCCCACCGCTTCATCCACGTAGATCACAAACACCTTCTCCTCGTTCCCGAGAAACAACGCCCGCCCCTTGTTAAAAGGCAGCACCGAACGCACCTCCACCGCCACAACTGCTTTCTTCATGTCCCAACCTACCCCCAAGGACGCCCCTTCTCAAGGCCCTGACTCATCCCGCTCTTGGCGCTCCGTCCCTCCCTGCCCTAGCCTCCCCCCCCTCTCTCGTATGCACAAATTCACCCGCCTCCTCGTCTGGATCGCCGTCCTCCTCCTCGGCACCGGCGCCTACGCCACCATCGCTTTCCACCGCGGCGAACCCCTCAACTCGGGCTACCTCCTCCTCGCCGCCCTCTGCACCTACGCCATCGGCTACCGCTTCTACTCCAAATGGATCGAGGCCGCCGCCCTCGCCATGGAAGACCGCCGCGCCACCCCATGCGAAATCCGCGAGGATGGACGTGACTTCGTCAAAACCAACCCCTGGATCGTCTTCGGCCACCACTTCGCCGCCATCTCCGGCCCCGGACCCCTCGTCGGCCCCGTGCTCGCCGCCCAGTTCGGCTACCTCCCCGGCACCCTCTGGATCCTCCTCGGCGTCGTCCTCGGAGGCGCCGTGCAGGATTTCGTGATCCTCGCCGCCTCCCTGCGACGCAACGGGAAATCCCTCGCCCAAATCGTGAAGGAGGAAATCAGCGGCACGGCCGGCGCCGTGGGCACCGTGGCCATCCTCGCCATCATGATCGTGCTCCTCGCCGTGCTCGCCCTTGTCGTCGTCAACGCCCTCGCCGAAAGCCCCTGGGGCGTCTTCACCGTCTCCGCCACCATCCCCATCGCCATGTTCATGGGCGGTTACCTCCGCTGGCTACGCCCCGGCAAGGTCATGGAAGCCTCCGTCCTCGGCGTCGTGCTCCTCCTCGGCGCCGTCTGGGGCGGGCAGTTCGTCCACTCCACCCCCGCTCTCGCCGCCCTCTTCCGACTCCCCGCTCACACCCTGGCCTGGTCGGTCATCCTCTACGGACTCGCCGCCTCCGTCCTGCCCGTCTGGCTCCTGCTCGCCCCACGCGACTACCTGAGCACCTTCATGAAACTGGGCACCATCCTCGCCCTCGCCCTCGGGGTCTTCCTCCTCCTCCCCGAACTCAAAATGCCCCCGCTCACCCCGTTCATCGACGGCTCCGGCCCCGTCATCCCGGGCAAGCTCTTCCCCTTCTGTTTCATCACCATCGCCTGCGGCGCCATCAGCGGCTTCCACTCCCTCATCTGCAGCGGCATCACCCCCAAAATCATCACCCGCGAACGCTACGTGCGCCCCGTCGGCTACGGCGCCATGTGCCTCGAATCCCTCGTCGCCATCCTCGCCCTCGTCGCCGCCTGCACCCTCGAACCCGGCGTCTATCTCTCCATCAATATGAAAGTCGCGGGTGCCAACCCCGCCGCCATCGCCGAAGCCACCGTCGCCAAGGTCAACGCCTTCGGCAGCCCCTTCTCCGTCTCCCTCGAGCAAATGCAGCACCTCGCCGAAAGCGTCCACGAGGAAAGCCTCTTCGGACGCGCCGGCGGTGCCGCCACCCTCGCCGTCGGCATGGCCAAACTCTTCGCTTCCGCCTTCGGCGAAAAACTCCTCGGCCTCTGGTACCACTTCGCCCTCATGTTCGAGGCTCTCTTCATCCTCACCACCCTCGACGCCGGCACCCGCGTCGGACGCTACCTCCTCCAGGATGCCCTCGGCCACCTCTACCCCCCCATGGCCAACCCCGCCAACCTCTTCTCCAACCTCTTCTGCAGCGCCCTCATGGTCGCCGGCTGGGGCTTCTTCCTCCTCAACGGCGTCGCCGACCCCGACGGCGGCACCAAGGCCCTCTGGCCCATCTTCGGCATCGCCAACCAACTCCTCGCCAGTATCGCCCTCTGCCTCGGCACCCTCATCCTCCTCAAAAAACAACTCGCCTCCCCCTCCCCCAAACCCTGGATCGCCGCCATCACCGGCGCCCCTTTGCTCTGGCTGCTCACCGTCACAGTCACCTCCGCCGTCCAGAAAATCAGCCACTCCGACCCCCGCATCGGCTTCCTCGCCGCCGCCCAAAAAGCCGACCAACAACTCGCCAGCCTCGACAAGGCCCTCCAGGACGCGCCCGCCGGCTCACCCAACCACGCCTCCGCATCCAAGGCCCTCCAAGCCAACCGCCGCCTCGCTGCCAATATGCGCATCGATGCCGCCGTCACGGCCGGCTTCCTCGCCCTCGTCTCCATCATCCTCGGCATCACCCTCAAGGAGGCCCTCCTCCTCCTCTCCCGCAGAAAACAACCCCTCCTCTCCGAAACCGACCCCGTCTGGATTCCCGCCGACCAGTCCCGAGCCAGCGGCGTCCCCGTCATGAGCGCCGTGGCCCTCAGCTGCGCCCTCGCCCAGGAACTCTCCGGCGAGGCCGCCGTCGAACGCGAACGCGCCGCCCTCGCCTCGGAGTGCGCCTGCCAAAACCCCAGCCCCGCCCGCACCCGCTCCAACGCCTTCCTCCTCCACAGCGAACGCCGCTTCCAGGGAATCCAACGCTGCTGCTAGCCCCGACGCCCCGGTCCCCCCACCGGCACCACCCGCCCCTCCCGCAGCCGGACCTCCTGCAGCCGGATCCCCAGCTCCGCCTCCCATCGCCGGACCAACCTCGCCTCCAACTCGGTCAGCACGGACACCGCCACGCCACTCGCCCCAGCCCGGCCGGTTCGCCCCACCCGGTGCGTGTACACCTTGCTCTGCGAGGGCGCGTCCAGATTGAAGACGTGCGTGACCCCCGGAATGTCCAGCCCCCGCGAGGCCACATCCGAGGCGATCATCACCCGCGCGCGTCCGCTGCGAAAATCCTCCATCGCCCGTTTCCGGCTCTCCTTGTCGAAGGCGCCGTGCAGATCCGTCGACTCGATTTTGTGGTGCGCCAGCTTGGCGCTGACCACCTCCGCCCGCGCATTCTTGTGAACGAAAACCAGCGCCCGCTGCGCATCGAACGCATGGATCGCCTTGCGTAGCACATCCGGCTTATCCCGCTGCTCGCACACGAGGTACACGTGCTCGATTCGCTCATTCACCGGCTCCGGCCCCGTCTCGATCAATGCATGTCCCGGCGCCAGTTCCCCCGCCACCTCCAAAACCCCTTCCCCGCGCGTCGCCGAAACCATCACCACCTGCCGCTGCGCCGGCAACAAGGACACGATGCGCCGCACCATCTCCGCACCCTCGCCGCCGAGCAGCGTGTCGGCTTCGTCCAGCACCAGGGTGCGAACGGTGTTCGCCTTCACCTTGCCCAGGGTCATCAAATCCCGCACCCGACCGGGCGAGCCCACCACGAGATGCGGCTTCTTTTTGAGCTTCTCCAACTGGCGGTCCATGGAGGTGCCCCCGATGAGCAGCAGCGTCTTCACGGCCATTCCCGAGTGCTGAGCCAAATCGCACGCCTGCCGCTGAATTTGAATCGCCAGCTCGTGCGTGGGAGCGAGCACCACCACCTGGGTCGCCTCCCGCTTCAAGTCGAGCTTTTCAAACAGCGGCAACAGGTAGGCCAGCGTCTTTCCCGAGCCCGTTTCCGAATGCAGGTACACCTCCCGCCCCTCCGCAACCACCGGCATCGCCAGCTCCTGAATCGCCGTGGGCACGGCGATGTGCTGCTTCTCCAAAGCCCGTAGCAACGGCGCCGAAACCCCCAGCTCACTAAACGTTTTTCCTCCTGCCATTCCGCCACCCTACCACACTCCCCAAGCCCCTCGCCTCATTCTACTTTTCCACCAACCCCAAACCCTCCACCTGCAGGTGCGCCACCGTGCTCGTGCCCCTGCGGTTGACATCGAACACCCACTGCACCGCCCCAATTCTGGCCACGTCCCCCTCTGGAATCGGCTCCAACGCCGGCAACACCACCTGCGCTCCATTTTTCCAAAGTTTCATGCCCGCCGTTTTAAACTCGCTCAGGGGCACCACCACCTCCGTCCAGCTCGGACCCGCCTCCACGAGTCGGAAATAAATTCCGCTCTTTCCCTGCGCCTCCAGCTTCTCCCGATCCGCACTCATCAACTGCAGGCTCACCACGGTCGCACTGTCGCTGCGCACAAAAAAACGCACCGCCGTATGCTTCGCCGGCTGGATCGTTCCGGGCGGAAAGTTTTTTTGTAAATAATACCACGCCTCGGGATTGGCGAAGTCCGCGCGTATCTCCAACACCCGGTGATGCGCGGGATCCGGATGCGAGACCACCTTGGCGCTCACATTCCTGACCAGCACCGTCCTCGGATCGAGATGATTGAACGGATCAAGCACGCGCACCTTCGGCTTTTCAGCCCCGTGCAGGGGCCCTGATCCACTCAGAGCGGTCCAAACCAAAATCCAGGAGAAGGCACCAAGGGGGAGTTTCATGGGGAGAAGAAAGGAAGAGGAACCGACTCCACTCTCTCTCGAACACGCCCTTGCCGCTATTACCCGAACGGCTACCCCCTCCGCTCGGAACGGCAGACCAAGGCCGCCCCGGAACAAAATCCCCTCCCCCCCTCACCATCCCTCACCCGCAGCCAACGCCACCCGCCGCAACCGCATAAGCCCGCATCGGTTCGCTGAACCCCTTCAGTTGCACCGGCTCCAGCGCGCGCCCCTCAAAACGCTCCGACACCAAACGCCACGTCGACTCCGAAACCACCACGCTCCCGGGTTCCCCCACGCTCTCCAGCCGCGCGGCGAGATTCACCGTGTTTCCCAAAATCGTGTAGGTGAGCTGCTCCGCCGATCCAAAATTCCCCACCGCACACGGCCCCGTCGCAATCCCCATGCGCACCCGCAGCGTCTCCTCAATCCCACGCCAGCGCCACTCCGCCTCCACCTGCGCCATCTCCCGCTGCATCTCCAGCGCCATCTCCACGCAGGCCACCGCATCCTCCTTCACCCCGCGCGAAATCGGGTCCCCAAAAAACACCATCACCGCATCCCCTATGTACTTGTCGAGCGTCCCGTGATGCCGCGCCACGATGCGCGCCATGCTTTGAAAATAATGGTTGAGCGCAAAGCCCAGATCCTCCGGAGACATCGCCTCCGCCTTTTTGGTAAACCCCTCCAAATCCGAGAAAAACACCGTGATCTCCTTGCGCGAGGCGCTCACCGTGGCCTGGTTGTTCCCCCGGCGAATCTCCTCCGCAAGCTCCGGCGACAAATACAACGCATACTTGCGGCTCAAATCCTCCAGCGCCTGGCGCTTGGACTGCAGCTCCAGATGCGTGCGCACCCGCTGCCTGACGATCGCCGCATTGATCGGCTTGGTGATGTAATCCACCGCCCCCACCGCCAGCCCGCGCTCCTCGTCCCGCAACTCCTTGAGCGCCGTAATGAAAATCACCGGCACATGCGAAGTCGACGGATCCCGCTTCAAAGACCGGCACACCGCATACCCGTCCAGCCCGGGCATCATCACGTCCAAAAGCACCAGGTCCGGCTTGGATTCCTCCCTGCAAATCTCCAGTGCCCGCTCCCCCGAGGTCGCCACCCGGATCCGGTACAACCCGGCGAGCACCTCCTTGAGCACCGTGATGTTCTCCGGCGCATCATCGACGATCAGAACCG
>JBEBAG010000132.1:0-2694 GCA_041159065.1 Verrucomicrobiota bacterium | reverse complement strand
GAATTTGCAGTGGATCTGGTGCGCCGCACCCGGCCCAACGGTCCGGAGGCACCCGAATGGATACGCCCCTGGGTCAGTTGGGGGGCCGGACCTCGCGCCGTCCAATACCTGATCTTGGGCGCCAAGGCGCGCGCCGCTCTTCACGGCAGTTACGTGGTGCGAATGGAGGACCTCATGGAGGTCGCCGACCCCGTCTTGCGCCACCGTGTGATGACGACGTTCACGGCGGAGAGCGAGGGCGTTTCCAGCCGGGACATCGCCAAACGCCTCGTAGAGGAACTCGCGAAGGAAGCCTGATCCCGCGCCACGCCCCTCCGGCCATGAGCGAGCCCCGGTCTTTTCTCGATCCCGCCGTTTTGGCGCGCCTGATGGCCCTGCCCCTGCATGCGCGCCAGGCCATGCTCGGGAGCGTGTCCGGCAAGCACCGCAGCCCGGTCCGCGGTTCCTCGCTCGAATTCGCCCAGTACCGCAAATACGTCCCCGGCGACGACACCCGCCGTCTGGACTGGCGCACCTGGGGGCGCAGCGACCGCTTTTATATCAAGGAATTCGAGGCCGACACCAACCTGCGCCTCTGTCTGCTCGTGGACACCAGCGGCTCCATGGCCTTCGGCCCGGCCGCCGCCAACCGCCTGCACTTGGCCCTCCAAATCGCGGGCACCCTGGCCTATCTCGCCGCCAAACAGGGCGACGCCGTCGGCCTCTGGAGCATGGACCCGGCCCCTCTTGAAATCCCGGCACGCCGGGGCGCAGGCCACCTCGGCCTCGTCCTGGATCAAATGGCCAAACTCCGCGCCTCCGGCGACACCACCCTCCTTTCCTCCCTCCACGACGCCGCCGAGCGCCTCCGCCAGCGTGCCCTCGTCGTCATCCTCTCTGATTTCTTTGCTCCGCCCGAAGAACTCCAATCCGCCATCCAGCACCTGCGCTTCCGCAAACACGACGTCGCCGCCTTTCACCTCCTCGACCGACAGGAAATCGACTTCGATTTTGAAAAGCCCGCCCGCTTCGTGGACCTCGAAGGCGGGGAAAGCCTCCTGGCCGATCCTTCCCTCATCGCGCGCAATTACCGGAACGCCGTTGCCGAGTACCTCCGCTCGATCGACTCGCTGGTACGCAATACGGGGATCGATTACCACCGGGTCTTTCTTCACGAATCCTACGAAGCCGCTGTGGCGCGCTTTCTACTGGGCAGAACCCCGAAAAAAGGCGCCCGATGACCTTTCTGGAGCCCTCCTACCTTGTGGCGCTTCCGGTGGCCGCCCTTCCGGTGATCATTCACCTGGTCCATCTCTGGCGCCGCAAACCCCTCCCCTGGGCCGCCATGATGTTTCTGCGGATCGCCCAGCAGCAAAACCGCGGCCTTTCCCGCCTCAAACAAATCCTCATCCTGGGACTGCGGGTTCTCGCCCTCGCCTGCATCCTGTTCGCCATCACCCGTCCACTGGCTGGCGGCTGGCTCGGCCTCACTGGCGGCGCTCCGGACACCGTTCTGGTCCTGCTTGATCGCTCCGCCAGCATGGAGCAACACCCCACCGCCCTGCCCTCCAGCAAACGGGAAGTCGCCCTCCAAAAGGTCTCCAAGGCGCTCCGGCAAACCTCAGGCGCGCGCTCCAAGGTGGTTTTGATCGAGAGCGCTTCCCTCGAGCCCCTTCCCCTCCCCAACCCGGAGGCTCTGCTGGATCTCCCGCAATGCGGCCCCACCGAGACCCAAGCCAACCTCCCGGCACTCCTGCAAAGTGCTCTCGACTACATCACCCTCCACAAAACCGGCCGCACGGAAATTTGGATCCTGAGCGACCTCCAAAAGGGCGACTGGGATCGCAATAATGGTCGCTGGCAAAATCTCCGGACCGCATTCGCCGCCCTGCCCGCCCTCCGTTTTCACGTCCTCAGCTTCCCCCAACCGCCTGAAGACGACCTGGGCATCCGCCTCGAACACCTCTCCCGCAAACAATCCGCCGACCGCGCCGAACTCCAATTCGACCTGCACCTCGCCCGCCGATCCCTCGACGCCGCCCCTCAGGAAGTCCCCCTGCGCTTTGTCCTCAACGGAGTCGCCACCACCTCCAAGGTTTCCCTCAAGGACTCCCAGCTCACACTTCATTCCTTCTCCCTGCCCATCGACAAAACGCTCACCCGGGGCTGGGGCCGGGTCGAACTGCCCGCCGACTCCAACCCCTCCAACAACTCCTTCCACTTCGTCTTCGAGCCGCCCCCGCCGCTGCGCTCGGTCGTGGTCTCTGAAGAACCCGCCGAGGCCCTCCCGCTCACCGCAGCCCTCGCCGCCCCCCTCGAACCCGGCCGCGATTACCCAACCCTCCGCCTCCCACCCGAGCGCGCCCACGAGATCCCCTGGGAAGAAACCGCCCTCGTGGTGTGGCAGGCGCGTCTGCCCAAACCGGAAGACCCCCTTCACCGGCAACTCCTCGACCACGCCACCGCAGGGCGCGCCCTCCTCTTTCTCCCGCCCCAGTCCCCCGACGACACCGAAATGTTGGGGCTGCGCTGGGGAGCTTGGGAAACCCGGTCCGCCGCCGAGTCTCCAGATTGGTGGAAAAACGATTCCGACCTCCTTGCCAACACCCGCGACGGTGCCGCTCTTCCCGTGGGAACTCTGGAAGTGCAGCGACTCTGCTCCACCCAGGGCAATGCCCTCCCCCTGGCAACCCTTCCCGGACGCCTTCCCCTGCT
>JBEBAG010000131.1:0-9397 GCA_041159065.1 Verrucomicrobiota bacterium | reverse complement strand
CGGCGCTCCAGATGCGTCGCCAACTGCCAGACCGCCTCCTCCACGCCCCCCAAGCTTGGATGAAAGGCACTCGCAAACAATGCCACTCGCTTCATGTTCCTTCCCCCTGGATTGCAACTCTGCCCGCCCGCGCCGGCTCCATCCCGTAGAGACGCTCGTAGCTCTGGCAAATCCTGTCCCATTGAAAATCCTTGGCGCGCTCGAGTCCATGCCCCTCGAGGGCACTCCGCAACCGGCCATCCAGCAGCACCCGCACAAGGGCTTGCCCCAGCTCACGCAACGCGCTCACCAGTCCAAAACGCCCGCAGGCCGTCACCTCCAACGCCCCGGCATTCGGCGTCGCCACCACCGCCGTGCCCGAGGCCATGGCCTCGATGTAGGGCACCCCAAATCCCTCGTAGCTGCTGGGCAAACAAAACGCCCACGCCTCGCGGTAGCGCTCCGCCAGATCCGGGGTCGCCATTTTCCCCAGCCAGCGCACCCCGGGCGCGCGCACCGGCTCCTCGCACACCATCCAAAGCTCCGCCTCCGGAACCTTCGCACGCACCTCGCGTTGGAACACCTCCACCAACGCGCGGCCGCGCTTTCGGCCATGCAACGTGCCCACAAACAGCACCGAGGGAATGGGCGACTTGCGCTCTCCCGGAAAAAACGACGCGGTATCGACCCCATTCGGAATCACGCGCTTCACCCAGGGGATGTAGCGCCGCGTGTTCTCGGAAACCGCCACCGCCTCGTCGCAAAGCCCCAGCGCATTGGTCTCACAGACCGCCAGCATCCCCATCCTCAGCCGCGCCTTCCAGCCCTGCGCGTGGAGGCACTCCGCCAAGCAGGAACCGTGAAAGGTGTGCACATGGCGAGGCCTTCGTTTGCCCCACAAAAACCAGTCATCCCCATGCGCATGCAGCACGTCGAACCCCGAAAAGTTCACCCCCCTCAAATCCCAGGCAAAGCCAAAGGTGCGCAACGACTTCCGCGGGGGAATCTGTTCCACCGTGTAGGTCGCATCCTCGGAGGCAGCGCTCTGCGAAAACACCACCACCTCGTGCCCACGCCCCACCATTTGGCTGGCGAAATGGTGCACCTGATAGCCAACCCCTATCTTGCTGCCACTCGGCAAATACAGCGAAGTGATCGCCAGTCTCATACCGCAAGTCCCCCCAAAAACTCATCTTCCACCGCTCGCCCGCACGCCCCGCTTGGAACCCCTAAAAGACTTGGGCTTTCCGCACTCGCCGCCGCCACTCCCTGTTCTCCCCGAGTGCGGAAAGACCCCCGCCTTTCCTGTGGCCTAAGCCCGCAACACCACCATTCCAAAACTGTTGCACCAGCCCCTCCATAGCTTCCCTGTCCCCCTCCCGTTTCCCTGCCCTCAGCGGCGCATCCGGTCCAGCGCAGCCGGACGGCATCCGTAACGCCCCATCCAGTGATCCCTCAGCCCCTCCCACAACACGGCGAGGCAACGCGCCCGCTCCCCGGCGACCTCCCGGCAAGACTCCCGGAAATGATTCCACACCACCCATCCCAGCGCCGACCAGTACGCCAGCCCCGCATGTTTCTGAGCCAAAAGCAGGCTGTTGCGTACCGCATAATAGCAGCGGATTCCGCCCAGTCGCCGCGTCGCCCGGCTGCATTTGTGAAAGATCCGCGCAGAGGGAACCACCAACACCTCCCAGCCCTCCTCGCGCATCCGCACACACCAGTCCACATCCTCCCACGTCAGGAAAAACCGGTCATCCAGCCCCCCCACCAGCTCCACGGCAATCAGGCGCACCAACATCGCACACCCCGTGACCCAGGGCGAGGGGTAGGCCGCCCCCTCCTCCATGCGCTCCCCCGCAGGCTGATGCACCGCCTCCCCTCGCGCGAGATCCAGCACCGCCCCGGAAAACCACACCTCCCCCGGCGCATCATAGTAATGCGTGACCGGTGCAAGGATCGCCGCTCCGGGCTCCCTCTGAGCACATTCCACCAGAGCAGAAAGGGCGTCCGGCTCGACCGTGGTGTCGTTGTTCAAAAGAAACGCGTACTTCGCCCCCAAACGAAACGCCTCCGTCAGACCCGCATTATTCCCCCCCGTGAAGCCCGCGTTGCGGGAAAGCGCCACCACATGAACCCCGGGCCATTCCTTGCGCACAGCCTCCGCAGATCCATCACTGGATCCATTGTCCACCAGCACCAACTCTTTGTTGGGATAGCGGTCCTTTGCCAGGGATTGAATGCACTCCAGCGTGTCCTCCAGCCCATTCCAGACCACTATCACGATCGCAATCTTTGGAAGCTCGTTGGTTCTCTCCACACTCCCAAATCGCCGCAGCCCCCCCCTCCGGAGGTATCCCCGCACCTTTGAAATCGCCGCAGCCCCCCCGCCCCTCAAGACGGTTCGCGCCGCCGCACCACCATGCGATCCCTTACGGCACGGCCTTGATCAGAAGCACCAGGGCTGCCGGGCGCTCGGGAAGCCGCAGCTCCACCCCCCGCAGAAGTTCCTCGCCACGCCGAACCTCCCTGCCTCCATCCAGATTCTCCACGGCGTAGCGGCGCTCGGGATCCAATCCACGCAGTTTCACGGTCAGGGTCTCCTCCGTCGACTCCGGTCGCCGGAACGCCTGCACCACCGCTTCGTCTCGGTCGGGGCGATGGAATTGCCAGGCCATCCACGAACTCCGATCGAGACGGTACGGGGTGAGGGGATAGTAATCCCCAAACAACAGCGGAGCGACCCGGCGCGCCTCCGTATACCCCCGGATCGTATTCGCGCGCGCCGCGTCGCTCTGGGTCCAGTCCCCGGCGGAAACCATGCCAAAACCGGCCAGGTAGTAGCTGCGCACGGCATAGGGGTCATTCAAGAAGGGGACGCCCGCGCCCTGCCAGGGAAGCCAGGAGGAGAGGCCGAAGGTTTGCGCCTGGTTGCCCTCGACCTGGAGCGGCTCCTTGGCAAAGGCCGTCACCGACCAGTCACTGCGCAGCAGAGGCACCGCCCGCCGCATCGTTTCCAAATCATTCCGCCTTCCCCCCGATGCGCACGAGTCGATCCGCAACCCGGGGTTGCGCCGGCGCAACGCATCCCAAAAAGCGAGATGGCCCTGCACGTATTGATTCTCGGTCATCCCCTGGCGATCCGGGGCGTCCTTGCGCCTCCAAGCCGTACCGTAGTTGCCTCCGTTCAAGTCTTCACGGTACCAGTCCAAGCCCTGCGACTGGATCATCGCGTGGATATGCTCGGTGAGCCACTGGAGGGCCGCCGGATCGCCTAGGTTGAGCACGTCCCCCGCGCTGTTGCCGGGTAAAAGCCATTCCGGATGATTGCGCCCCAGCCACGAATTCGGATTCCCCACGCGCTCCGGTTCAAACCACAAGAGAAACTGCATCCCAAGCGCGCGCACTTTGTCGCTAAAAGGCTTGAATCCTTGGGGGTACTTCTCTGGATCCACTTCCCAGGTACCGGTATTCAACCAGATTTTTTTGGGATCGGAAAAAGGGCCGCCGGCAATCGGATACCACGGATTGCTTCCCCCTGCGTCACGCCAGCAGATGTCCGGCTTGATGTTTGCATCCACATATTTCTGAACTCTGGACCAGTTCGCCAACGAGCCATCCACCTGGATCTGCGTGACGGGGGGCTGCGGTTCTCCCCCGACCCGAGGGAGCACATGGGCGAGATACCATGCGCGCCACAAGTTTTGAGCACGCACCACGTCGTCACCCTCCCAAAAAAGGAGCGTGGTGGAAGGCGTGCGAATCTCCTCGCCGGGCTTCAGCACGAGGCGCGTGAGCTGCTGCCCCGCCCTCACCCGCACCCCCCGCTCTTGATCCCGGGAAAACACCGCCTCCCACTGCCCCGGCCAGCCCACCGCCAAAATCACTCCGCCCCCGGGCCACTGCAGATTCCAGTAGGGCCATCCATCCGGGCCGTCCGATGATTTGCCCGAAACCTTCTCTCCCGAAACCGGGGGCGAACAACGCTTCACCGTCCCCGGGCCCAACTTCTGCGCGTACGGCCGGAAACTCTCCGCGACACACGAATCACCTCGCACCCCGTGCAGCACGAATTCCCCCGCCTCCCCGCGCTCCCAAAGCACATCGAGTCCCCGGATATCCTCGAGCAGGGCAGAGTCTGCGGTTCCCTGATTTTTCACCCAGAGGGTCCATTCCACGACCGGAAAATCCGTGTACTCCGTGGCCACGATCCGCACCTGCAAGCCGGAAGCCGGATCCGACCAGAGCCGGGTGCGCTCGCGCCGATGAGAATCCAACTCCCTCGCCGTCTCTGTGCACTGCCAGTGCGGCAGCACCTCGCTCGAGGAGTTTCCCCCGAGCATAAACCGAAACGGCATCGAGGCCGCCTCGGGAAACACGCTGCGCCGAGCCCATTCACGGGCCCCCGTGATCTCCTTGGACGAGGCGGAAGCGCCACGGAGCGAGGCCGACGAATCCAGCCAGAGGGCGGCACACAGGACAACCGATGGGAAAAGCAGGGAGTTCCGCATGGACTTCGGGGAGGGGTTGGGAGGGAGCGCGCCTCGCGCCAAACCGGCGCAAAGCCCCTTTTCCAATCGCAGGCATCATGCCAACAAGGCCCCCTCGAACCCGCCCCACCGCAAAATCGCTCCCCCCAAACCGGCAGGCTCCCCTGCGCGGATCCTCCCCACGGTCTTTCTCTTCCCGTTCCCTCACCGATTTTCGACTGGTCACCCGACTTCCCCTCCCCCCAACCTTCCGAAGCCTGCCTCTTCCGCCATGCATCCCCTTCTCGTCGCTCCCTCCGTCCTCGCCTGTGACTTCGGAAACCTCCACCACGAGATCCGCCGCGCCCAGTCCGCAGGAGCCGACTGGCTCCACATGGACGTGATGGACGGGCACTTCGTCGACAACATCTCCTTTGGTCCGGCCTTTGTCCAAGCGGCCTCCCTCGTGGCCAGCGCCCCGCTCGACACTCACCTGATGGTGACCCGGCCCGACCGGTATTTTCCCCGCTTCACCCAAAACAGCCGCAACATCACCATCCACGTCGAGGCGGACTGCGACGTGCAAGAGACCCTTCGGGCGATCCGCAAGGCCGGCTGCACCTGCGGCCTCTCCCTGCGTCCCGGGACCCCCTTCGATGCGTTGCTGCCCTACCTACGCGAGATTGACCTCCTGCTGGTCATGACCGTGGAGCCCGGCTTCGGGGGGCAATCTTTCCTCACCCCGATGCTTGAGAAAATCCGCCACGCCCACGCGGCGAGGCGTGAACTGGGGCTGGACTACCGCGTGGAGGTGGATGGGGGCGTCACCCAAGAGACCGGCGCGCTCTGTGTGAAAGCGGGCGCGGACACGCTGGTGGCGGGCACTTCGGTGTTCCGAGCCCCGGACATGGCCGAGGCCATCCGCCAACTGCGCTCGCTTCCGCGCTAATCCGGGACCGGCAAACCGGGGCATTCCGGGGTTTTCTTGCGATCGCCTCTCCCGCTACTCTCGCGGGCTCTATGCAAACCTTCAAAATCGCCGTCCTCTCCGGAGACGGCATCGGACCCGAAGTGATGGCCCAAGCCATCCGCGTGCTGCAGGCGGCCCAGGCTCAATTTGGTTTTGAGCTCGCATTCACCGAAGCGCGCGTCGGGGGCATCGCCATTGACGTGGATGGCCGAGCCCTCCCCGAGCACACCCTGCGCGTCTGCGAACAATCCGACGCCATCCTTTTCGGATCGGTCGGCGGCCCCAAGTGGGAGTCGCTCCCTCCCAATGAACAGCCCGAGCGCGCCGCGCTGCTGCCGCTGCGCAAACACTTTCAGCTCTTCGCCAACCTTCGCCCCGCGCTCTGCTATCCCAACCTCACCCACGCCTCCCCGATTAAGGAAAACCTGATCGAGGGCGGCTTCGACGTCCTCTGTGTGCGCGAACTGACCGGCGGTTTGTACTTCGGCCAACCCAAGGGCACGCACACCGACCAAGGGGAATCGGTGGCCATCGACACGATGGTCTACCGCGAAAGCGAAATCGAACGCATCGCCCACGTCGCCTTCCAAGCCGCCCAGAAGCGCCGCCGCAAAGTCACCTCCATCGACAAGGCCAATGTTCTCGAGAACGGGGTGCTGTGGCGCAAAACCGTCACGCGCATCGCCCAACAGTACCCCGGGGTCGAACTCCACCATCTCTACGTGGACAACGCCGCCATGCAACTGGTACGCAACCCGCGCGGATTCGACGTCGTGCTCGCCGAGAACCTCTTCGGCGACATTCTCTCCGACGAAATGGCCATGATCGCGGGTTCGCTCGGGATGCTGCCCAGCGCCTCCCTCGGAACCAAGGAACTGCCCACCGGCCGTTTCGGCCTCTTTGAACCCTCCGGCGGCACCGCCCCCGATATCGCCGGAAAAGGGATCGCGAATCCGATCGCCCAGATCCTCTCCGCCGCCATGCTCCTGCGCTACTCGCTCGGACTGCATGCCGCCGCCGACGCCATCGATGCGGCCGTGCGCAAGGCGATCGACCTGGGCTTCCGCACCGGCGACATCTGGAGCGAGGGAACCACCCGCACCACCACCGCCGGCATGGGGGACGCCATCCTGGCCGCCCTCCAAAATTAACGCATGAAAAACGGGGCTCCCGTCCAGGAGCCCCGTTCTCAACAGACAGGCGGAGGGCGCAGATGGGGAGGGCGCCTAGGCGGCCTCCGCACTGGGTTTGTGCTTGGAACGATGCCCGAGAAGGTGCCTTGCCTTGGCCTTGCGCATCTGCTGGGCGATTTTCGCAAAAGACGCATCCAGAGAGGCATACAGATCATCGGAGGTCTCAGAAGCCTCGAGGGTGATGTGGTCTGCGCAGCGGAGAATGACCTCCGCAAAATGACGGTTCCCATGTTTTTGGACGTCCACCACCACGTGCACCTCGATGATGCGCGGATAGTCCAAGTGCAACTGTTCCACCTTGTACGTCACGTGCTGCCTCATGGCCTCGGTCACGGTGATGTGTCGACCATCCACTCGAACAGGAACATTCACATTAGCGGTCTGCATGCTGATTCTCCTTTCGGCTGGCACACGCCCTTCTGGCAGAGGCGGATGTCTATTGGGGTTTATGTTTTTTATGGACTTGCTGCACTAACACTTACATCTGGAAGCCCTCCCCGAGATACACCCGGCGGGCCACCGGATCATTGACCAGAAATTCTTTGGTACCCTGAGTCTCCACCCGCCCCTCGTTGATCAAATACGCGCGATCCACAATCGACAGCGTCTCGCGCACATTGTGATCGGTGATGAGAATGGAGAGCCCGGTTTTGCGCAATCCGACGATGATTTGCTGCACATCGGCAACGGCGATGGGGTCCACCCCGCTGAAGGGCTCATCCAGCATCAAGAGACGCGGGCTGGTCACCAGCGAACGAGCGATCGTTAAACGCCGTCTTTCTCCGCCCGAGAGCGTCAGTGCCAGTTGCCTAGCCACGTGGGTAATTCCAAACTGCTCGAGCAGCTCCGCGCAACGTTCTTTTCGCTCCTTCTTGCTCAAATTGCAGGTCTCCAGAATCGCCAGAAGATTCTCCTCCACCGTGAGCTTGCGGAAAATCGACTCCTCCTGAGGCAGATACCCCATGCCTCGCCGGGCCCGCTGATACATCGCGAGCTCCGTCACATCCTCCCCCCCGAAAATCACCCGCCCCGCATTCGGACGCACCAACCCCACCATCATGTAAAAACTCGTCGTCTTCCCGGCGCCATTGGGTCCCAGCAACCCCACAATCTCCGCCGCCCCGACCCGGATATCCACCCCGTTTACCACCGCACGCTGACCATACACCTTCACCAGCTTTTGCGTTTCCAAAAGCCAAGGCCCCGTCCCCCCGGTCCCCGCCGGGGATTCCATCCTGCCCATCCCCCCCGCGCCCCTCGCTTGCTCAGCGTTTCCCATCGTTCGGATTCTTGAAAACCGCCTTCACCGGGTCACGCGTCACCAAAGTCCCCTTCCGGTTGAGATCAATCACCCCTTTGTCACCCGGCACCTCCATCCGGTTTCCCTTCTGTTCCAGTACCGGCCACCCGATCAGCGAAATGTCTCCCGAGTCCGCCTCGTAAATCACCTTCTGAGCCCGGCCCACACTGCGCTCCGATTCCCCCTTCTCATTCCAGCGCTCAAGCGAAACCCATACGTTCCCCTCGGCAATCGCCTTCTCGATCCCGCCTCCGCCCTTCTCACCCCTTTCACCCTTTTCGCCCCTTTCACCCTTTTCGCCCTCCAACACCTTGGGAGCGGCGGACTCGCCTCCCGCCAACTTTCCCGTGCGGCGCAAAATCACCGTCAGCTTGTCGCACGTCAGCGAAAAATCCGGATTACTCACCACCACCTCGGATAGAAATACCGCCTGGTTCTCGTCGCGGCTGAACTTCAATCCGCCCTGCGCCGTGATCTCCGTGTAGGACTCCACCGCTTGGGAATCCTTCGCCCCGGCCGCCTCCTTCCGGCCCCCCTTCTCCGGCAGCACCGGAAGCCCCTTTTTCGCGCTCTCCCCAGAAAGCGCGGCGCCTCCCCCCAAGATCGGGTCCGAGAGCGAAAGTCCGGTGGATTTCCCCGGACTTTGCGCCTGCACCGTCCGCCCCCCGAGGATTCCCAGAAGGAGAGCGGCCCCAAGGACTCCTCCCCCTACCCACCGTTTTGCCGATGCTCGTTCTTTCATGCTCAAAATTTCTTTCACCGCGTGATCCCCGTTCATTTGGAGGGCGAAGCCTTCGGGCGGCCCGCCGCGTCCCCAATCTGCGCATTGTAGAGCACCATCTTCACAGGTCCCCGCAGTTCCCCTTCAAACCGGACCGTGTCGTATTCCAAGCCGGCTCCCTTGAGCTCGAAATCGTCCGTTCGAATGGTCACCGGCACCTTGGAAACGAGCATCCGCGTGAAACGGTTCAGGATCGCCTCCGGCAGGTCAATCGACAGGGAACGGCTCCCGTCATCATTGTAGGTTTCCAACAGGCTCTGCTTAATCTGCACATCCTGTTCATTCATCTGTTCCACCGCCCCCAAAACAAACAGGTTCCGCAAACGGCCCCGATCGTCCAAATCAGGCAAACGCAGCCCAAAGCTGGGAAAACCCACCACCAAGGGAATCGAAAGGGGCGGCAGGCTCGGCGTGCCCTCCTTCTTTTCGACAGCTTTCGGCTCCCCCTCCGGTGAGGACTCGGGGCCAGCAAGGCGCTCCTTCTGTTCCGGCAAGTGATCGCCGGCCCGCACTGGGTCCCGACGCCCTTCCTGAGCCAGGCAGTCCTCGGAGGCCGTCAGCAAGACCATCGAGACCGCCGTCCAGAAAGCCCGCTGCGTTCTATTCGTTCGCCAGGGCATGGATCCGGGTCAGTTTACTCAAGAGCGCAGGCAACTCCGCGAGCGGAACCTGATTGGGCCCATCACTCAACGCCTGACTCGGGTC
>JBEBAG010000130.1:0-4613 GCA_041159065.1 Verrucomicrobiota bacterium | reverse complement strand
AAATCCAGGCCCATGGGGGGGCTTCAGAAGGCCTTGGTCATCGGCTTAGAGCAGGAACTGGGCGAGGTTGGGCGCGGGGAATTTCCACGGGAGCGGGAGGGGGTTGGGGTTCATGCGTTTTGGGGAAAGATTCCAAAGACATAGCAGTCCGTCTTGGGCCGATCCGCCTTGCGGAAGAAATCCCGCCATGGGGGTTTGCGGCCTGCTTCCACGGGGACTCTGGCGCGTGGGGTTCCTTTTGAACGAGGCTTGTGAGTGCTGCATGCGGTGGAAGGTGCTATCCACGAGGGAGGGGGCGCGTGTCGTGGAGGCGCGAGTGTCTCTCCCTGTCCTTTTTGTGAGATGGAACCAATGATGAATGATGCACGCTCAGAGTTGCTTGTGAAGCGAACGGTGTCTGTTTGGAAGGCGCTTTGGAGCCTCGCCGTCCTGGGGGTTTTCTGCGGGTTGGCTTGGCGTTTGGAATTGGAAATGAGGGGCGGCTGGGAGGGGTTGCGGTGGATCGGGTATTTTCACTGGGCCCCCGTAATCGGAGCGGCGGTTTTTGGGAGGTGGCTGCTGCGGGTGGTTCCGGTGCGCAGTCCGATTCGGTTTGGGTTGGGGATGGCGGGGTTTGGATTGGTGGCGTTTGCGTGGTGCGGTGTGGTGCTTGCGATGGCTTACGGACGGGTGCCCTCTGCCATGTTGGGGCGGTTTGCGGGCGTGGTGTCTGCGGGCATGGAGTGGCTCGGGAATCTCGGGGGGGGATCTCTGATGAGCGAGCGCGTGACGGATTTTCTGGCGCGCGTGAGCGGAATCCTGGGGCTTGCGGGCGGCACGCCGGAGGGCTTTGCGGCAGGCCTGCAGTGGATGGGGGTCTTGGGGGCGATGTGGGTTTTGGTGCCCTTGGGTTTTTGCGTTTTGCTGGCGTGTTTTGGCTTCTCGGTCCGCTGGTGGGCGGCGGTGGTTTCTGGGGGGCTTTTTGTGCTGAGCTGGCCGCTGGGATCCTTGGGGTACCACGTGTCTCAAGGGGGAGGGCTCTCGGGGGAGGAATTGCTGGATTTCCTGAGGTTTGGGGCGGGCGATCCGCATGCGCTCAAGAGCGGTTGGGTGTTTCCATTTCTGGTTTTCGCGCTCGGATTTCCCGCGGCGTTTGGGCGCGTCCCCCCCCGGTTCGAGCCCCCCGCAACTTTGGATGGGGCGCGGGGTTAAACAGGGGATGCGTCGCCGAGGGCTTCCGCTCTGGCGCGGTTCCACGGGGGGAAGCCCCGAGTGGGGCCATGCCCATCCGGTTGCATTGCCAAATTCCCCATGAAAAACGCGTTCCCCGCCATTCTACTCACCCTTTTTCTTCCCGGCGTGCTCCATGCGCTGGATCCATCCAAACTGGACCAGATCCGTCCGGCGATGGAGTCGGCGGTTGCCGCCAAGCAAGCCGCCGGGATCGTCACGCTGGTGCTTGAAAATGGGAAAACGGTCCACCACGAGGCGGTCGGAATGGCGGATGTCCAGAAGGGGCGCCCCATGGAAAAAGACGCCGTGTTCTGGATCGCTTCGATGACCAAATCGATCAACGCGGCGGCGATCTCGATTCTGGTGGATGAAGGCAAGGTGACGTTGGACGCCCCGGCATCCCGTTGGTTGCCGGAGTTGGGGCAAGTCAAGCTGGCGCATGGAGCGGCGCCGATGAAGCCGATCACCTTGCGGATGCTGCTCAGCCACACGGCGGGCATTGCGTTTCCCCCGCGCAAGGCGACGGACGGCGCCATTTCGCTGAAGGCCTATGTGGGCGGCCTGCTCAAGGCCCCCCTCGCTTTCGAGCCGGGATCTGCCTACGAGTACGGGTTCGGCCCGACGATCGCGGGCCGCTTGTTGGAGGTGGTGTCTGGAATGAAGTACGAGGACTTTCTGCGGACGCGCCTCTTTGAGCCCCTTGGAATGAAGGACACGGTGTTTCATCCCGGAGATGCGCTTCGGGCGAGGCTCGCTCGCACCTACAAGCGGGACGAGGATTCCGGGGCCTTGGTTCCGGGTTACAATCCGTTTGTCACCAGCGATGCCTCGGTCACCCACATGGTGGAGCCTTCCGGCGGGCTTTTTTCGACCGCGCCCGACCTGGCCCGTTTTTACGCGATGATCGCGCAGGGGGGGATTTTGGATGGGGTTCGGGTGCTTTCGGAGGCGGCGGTGCGGGACATGACGCGTCCGGTGGAGGCTGGGGGAAAGACGCAGCCTTACGGGGCGGGCTGGCAGTGCAATCTGGCGGAGCAGCGTCCGGCTCCGCTGATGCCGGCGGGGAGCTTTGGGCATGGAGGTGCCTTCGCCACGCACGGCTGGGTGGATCCCGAGCATCACGTGGTGACGGTGTTTTTAGTCCAGAACGTGCTGGTGCCGGACTCGGGCAAGGCGCGGGATGCCTTTCACCGGTTGGTGTTGGAATCGGCAGGGGCGGAGGTGCCTGCGGCGCGCCCGCCCCGGAAGTAGCCGCGTGCGCGGCGAGGAGCCTCGGGCTAGAGCATCTGCTGAACAAACTGGCGGGAGTCGAAGAAAGCGAAGTCCTCGAGTTTTTCGCCGGTGCCGACGAAGCGGGTGGGGATGCCGAGTTCGTTCTGGATGGAGATGATGCAGCCGCCTTTGCCGGAGCCATCGAGTTTGGTGGCGATGATCCCGGTGAGCCCGGTGACTTCCTTGAACTCGCGGGCTTGGACGAGGGCGTTGGCGCCGGTGGTGGCATCGACGACGAGCAGAACCTCGTGGGGCGCCGTTTCATCGGTGCGCGAGAGGGAACGGCGGACTTTGGCGAGTTCCTGCATGAGGTTGGCCTTGTTGTGGAGGCGTCCGGCGGTGTCGCAGAGGAGGAATTCGATATTGCGTGATTCTGCGGCGCGGTAGGCGTCGTGGCATACCGCGGCGGGGTCGGCGTTGTACTGGCCCTTGATGAGGTCGCAGCCGATGCGTCCGGCCCAGACTTCGAGTTGTTCGATGGCGGCCGCGCGGAAGGTGTCTGCCGCGGCGAGGAGCACGCTGTGGCCCTTCTTTTTGAGAAGCGCGGCGAGCTTGGCTGTCGAGGTGGTTTTGCCTGTGCCGTTGACTCCGACGACGAGGAGGACCTTGGGTTTGGAGGGGAAGGGGCGCAGCATGACGTTGTCGCGTGGGAGCACCTTGAGGATTTCCTCGCGGGCGATCTCGACGACGCCCTCGGCGGTCATTTTCTCGGGTTTTTGCTGCAGGGCCTTGAGGATGTTCAGCGACATGGGGACGCCGAGGTCTGCGCGGATGAGGGCTTCCTCGAGTTCGTCCCAGTCGACGGGGCGGCCGGTGAACTTTTGGAGGAGGTTTTTGAAGAATCCGAAGGCCATGAGCGCTGGGAACTAAGGGGTTTTGGGGGACTGTGGGGGGCGCGGGGCGGGAGGAGTCCGGCGGGGGGCGCGGGAGCGTCGCTCGGGGGGCAGCTCGGCGCGCACCTTGTCGAGGATGCCATTGACGAAGCGGCCGGATTCCTCGGTGCCGAAGCGTTTGGCGATTTCGATGGCTTCGTTGATCACGACGGGTGCGGGGACCTCCGGGTTGTGGAGCAGTTCGAAGAGGGCGATGCGCAGGATGTTGCGGTCGACCGCGGCGATGCGGTGGAGTTCGTAGTTTTTGGCGATGCGGGCGATGGTTTCGTCGAGGTCGGCGCGGTGGGCGAGCACTCCGGCGATGAGGGTTTCCGCGAAAGCGCGGGCCTTGCCGGCGGTTGGAGCGTAGGGCGCGGGCGGGTCCTCCATGTCGCCCGCAGCGCCGCGCAGGCGCCAGAAGTCGGCATCGGGAGCGGGGAGGGTGGGCGGATCTTGGGGGTCCTGAGGGGCCTGCGATTCGGACTGGTCGTGTTGGTAGAGGAACTGGACGGCGGCTTCGCGTCCCTCGCGTCGGAGGCCGGCCTTGGTCGGGTGGGCGGAGTTGGAGGCGGTGCGTGGGTCGTTCATTCGCGGGAGAGCTTCAGGGATGCGACGGTGCGAAGCATGCGTGCGGCGGCGCGGGCGGCTTCCACGCCGCGGTTGAGTTCGGTGCCGAGGCAGCGCGCCTCGGCCTGCTCAGCGTTTTTGACCAGGAGCACCTCGTGCAGCACGGGAATCCGATGCTGGAGGGAGGCTTGGAGGAGGGCTTGGGTGATGGCTTGGGCCACGAGGGTGGCGTGAGCGGTTTCCCCATCCAGAAGCACGCCGAAGGCGGCGATGGCGTCGACTCTGCCGGAGGAGGCGAGGAGTTCGACGGCGAGGGGCAGTTCGAAAGAGCCCGGGACTTGGTAGGAGACAAACTGCGCGTTGGGGCTGATGGCGCGGAGTTCGGATTCAAAATGGGAGGCCAGTCCTTCGACCCATTTCGGGTTGTAGAGACTGGAGACGATTCCGATTCTCCACGGGGAGGAGCAAACCGACGGGCGGGGCGGCATGAGGCTGGACATGGTCAGGACAAAGAGCGGTTTCGCCGGGGGGGCGGGGGGAGGGGACGATAAAAGAGGAGTGGCGGAGGGCAACCAAGAAACGCGCGCTGCCACTGGCCCGATCCGTGCTAAAGAAAGGCTATGAACACGTGGCTGGGACTTTTGCTCGGCGTGGGGGTGGTCCTGGGGCAGTGGGAGCCCCGAAACGAAA
>JBEBAG010000129.1:0-3436 GCA_041159065.1 Verrucomicrobiota bacterium | reverse complement strand
CAAGCGGTGGCTGGTCCCGAAGTAGGAGCGTGCGCGGGCTTGCGCCGGCCATGGGCTTGTGCGAGAGCCGAGCGGAACCGAACCCCTTTTTCCCGTGTCCGAAAACTTTGTCCGAACCCATCTTGATTCGCCCGATACGCCCTTTGATGTGTCGCTGCGGCCGCCCATGTTCAGTGAATTCGCGGGGCAGGAGAAGGTGTGTCAGCGGTTGGAGTTGATGGTTCAGGCGGCGCTGCAGCGGGGGGATGTGCTGGATCACATCCTGTTGAGCGGCCCTCCCGGGCTTGGGAAAACGACCCTGGCGCACATCCTCGCGCATGCGATGGGGGTGAAGATCAAAAACACGAGCGGGCCGACCATTGAAAAAGCCGGGGATCTGGCGGGGTTGCTGACGACCCTCGAGAAGGGGGACGTGCTTTTCATCGATGAAATTCACCGGCTGCACCCGGCCATCGAGGAGTACCTGTATCCGGCGATGGAGGACTTCAAACTGGACATCATCATTGATCAGGGGCCCAACGCGCGCTCGGTCCGTTTGAATCTTCCGAAATTCACCCTGGTGGGGGCCACGACGCGTTCGGGGATGATCTCGTCGCCGTTGCGTTCGCGGTTCGGAATGAACTGTCGGCTCGACTATTACACGGCGGAGGAGTTGCAGAAGATTTTGCAGCGCAGTGCGGGTTTAATGGCGGTCAATATGGATGCGGGCGGGGCTTTGGAGGTGGCGGCGCGGGCGCGCGGGACGCCGCGGGTGGCGAATAATTTGCTGCGCTGGGTGCGGGATTTCGCACAGGTGAAGGCGAGCAACCACGTGAGCCAGGAGGTGGCGGCGCAGGCGCTGGAGATGCTCGATATCGACCGGGATGGGTTTGATGAAATGGACAAGCGGATCCTCGAGGCGTTGCTCTGCAAATTCGATGGGGGACCGGTCGGGATCAACTCGCTGGCGGTCGCGATCGGGGAGGATGCGGGCACGATCGAGGACGTGAACGAGCCGTATCTCATCATGCAGGGCTATCTGAAGCGGACGCCCCAGGGGCGGGTCGCGCTGGCACCAGCGTACCGGAAGTTGGGCATGAGCGAACCCCGGCGCAGTGGGGAGTTGCTGTAAGGAGGCCGGAGGGGGGGCGCTAGTAGCGCAGGGCGCGTTGCAGGAAGCGGCGCGTGCTTTCGTGGCGGGGAGCGTCCAAGAGTTGCTCGGGGGGGCCGACTTCGGCGAGGCGCCCCTCGCTGAGAAGGGCGAGATGATCGGCGGCGCGGCGGGCGAAGCCGAGTTCGTGGGTGACGAGGATGAGGGGGCAGCCTTCCTCGCGGAGGGCGAGGAGGGTGTCGAGGACCTCGGCGGTCATTTCGGGGTCCAGGGAGGAGGTGGGTTCATCCAGGAGGAGGAGGGAGGGCTTGGTGACGAGCGCGCGGGCGATGGCGATGCGCTGGCGCTGGCCCCCGGAGAGGGAGGCGGGTTTTTGGTGGGCGTGGGATTCAAGTTGGAAGCGGTGCAGGAGCGCGAAGGCCCGGGCGCGGGCCTCGGCCTGGGGGATGCGGTGGACGACGAGCAGGGGCAGGAGCAGGTTGTCCAGTGCGGTGAGGTGGGGGAACAGGTTGAAGGACTGAAAGACGACGCCGATGGACTGGCGGTAACGGCGCAGGCTTTCCTCGGATTCCGGGAGGGGGACGCCATCGAAGAGGACGCTGCCGGAGTCGGGGGAGTCGAGTCCGGCGAGGATGCGGAGGAGGGTGGATTTTCCGCTGCCGGAGGAGCCCAGGAGCACGAGGCAGCGGGAGGATTCGAGGGTGAGGGAGAGGGAATCGAGAACGACCCTTGAGCCGAAGGATTTGGAGAGGTTTTTCAGCTCAATTTTCATAATGGAGCCGGGATTCGAGGCGACGGATCCAGAGGGAGAGGGGGAGGGTGAGGAGGAGGTAGCCGAGGGCGAGGAGGACGTAGCTTTCGAAGTTGCTGAAGGTGTAGCTCGCGACATTGCGGGCGCTCTGGGTGAGCTCGTTGAGCCCGATGATGGAGAGCAGGGAGGAGTCTTTGATGAGGGAGACGAGCTGTCCTGCGAGCGATGGGAAGGCGGCGCGGAGGGCTTGGGGAAGCACGACGTGGCGCTGGATCTGCCAAGGGCTGAGCCCGAGGGAACGGGCGGATTCGCGCTGGGACTCTCCCACGCTGGCGATGCCGCCCCGGAGGATTTCGGCAATGTAGGCGGAGCAGAAGAGGCTGAGACAGAGGGTGCCGGAAAGGAACCGGTTTTCGAGGCGGACGGATTCAGCGACGATGTAGAAGAAGACGTAGATCTGAGCGAGGAAGGGAGTGCCCCGCAGGAGTTCGATCCATGCGGATGCGGCCATCCGGAGCGGGAGGAAGGGGGAGGCTTTCGAAAAGGCTAGGAGGGCTCCCAGAGCGGTGCTGAGCAGGAGGGAGGCAAGGGAGAGCTGGAGGGTGGTTTTCCATCCGTCCAAAAAGAGCCGCCAGTATTCGGCGAGCGCGCTCCAGTTCCACTGGAGGGTCGAGCGGTGCAGAATCCATGCGCCAAGGGCGAGGGCGAGGGTTGTCAGAAGCAGTGCGCTGAGCAGGCACGCCCGCCGGCTGGGAACGGGTGCGTTGCGGGAGAGCCAGAAAAGGCTCCGCTTGGGAGCGGGCGGGAGGGGTGCGGACATCGCAGGGAGCTAGAAGACGAAGGGGACCCCCATTTTTTCAAAGGCGGCCTGCTGTTCGGGCAACCATTTCCGGGCCAGTTCGCGGAAGCCGCCCTTGGAGCGGAAGGCTTCGAGGAAGGCGTTCACCTGAAGTCGCAGCGCGGCATCCTCTTTGCGGAGCCCGATGGCCCAGGACTCCTTTTGGAAGGGAACCAGCAGGGCGCGGGTGGTTTGGGGGTTGAGCTCCCCGTGTTTGAGAACGGACATCTGATCGTAGAGAAACGCTGCCGCCTTGCCTTGAACCACCTCGGCTACGCAGGCCGACTCCCGGTCGAGCACGAGGATTTGGGCGTTGCGGAGGTGTTTGGTGGCGTAGAGATGCCCGGTGGTGCCTTGTTTCACGGCGAGCACGGTGCCGCGTTGGTCGAGGTCGCGGAGGGACTGGGCGGGGGATCGGGTGTGGAGCAGGAGGCAGAGGCCGGTTTGGAGGTAGGGGTCGGAGAAGGCGATGGCTTGTTCGCGCTCCGGGGTGGCGGTCATGGAGGAGAGGATGAGATCGATTTTCCGGGTTTTGAGGGAGGCGATGAGTCCATCGAAGGGGAGGTTGAGGATCTGAACTTTCCGGTGGAGGAAATCGCCAAGGGCCCGGGCGAGGTCGACACTGACGCCGCAGGGGGCTCCCTGAGGGTCCGCCATTTCAAAGGGGGGATAGGCGAGCTCCATGCCCACGCGCAGCGGGGGGTCCGCAGAGGGAGGTTGGGCCAGGCAGGGCGGAAGGGTGAGCAGTCCAACGAGC
>JBEBAG010000128.1:0-33854 GCA_041159065.1 Verrucomicrobiota bacterium | reverse complement strand
TGAGCCTGCTGGGGGCGGGTCAGAGCGACACGAGCACGCTGCAGGTGGGGCTGAGTGGAACGGCGACGGCCGGAGCGAAGAGCGGGAGCGTGGTGGTGAACTACGTGACGGACGGAACGGGCACGAGCGGGCTGGCGTCGGAGTCGGTGGGGAGCGGGACGGTGAGCGTGACCGGCACGGTGTACCGGAAAGCCGTGGGGAGCGTGGCTGCTTCGGTGAACTTGGGAACGATCCGGGTGGGTGGCGCGTTTGCCAGTGGAGCCGTGGTGGTATCCAACGGAGCGGCGGCGGATGGGTTCTCCGATGATTTGTTGGCCGCAGTGAGCACCGTGGGTTCGGAATGGAACGCTGGGGGGAACGTCCTGCTGGCGGCCGGGAGTTCGAATGCGACGGGACTGAATGTGGGATACTCCGGGAGCACGGCGACGGCGGGCGTGGTGAGCGGGACCGCATTCGTGACGTATACTTCGCGGGGGCAGTCTGGAACGGGGTTGGGGGATGTTGCTGCGGATGTGGCCAGTGGAACGGTGAATATGGTGGGGAAAATCTACCGTCTGGCGCAGGCGGGCCTGAGTGGAGGTGGTTCCTTGAACTTGGGGAACATCCGGGCGGGCAGTGTGTTCGGAAGCGGGACGCTGGTGGTGACGAACACGGCGTTGGCGGACGGGTACTCGGATCTGCTGCGGGTGGAGCAGGGAAGCACGGCGGGATTCACGGTGGTGGGGGGAAGCCAGACGTTGGCGGCGGGCGCAAGCGGCAGCTTTGCGGTTGGATTCGCGGGGGGGGCTCCGAGTGTCGGGGTGCAGAGCGGGACGCTGACCGTGGGATACACGTCGGTGGGACAGGCGGGCACGGGCTTGGCGGAGGTGGGATTGGGGAGCGGGACGATCACGGTGAGCGGAACGGTGTGGCGTGCGGGGAGCGGGGTGCTGGGGGCGACGAGCGTGAACCTGGGAGCGGTGCGTGAGGGACAGGCTTTCACCAGCGCGTCGGTGTCGCTGAGCAACGGGGCGGCGAATGACGGGTTCAGCGAGAAGCTGAACGCCTCGGTGGGGACGCTGAGCGGGACTGCGGTGGGGAGCGGGAGCGTGAGCCTGTTGGGGGCGGGGCAGAGCGATACCACGACGCTGCAGGTGGGGTTGAGTGGGACGGCGACGGTCGGGGTGAAGAACGGGAGCGTCGTGGTGAATTACGTGACGGATGGGACGGGCACGAGCGGGCTGGCGTCGGAAGCGGTGGGGAGCGGGACGGTGAGCGTGACCGGCACGGTATATCGCCTGGCGGAGGCCAGTCTGATGGGGGGGGGAACGCTGGATCTGGGTCGGATCCATGTGGGCGGCACGTTTGAATCGGCCACGCTGGTGGTGCGGAATCAGGCTGCGGGGGATGGGTTCTCCGACCTGCTGCGGGTGGAGGGCGGTTCCTTGGGCTCGGGGCTGACGCTCGGGGGGACGTCCCTCCTGCTGAGTGCGGCGCAATCTGGGACGCTTTCGGTTGGGTACCAGGTGGGGGTGGGTGTTTTGGGTGGAGTGGGTGGGAGTCTGCAACTGGGGTACACCTCGGTGGGGCAGGCGGGGACGGGTCTGGCGGACGTGGGGTTGGGTTCTCAGACGGTGCAGGTGAGCGGATGGGTGTACTCGGGGCAGGGCGTGTGGACGGGCGGTTCGGGCCGGTGGATGGATCTGGAGAACTGGAGTGCGGGCGGGGGGCGTCCCGGGCTGGACGGGGCGTTGAGTCGCGGGGTGGATTCGGCGGTGTTTGAGTCGGCTTCGCCGCTTGGGGTGACGCTGCCTTCGCAGAAGGTGGAATTGGCGAGGCTGGAGTTTGGGGGAATGGGCGGGGTGACCTTGCTCGCGCCTTTGGGAGGGGGGGGATCGCTTTCGATGAGTGGATCGGCACGGATGGATTCCTCCGGGGGCAATCATGCGGTGGACGTGCCCGTGGAGTTGGTGCAGACGCTGACGGCCTCGGTTGGGGAGGGCTCGAAGCTCACGTTGGGCGGGACGCTGAGTGGAGCGGGAGGGATCGTGAAGCTGGGCGGGGGAACGCTGGTGCTTGGCGCGGTGAACACGAATGTGGGGCAGACGTGGGTGACGGCTGGGCGCCTGGAGTTGGGCCTTGGAGCGCGTTTGGGGAGCGGGGGGATCGATCTGAGTGCCTGGACGGAGCTGGCGTTCCGTTTGGATTCGGACATCACCATCCCGAACACGATCACGGGCCTGGGGATGGTGCTCAGCCTGAACCCCGTCTACAACGTGTATTGGAACGGGGGGACGACGGCGGCGGGAGTGGGCAGCGTGACGGTGAAACCGGGAACGACTTTTGAGTACGTGAGCGGTTCGGTTTCCGGGACTGGGATGCTGACGGTGAACGCGGGCACGCTGCGGGTGAGTGCGGCGGAGACTGGGGCGGTGTTGGACAACCGGGTGCTGATCGCCGGGACGGCGAGCTTTGCGGTGGAATCCGGCGCATCGATGGTGCTGAGCGGTTCGGTGCGCGGGTCGGGAACCTTGCGCAAAGATCTGCCGGGCATGCTCGTGCTGAGCGGAACGAACGACTATTTTGGCGGGACGGAAGTGGTGGTGGGGACGCTGGAGATCCAGGGGAGCACGGCGCTCGGGACGGGAGGGGTGAGGGTGGATGAGCCGGCGTCGTTGGTGGTGAATGTGCCTCGGCTGGTTTCGATGGGGTTGCCGAACGCGGTTTCGGGAGAGGGCGAACTGGTGAAAACGGGGGCGGGGGTGCTTCACCTGTCTGGCACCAACACGCAGGTGCGCGGGACGCGGGTGCAGGAGGGGGTGTTGGCGCTGGGAGACGCCAGTGCGTTGGGGCAGCGGTTGACGATGGAAGGAGGGACGCTGGCGTTGAACGGGGTGAGCGCGGTGAATCAGGCGGTGGACTTTGCCGCGGCTTCAAAGGTGCAGGTGGTGTCGGGAAGTGCGCGTTTTACGGGGGGACTCTCGGGGAACGGGGACTTCATCAAGGACGGGGTCGGGACGCTGATGCTGAGCGGAAGCGGGGCGCTGTTGGGGAATGCGATTGTGCAGCAGGGGACCTTGAAGGTGACCAATGCCGCGTTGCTTGCGCAGGTGCCGACCCTCGTGGTGGGGAATTCCGGGGCGGATCAGGCGACCACGACGCTGGACATTCGGGAGCTGGGTGGAGGCTTGCAGCTGAGCGCGGGCCAGCGGCTCAAGGGGCGCGGGGTGTTGATGGGGGCGGTGCGACTGGACGGGGCGACGCTGGCGCCGGGCAACTCGATTGATGTGCAGCGGGTTCAAGGGAACCTCACGCTTTCCAACGCCACCTACGAGGCGGAGTACAACGTGCTGCAGGCCGGCAAGAGTGATCGCGTGGAGGTGGTGGCGGCTCCGGGATACAGCGGGACGGTGACGCTGCAGGCGGGGGTGTGGGTGGTGCCGATTCCCGAGGTGCGTGTGCGGGACTTTGCACCGCACCGGTTCACGATTGTGCAGGCGGAGGGGGGGGTGGACGGTCGTTTTGCGGGGGCGGTGCAGAGTGCGCTGTTGAGAGCGCGGCTGATCTACGGGGACGAGGCGCCGCTGGGGCCGGGGAATTTGCCTGTGCCGGTGACGGGGGTGGATCTGGAGGTGCAGAGGATTGCGGCGGAAAGTGTCGGGGGGGTGGGGAGTCTTGGGGAAGTGGGAAGAGGGTTGGACTTGGTGCTGGCGACGGGGCGTCCGGAGTTCGGGGGGTTGCAGAACGCGTTGGATGGATTCCAGACGGAGGCGGAGGTGCGGGCGGTGCTGCAGCAGTTGAACCCGGTGGGGTACGCGGAGTTGTATCGGATGGGGGTGATGCGTTTGATGGATGTGCAGAAGCCGGTCGTGGATCGGTTGAATACGTTGGGTGCCGCGAGTGTCTCGGGAGGGGCTTTTGAAGTGCTTTCGGCGGCGGCGGGTGGGCCCTCTGAATGGAGCGCGTGGACGACCGGTTACGGAGGCGCCACGGATGTGGAGGCGGACCCCGCGCGCGGTTTTGGAGGGTATTCGCGCAGCGTTGGGGGGAACGTGAGTGGGGTGGAGTTGCGGTCGGGCCGGTTGACTTTGGGTCTGATGGGGGCGTTGGGCAGTGGGGGGGCGCAGTTTGGGGGGCCGACGGCGCAGGTGCGTTCGGAGCACTGGCATGTGGGGGCGTACGCGGGCCTGCCGCTGACGCGCAGGCTGTTTGCGGACGCGGCAGCGTTTTACGGGGAGGATTTGAGCGAGATCAAACGGGTGCAGTCGCTTCCCGATGGGGTGCTTTCGAGCCGGGGCAAGGTGAACGGGCAGGAATGGCTGCTTCAGGCTGGGGTGGGAATGCAGCTGGCCCCACAGGGCGGCGCATGGACTTTGGTGCCCACGGCGCGTCTCGCTTACGCCGGGGTCCGGCAGGCGGCCAGCGCGGAAGACGGAGCGGGCGCTTTCAACCTGCGGACGGATTCGCAGACGCACGGCACGCTGCTTTCAAGGGTGACGCTCGAGGGGGCGCGGGAGTGGAGGGTGCACGGGATGCCGATTCGGCTGAGCGGGAACGTGAATTGGACGCATGATTTTGCGGCGGATCCGCGCCGGCTGGGGGTGCGTTGGGCGGGCGCGCCCGAGGCGGGGTGGGGGCTGAGCGGGGTGCAGGGCAGGGCGGATGCCTTAAGGATGGGCGTGGCGCTGGAGTTCGCGCTCTCGGACCGCAAGACGCTGCGCCTCTCCGGGGAGCACGAGTTTTTCCGACGGGTGCAGGGGAGCCATTTTGGGGCAAGCTTCACCATCGGGTTCTGAGGGGAACGGGGCAGGGGTGAAGGCTCCCCCGCGGGGGGCGCGGTATCCGGGGGCGACGCGCAGGAAGCGATTTTGCGGCTGCTTGAAAACGTTCTATCGAGTCCCTCCAGGCCACCGCTGTCCAGCGCCAGCACCTCGTAGCGGTGCTGGAGAGAGAGGCCGCTGTTTGCGCGGTCTTGGCCGCGACTGAGCGGCTTGAAGGGGAGGAAAAACTCGACGTGCAGATTGAAGTCGGTGAAGGCCTCCTTGGTCTTGGTGTTTGCGTTGAGACCGCCGCGTGGATCGATCTTCCCACGGCGGCGGCTTCGTCCTCGGTCAGGCAGATCGGCGATTCCGGGAGCTTCGGAGCAGCCGGTGCATTCGCCTGCGACGCAAAGGCGGTGAAGAGAGAAATCGCGAAGAAGAGGGCAAAAAATCGGCGGGTCATGGGGTGGCGTGCCCCCCCAAAAAAGAACGATCGGCCATGCACCAAACGGCCTGACAGTCCCGAGGTCCCGCAGCAATCCGTGGATTGGCTGCTCTCCAGCGGACGCCCCCTTCCCCAAATCTGTTTCGGCCATGAACTAAACCCAAAAACGCCTCACTCTCCCTGTTCGCCCTTTCGCGGGAATCCCATTCTCGCGCTTGACCACGATGCAAAGAGCATCGCCCGTGTAGGTTTCGCTAAACTCTGTGCTTGTCGGAGTGAGCTCGGCCCGAATCATGACTGCATGTTCCAGGTGCCCTCCTTTCAAGCTCCAATCGTTTGGAAGCCCGACGTCTGCGTGATTGGTGGGGGAGCGGCGGGAGTCTCTGCGGCTGTTGCTGCGGGGCGGCTCGGATTGGACGTGCTGCTGGTGGAAAAGTATGGGTTTTGTGGCGGGGCGGCCGTCGCGGGTTTGAGCGGCACGATCTGCGGGCTGCATAGCAGTGGTGATGCCCCGAAGCAGATCGTATTTGGTTTTGCCGGTGAGTTTTACAATGCTCTCAGGGCACGTGGAGGCGCCGGAGAGGCGCTGCCCTTTGGGCGCACCCAGTTCATTCCCCAGGACAGCTTTGTTTGGAAGGAAACCGCAGACCATTTTCTTCAGAGTGCGGGTGTCAGGATCTTGTTTCACACGGCCTTTCTGGATGTGTTTCCCAGCGACGGAGGAGCCGCCCAAACCGTGCTCCTGCACTGTTTGGAGGGGATCGTTGCCGTGCAGCCCAAGACCCTCGTGGATGCCTCGGGCGATGCCCACGTGATCCATCGCTTTCATGGTGAAACTACCCTGGGAAAAAACGGCGTGGTGCAGACGCCCACCATGATATTCCGGATGGGAAACGTCGACATGCCCCGTGCTCTCCAACTCGATCCCAGGGAATTGCATGCCAAGGTGGCGGACGCCCACCGGTCCGGCCGCTATCGCCTCCCTCGCCACCACGTCTATATGCACCCCATGCCAAACGGCCGGGAGTTTCTGTGTAACATGACGCGCATCACCCTTCCCGACGGTTCGGTGCCCATGGGCATTTGCAGTTCGGACATGAGCTTTGCAGAAATGGAGGGGCGCGCGCAGGCGCGTAGTTATGAGCGGTTTCTGCGGGAAAATATCGCGGGGTTTGAACACGCTTACCTCATCGAAACGGGCACTCAGGTCGGGATTCGCCAGAGCCGTTCGATCGTGGGAAAGCAGCGGCTCACAAATGAGGCCGTCTTGTCCGCAGCCAAAACCCCCGGCGCGGCCACCTTTTCTGCATGGCCCATCGAAAACCACGGGACGGGCGAGCTGAAAATCGCGTTTCTGGAAGACGACACCTATGACATCCCGTTTGAAACCCTGATTCCGGCAATGGGTTCCAATCTTCTCGTGGCAGGACGCTGTCTGTCTGCGGATCACGAAGCACTCGCTTCGGCGAGGGTCACCGCCCAGTGCTTCGGAATGGGCTACGCCGTCGGAGCGGCCTGCGGTCTGATGGTTCGGGAGCACGCTTCCTCTCAAGACCTCACCGGAACCGATGTCGCCGACTGGATGAAGACCCACGGACTGAAGACCGCGGCGGAGCGCTGAGCTCGGGCATCTCAAGCCCCTCGGCTTCGCCTGAAGCCGCCGCGGCGCTGGGTGCGTGCGTGGTTTTCGAGGGCCAGCCCTGGGAAAGCTCCGTTCGCGACCTTGCTGGCCCTGCCGCTGAGCGCGCCTCTTCCTTCGGCGCGGGCCCGGCGTGCTTGGGCCGGGCCCCATCCAGCGCCTGATGTCACGGATGCTTTGCCTGAGGCCAGCTCTTGGACGAGATAACCAGTGCGGGGAAAATCCGGAGGGCATTGGAAGCCGAATGCGCCTCGCTTGCGCGAACCTCGGAGGCGATCGCGTCGAAAAGCTCCTTGGGCTCCTGCTCCATATCGACGGCTTTCATGAGACGCTTAATGAGTACGGCTTCGAGCAGGAAGATCCTTCCGTTGTAGCTGGAATCGACCGGATATCTCGCATCGCGCGCAAGCCTGCCTCGGTCCGTCAGCCAATCGACGTACTTTTTCCAATTCTCGCTGCCCGCAATAAACGGCCCGTTGGGGGCGCGCATGGGTTTGCAAAGCTCCTCCGGCCAATCGCTGAGAGGCATCCGCTCGAACACTTCGATGGCCTCCCCAGTGAGCGGATGATTCTCGGGGAGTTGCTTGACTGCGAGCCGCAACTCATTCAGGCAGAATTTCTTCGGAAGCGGCGTTTTTCCGAGGTTAAACGAGGCCTTCGTTGCGGCGATCAAAAGATCGGCTCGCATCTCCAAGCTGAGCGGACACACGTCGGGGTTTGAGTGAAGGGTGGGTTCCTTCAGAAGCTCTTGCATCCACGAGGCATCCTCCAACTTGGGTAGGAGCTTCGCAACCAGCTCCGCCTCCTCGATTCCCAGCTTCTCCGCGATGACCGACCTGAGCCGCGGATTTTGTTCCCCCATCCCCTGCCTCTCCGTGGGGGTAACCAGAATGGCGGTAATCCACTGGCGGTCCTCGGTATGCAGGGGATTGGGGTTATCAAGTAAGCCTCGGACAAAATCGGAAACCGGTTCCACAAACTCCGGAATGCTTTGAATCCCCATGTACAAGGCATCGCTTTTTTTGCCGCGAATCATTTTCCCGCCGGCAATCCAATCCTCCTTGTGTCCCGCAAGGTCCTTCGACTTGATTTTGGCTTCAATCGCCCTCGCGCAAAGCGTGGAGAGCATGGCGCTGGTTTCTTTTCCTTGTACGGGATGAGAAACCGGAGCGACCGGGGAGGCTGCGAGCAAGGCTTGGGATGTTTGGATTGCAAGCAGGTAAGGCCAGCTCGGATTATTAAAATAGTCCGGGCTCGTTTGACGCAAATGCGTGACCTGTTCGCGAAAGATTCGATTAAAGACGGAATTCTCCGCGCCAAGCTCTGGATAATCCGCAAGCGCCTTGGCCTCCCATTCCGCCAACGTGCTGGGCGAGGCCGGGGAGGGGGCTGAACTTTTTGCGCCCGGTAACCCTTTCTCCCGGTTCGCAGCCGGGCTTCCCTGTCGTAAGGCGCGTTCCGGCCCTCCCGCGGAAGCGGCTGGTCCAGCGGCAGTGCTTCGATTGGGGGCGCCCAATCCGACGCATTGACTTGCAAGAATCGCGACAATGAGCCAGGGCGCTGGAAACCGTAGCCTTGCCCAGCGGGTTCCAACGAATGGGAAAATCAGATCCTTATTTTTCATCAGGCGATAATGCCGAATCCTTAGCAAACGCCGGCCGATGCAGCGTGGGAAAGCCTTCCCTCAAAAGAGTCCGATATTGAATTCAATGAAAATATAGATTCCATTCAATGAAAATACAGGTTCCATTGATGGCTATAAGACAGGTGGTCATGACGATCTGGAAGCGTCGCGGCCAGCAGTATAAGATCGATAAAATATGTCCCAAAGTGGAAACAGGCGCCAATAGGTCTATCCAGCGTGCCCAGGTGACTGGTCGACCAGCAGCGAATGTCAGGAGGATTGAAGCCGTCTTTAATAAAGACGTCGTCGAAAGAAGCATGGCTGTGAACCAGAGTATCCTGCGGTCCTGGCTGGGCTGCGTCGTGGAAAGGGTGGACCGTTTAACTAAGGAGGAACGGAGAGACATGGGAATGGAGAGACATGGATTATGATGCACGGAGAATCGAGGGATCGCGCTCCGGAAGCGAAACCTTCGGCGCGGCCTGCTCGGTCGCGCCGAGGTTCGGAGGAATACCCCGGCTCCGAATGAACCGGGGCGCCGTGCTCGGGGTTTAAGGGTTGGCTGCAGGCACGAAATGAAAGGGAGCCCACACCGGGGACGCCTCGCTGTTTTCATAACCTACAACGCATTTTCGTTCCTGATGCCAAACCCCGGAGTACTTCTTGTTGTTAATCTCAAGGGTGACGATGCCTTGTTTGGTGATTTTGATCTCTCCTCGAAGTGCAGGATTCGCGGTTCCCGGGCTATAGAATCCGGCAACGATAGGGTCGGCCCAATGGGGATTGCCTACCCGCATGTAGGCCATAGCTGGGTCGATTTCCCCATACATAAAAACTCCCCTGTCGAGGGGGTTCATAAAGTTCCACGCTTTTGCCAGAGAAGGATCCCAAGCGCTTGTAAGAGTATTCAGATTTTGTCCCCAGTAGAACTCTGATTGTGTTTCGGTTCGAGGATACAGGTAGGAGGTCGACAGAAAAAGTTCTCCTTTTTTCCAATCGGAGGACCAAGAGCACTGGATCTTTCCCAGTAGCTGATAGTTTCGCGAAGCAGAACCCGAAATCCCGTTGGTAAACACGGCGAACTGTTCATCGAGCCCCGGCTGTACGGGTTTCATTCTTTGTCTATAGGTGGTGCTGGAGAAGGCCGCTCCATTGGAAAGTCTCCCGGCAAGAATCCATGGCTTCCCCGCTCCAATCGGGATCAGGGTTCCATACCCCCCCACAACCCGATCTTTCGCATTGTTTGCGTCGAAGCTCGGACCGTCTCCCACGTATTGACCGGGTTCTAACGAGACGGTGTAGTTACTGGCTGCGCCCATTGCCTCCCCGAGGCTCGCGAGATCCGTTGTTGTGTTGAGGATCGCGGTCGCAATCATGGGCTTCGTGATTCCCGCCGGCATGACCGTCACTCTGGCGCCGACTCCCGGATTTCCGGGAAACAGTTCGAGTTGGAACTTAGTACCCTTTTCGTCGGTAGCCGTGCCCTTCCAAGAGAGGCCGTTTCCGACGGCCCCCGCCCCGACGATCTTGATCGGATTGCTCTCTGTTTCCAACGCTTGAAGTCCCTCCAGCGTGAAGGAAAACGTGCCTGGTGTGCTGCAGTTCAGTGTCATTCTTCCGAAATACTTGGGAAGGGACATCGGCTTTCCGACTAAATCGGGGGGTGCCGATGGATAATCGGGGTAAGGGAATGTCCGGTTGCCATCGTTCCATTCCAAAAGCCCTTGATAAACCCCGGTATCAAGAGGAGAGACATAGCCTCGAGCGATGTAGCCTCCCGCATCTTCTGCTAAGATAAACTCCCAGCGCCCTGCTTTCGGCCTTAGGCTCAGGAACAAGCTTTTTCCATCGGCACAGGTAAACTTGCCCGACCAGCCGGAAACCGCATTCAGCATGCCCGCAATCGGAACGGTTCCTTTGCCGTCTGGACGAATGAGGGTGCCCGAGAATGAACCGTTGCGATCGGCCGTGAGGTTGACCTGGTAGGGGGCGCTGGGGCGTTGCCAGTTTTTGGGAAGCTGGAACGGCTCGATGGCGATGGATGGAAGTGGCACCGCGAATTTCCCAACGAGGGCATTTGAATCGACGGCAGCCGCGGCCGAGGAGGCGCTGAGCGCCCCGACCGTTACGACCGTGACCAGCGGGAGAAATCCGGTTGCAACGTGGTATGCACTGAGACAGAGCGGCATGAGCCGCGGAGAGCGTATTTTCATCGGGAGGTTATTCCGCTCACATAGCAGCCTGCGCTTTGGCCTCCGCAGATCGGAGAAGTTCCGAGAGCACGTCGATTAACGATCGGCGTGGAGGAACCCCAGATCAGGGCCCCCCCGATGCGTGGCGATGGTTGCTTCGCCCGAACCCTTCATCAGCGCCCTACGGAGCGGGGGGGGCCTCGTCCCCTTCCTCAGACCTTTGCTGCTCGCGCCATTCACGCGGCGTCATCCCGCTGTACTTCCTGAAAACCGTGCAGAAGTACGCCACCGACGAAAATCCGACTGCCTCACTGATGTCCTCCAGCTTGCGTTGGGTCGTGCGGAGCCAATGTTCCGCTTTCTGGAGGCGCAGCTGCTGCAGCCAATGGTTTGGGCCCATGCCAACTCTCCGCTGGAATTCTTGGTAGAGCTGGGCCCGCGAGCAGCCAATTTCCGCCGCCACTTGGTCCACTTGAATCGGCCTCGCATAGTGGGTCTCCAAGAACTGCATGGCCGCCGCAAGGACTCCCGGAACCGCGGCCTCACGCCGCGGCGATTCCAGTCGGGCCACGGCGAGAATGACCGAGGCGATCGCCAAACGAAGCGCCACGCCATCCTCCATCGCCGCGCGCATGGGCAGGACGTCCAAAATCTTTTCGTCTTTTTGCAGAACGGTTTCCGTCCCCTCCTGTGGCTCCGAGCCTGACTGGCCACACCGGTGAATCATTTGATGCAAGCCGTGCGCGGTTCGGAGCAGTTCGCCCTCCATCGGGAACTTTCGGGGGCCCGCAATGTGAAAGCGGGAGCCCATCCATTCGCGGTCCTGATCTGCAAACGGGCTCGCCCCAGAGGGTGCCCTTTCAGGACGAAACGCCACCACGCAGACCTTCGATGGTTTGCGCACATTCTGAATCCCACGATGGGCCAGCCCCGGCGGGACCAATACCAATTCGTTCCCTTTCAAATGCACCACTTCGCCGCCCTCAAACTCCCACCCGGTGGAGCCGCTCAGCAGCATGACAATTTCGTGGTGCTCGTGCTGGTGCCACGAGATGCGGGAAGCCTGCAGGCTTTGGGAAGCCGCCACGTACACCACCATGCCCATGCCCACCTCCCGGCCGGAGAGCATGCGCTGCATTTGCCAGGCCGAGGGAAGCCCGAGCCGTTTTACCAAAGCGCCGCTCCGATTCATCGCACGGTGTTCTCTGGGGCGAGCCCCGAATGCTTATGAAAGCAGGAGCTCCGAGAGAACCTCCGAACTATCCGCAAAGTGGTCCGTCTCCACGCCGAGCACCTTGGCCTGCGTGAGCCACAGGTTCGCCAGAGGCGTCCCTCGTTTGCATTGCAAATGAAACCCTGTCTTGAGGCGTCCCCCTCCGCCACCCGCCACCACAATGGGAAGCTGCTTGTAGGTGTGGCTTCCCCCGTTCCCCAAGCCCGAACCGTAGGTAAAAATGGTATTGTCCAAAAGGCTCGATCCATCCGCCTCCCGGATCGAATCCATCCGCTCCACCAAATAAGCAAACTGCTGGACATGAAACGCATCCACCTTGCGGAGCTCGTCGGTCCAGCGCGAATGCGAGAGATGATGATGGCTGAGCGGTTTTTCCGAGATTTCCTCGAAGCGGTACGGTGTTTCCCAGCGCTCGGGGGCCACCATGAACGTGGCCACCCGAGTCAACCCACTCTGCAGCGCCGCCACCATCAGATCTCCCACCAACCGCAAATACTCGCCCCTTGGCAAATGCGAGACCGCCGGTTCCTCCAACCCCATCTTCTCCAGCTCCCCCTTCATCTTGGCGAGGCGTTCCATCTGTCGCTCAATCGAGCGCACCGATTCGACGTACTCCCCCATTTTTTGCCGGTCCGCAGCCCCCAGCCGGCGCGACATCGTTTTCGCATCCGCCAACACTAAATCCGTGACGCGCATGCCCGGTGCGGCGCCGCCCATTTTGAACAGGCGCCGGTAGATCTTCTGCGGATCCCGCATGGGCGCCGCACAATGATCCGGACCGTACCAAGACAGATTGTCGAAGTGAATGGACTCCTTGTTGTCCTGATGCGGGTTGCCGTTGAACTCCAAGGTCCGAAACGGCGTGTCGCTTCCCAGCACGTCGGCCACGACGTGGTCCAAGGTCCGTCCTTGAGGCATCCGGCTCTGCATGGGTTTGCGGGGATCCAAACTGGAGAGAAAGCAGGACGCACATTGCTCATGTTGATCGCTGGTGTCTTTGAAATGCCGATCCAGCTCCGTAATCAGCGTCACTTTGGAGGCCACCCGATCCAATGGGCGCAGCGTGCGCGTCGAAGTGTGCGCAAACGGGCCGTGATACTGCCGCTCCGGATTGGGTTGTTCTCCCGGGAAAAACTCCTCCCGAAGGACGCCCGTGGGCACATAGAAGAACGCCAGGCGCTGCGCGGGCTTCACGGAGGCTGCCGCGCCGTGGCTCAAGCTTTCCATCCAGGGCAGGGCGAGCGTGGTGCCTGCCAGGCCGCGCAAAAAGGCACGCCGGGAGAGCGCCGCGGAAGCCTGCGCGCGTTGGGAGACGCCGAGGGCGGGATCCGATGCGTGGGGAGTCGGGGGATGAGATGGCATAGGAGAGGATCAGCGGGAGTCCGGGATGTGCGGAGGCGCTCTCAAGGCTGCTTCGCCAAGGTCCCTTCAGTGGGGTTGTACTTTGTCTGAAACGGTTCACTGCGAATAATTTCCTTCATCATGTCTCGGAGCCGGTAGCCCCCGTCCTCGGTTGCCGTCACGATCCGTTCCACCGCCGCCTGATCCATGGGATCGACTTCGCGCCCCAGAGCGTACTTGAGCAGGTGTCCGGTGAAGGCTTTGGCAAAACGGCGCTTTTCCTTCAGAAGCGCCTCCTTGAATTCCTCGACGTTCGCGAAGGGGTGCTGATTGAAGAGCTTGCCGCTCGGATCGATCCGCGCTCCGTGGTCGTTTTCGCGCCAGCGCCCCACCGGATCATAATTCTCCAACGCAAAACCGTACGGATCGATTTTGGCGTGGCAGGAGTTGCAATCCGAGCGCGTCCGGTGGAGTGCGAACTTCTCGCGCAAACTGAGGGGCTGGGCGGGCTTGTGTTCCCCGGTCGCCGCTTCGATTCCCGGCACGTTGGCTGGAGGCGGGGGCGGGGGATCGTTGAAAATCGTCTCCACCACCCACTTCCCCCGCGTGATCGGTTTGGTTTCCGCTGGGCCCGAGGTCATGGTCAGCACCGCGCAACTGGTGATGATGCCGCCTTCTCGCATCGAGGTGATCGGCAACCGTTCAAAGAACGTCACCTCACTCCAGGAGGGACCGTTCTCCGGGGAGGGTTTGATTTCCTTTTCGAAATTCAAAAACTGCCGCAGCGGCTCACTCCGGTAGGTGTAATCGGAATGAATAAAATCCTGGATGGTACGGTTTTCGACAAAGACTGTTTCGAAGAGCAAGAGGGGCTCGAGCATCGCATGGACACTGCCTCGACGGGCAAAGGACTGCGTCCCGAAGCGGAAGAAATCCGCGAACTGTTTGCGGTCCGGATCCGAAGCCACCAGATGCTCCAACTTCATCCACTGCGAGGCGAAGGCGTCGCAGAACCGTTTCATTCTCGGGTCGTTCAGCATCCGATCCACCTCCGCATCCAACACCGAGGTTTCCTGCAGTCGCCCTGTTCGCGCCGCCTCCAGGAGCCCCTCGTCGGGGCCACTGGACCACAGGAAAAAGGCGATGCGGGATGCCAATTCGAAGGGATCCAGGCGTTCTGGTTTCTTCCCGGAGGTGCTGCCATCTCCGAGATACAAAAATTGCGGCGAGGCCAGTGCCGCACTGACGGCGGCCTTGATTCCGTCGGCAAAACGACCGCTTTCGCGGGCCGCCTCGCAGGCAAAGGCCACGTAGCGCTCCAGGGTTTCGTCCTCCACGGGTCGACGAAACGCGCGGGTCAAAAAGCGGGAGAGTCTGTCCCTCAGGATGTTTCTCGTTTCCTGGCCCGGGGCAGGTTCCGCGCAGAGTTCCTGCCAGACCCGACTCGTCTTTGGGTTCAGGTCTGGGCTCTGAACAATGGAGCGGCTCAGCTCCAAGAAGGATTCCATGAGGATGGGCGAGAGCGTGAGGAGATCCCCCCGCGTATCAAATCCATTGGCGGCCTTGAGATCTTGGGGGAAAGGCACCACTCCATCGAGCCGTGGAGCAATCAGCTGGCTTTTGCCCATGAGTCGGTTCCCCACCTGAACCCGCTCGGGCATCTGGTGTTTCGCGGGTTGGAAGTACCCGGATTGGTCTCGCAGAATTCGCTCGGGCAATACGAAGACATCCACCTTCAGCTCCAAGAGGTCTGTGACGGCCCCGTGGTATTGAAAGCGGTTCATGCGCCGCACCGGGGTGCGCGGGGGCTGCGCATGCGACTCCAAACTCACCCGCCACAAACGCTCGGTTTCCTTCAAAAAAGCGGTCCTCGCGGCGGTCTCTGGCTGTTTCTCTTCCTCGGGAGGCATCTCCTGGTCGCGGACGGATGCGAGAATTTTCGAAAGCACCTTGGGGCGTTTGGGGAGCTCCCCCTGGGCGAGCAGCTCGACCAGATTCAGTTCGCCCTTCACTTTGCCGTCTCTGCCGTGACACTTCACGCAGTGCGCTTCCAGAAAATCCTGGGCGAGCGGGAGAGTCTGCACTCCCGGAGTGGTTTGCGCCGCGCGCAGTTTGGACGCTCCCACCCCGCTCAGTGCGGCGATAGCCCCGGCGACTATGGCGATCGATCTCATGCCTGCGTCGACCCGCGAGCCGGGGGCTTTGCTTGGAGGGTTGTTTTTCAAGATTGTGCCCGGAACAAATTTGAAACTCGAAGTCTGTGCCATCCAGGGGTGGAGAGCGTTCTCTTCTCGGGAGACCTGGAGCATGTTTCAAACCATGGGCCCCCTGCGCCGGTGCGATGCGTGGTCGTCGCCGGCCAGAGCACGGACGCAGATCTTCCGCGAGCGACGCCGTCGCCGTTCGGATTTCCCTTCCGTGATTGCAAGCGGACGCGGAGGAAGTGAGGGCCCGGAGGAGCCCGAGAGGGGGGCTGTGACGGGCAAAAAGCGGGAGGGAAGGGAACGGAGTCCTTTGCGGGACGGGGCTGAGTGGCTACAGAGATGCGGGAATGCGGGAGAAGATCGAACGGATTTTATTGGAGGAGAGGGTGATCCATACGCGGCTGGATGCATTGGCGCGGGAGTTGGAGCTCGTGTATGCCGGGCGGGCGCTGACGGTGGTGGCGCTGATGAATGGGTCGCTGTGGTTTGCCGCGGATCTGTTGAGGCGCATCGATCTGCCGTTGAGGTTAGAGACGTTGCGTGTGTCCAGTTACCATGGGGGGCGCGAGAGCAGCGGAGTGGTCCAGTTTGAGGAGAGTTGGTTGCCCGAGGTGAAAGGGCGAGAAGTGCTTGTGCTGGATGACATTCTGGATTCGGGCCGAACTCTGGATGCCGTGTGCCGGCGGCTTCTCCATGCCGGGCAGGCCTCGAGTGTCCGCTCCTGCGTTTTGTTACGAAAAAACAAGGAGCGCGCAGTTCCGTTTGAAGCGGACTACGTGGGGTTCGATCTCGAGGACGAGTTCGTGGTGGGGTTCGGCTTGGACTACCAAGGGCGATACCGGAACTTGCGCTGGGTGGGAGTGCTGAGCGTTTCGCCTCCATGAGGGCGGGCTCCCGAGGGGGCGGCTGGTCGGTGTCTCGATCGGCACCCGCGTTGGAAGTGGGGTGGCCTGATGAGGGCCCGAGATTGAGGTGGTGAGGGGGGATCCCCAAGGTCACACTGAGGTGCTGCATCCCGCCACCCCCTCCTTTTCCGATGAAATTCCTACTCTGTTTTCTTGTGACCTGCGGAATCCCGTTCTCGCTGCTGGCTCAAAGCCCGATCTGGGAGTTGGGTAAAAACAAGATCCCGGACGACCTCAACCATGGAGCGGTGCAGGAGGCGGATGGCTCGGTGAGTGTGGGCGGAGGCCGTTATTTCGGGGTGCCGGCGAGCGCATTCCCGGATCAGAAAAACTTCACGGTTGAGGTGAGGGTGTCGTTCCCCGAGCTCGCCGAAGATACGATGCTGAATGTGTTGTTGAAACAACCCAGGGAGGGTGTGGACACCGGCATCGGATTGACCTGCATCCACGGGAGGGCGTCCTTCCGTGCGTACCGCCCGATCATCAACGGCATGCATATCGGGGCGATTCGGACGCCTTTCGAGGTGGGGCGGGACTACACGTTTACGGTTGCGGTGCGGAATGGCAGCGCGGCCTATTACCTCAATGAGGTGCCGGGCAGTAAGCACTTCACCCTTGTTTTGCCCAACGAGGAGCCGATGTGGGTGGGCAAAAAGCTGATGGATCGCGAACGCCCGTTTGCGGCCGCCAAGATTGCTTCTCTCAAGGTCTATGGCGCGGATTACGAGTACAAATCGCCCAAGGAAAAGGTGAGCGCAGAGCCTCGTGGGGCCGTGGCGGGCAAGAACTGGATGATCGATGCTCCTACGGTGATCGATCCCAAGCGGCCCAAGCTCCTGTTCTATGGGGACTCCATTTCGGGCGGGTACCGTCAGCACCTGTTGCCCGCGTTGGAGGGCAAGGTCTATGCCTACCACTGGGCGCACTTCGTGGGGAGCTTGGATCCCAAGATCGACCAACTCATCGAGCAGGGAGCGGCCGTGGCGGAGTTCGATTGGATCTTCTTCAACAATGGGCTGCACTCGTTGAGTTGGACGGAAGATCGCGCCACGGACGAACAAATCGCCGAAACCACCCGGGGCATTGTCCGGGGGTTTAAAAAGGGGGCGCCCAAGGCCAAACTGTTTTGGATTGCGACGACCCCCCACACCGCGCGCAGCAGCGCCCCGGGCAAGCCCGTGGACGCCTTGGGGGATAAGAATTCGGTGGTGCTCCGAATCAACCGTATCGCTGAGCAGGTCATGCAGCAGGAGGGCGTCGAGGTTTTGGATGTGTACACGCCGCTCGCCGCAAAACTCGAGCTAGCCTCTGGAGACGAGTATCACTGGCATGGGCCCGCCTACAAAATCATCTCCGACGCCGTCCTCTCCAAATTGGACGCGGTGTTGAAGGGGCAATCGGCGAAACCGTAAGAGGCGCGGGATGGGTGTTCGCACCGATCCGAGGCGCGGGTGGCCTTCGCAAGACGGCGAGGAGAGGCGAAGACTCGGAGAAGCGGAAGACTCGAGCCGGGATCGATCCGTGGGAGCTTGGGGATCGAAGTGGAGCGGGTGACGCGACTCGAACGCGCGACATCTTCCTTGGCAAGGAAGTGCTCTACCAACTGAGCTACACCCGCGAGGTGTTTTGTGAGGATAGAAGTTTGGCGCCCGCTGACAAGGCCTTTTTGGCAGGATTCCGGGACTTTTTTTGAGCCGGGCCTGCCGCCAGGGGGAACCTAGACGGACTTTTTGCCGAACTCGGTTCCGCGGGAATCGATGAGTTTGGCGACGAAACCGGTGTCGTACTCGCCGCGCACGAAATCGGGGTTGTGCATGATTTCGTTTTGGAAGGGGATCGTGGTTTTGATTCCGCGGATGATGTACTCGCTGAGGGCGCGGCGCATGCGGGCGATGGCGTTTTCACGCGAGGTGCCCATGGCGATCACCTTGGCGATCATGGAATCATAATGGGGCGGCACGGTGTAACCGGTGTAGGCGTGGGAGTCGATGCGCACGCCGCGTCCGCCCGGGGCGTAGTAGAGTTCGAGCTTGCCGGGGCATGGGGCGAAATTGTGGGCCGGATCCTCGGCGTTCACGCGGCACTCGATGGCGTGGTATTTCCGCTTGGCCTCCTTGACGTAGTGCGAGAGTTCATGCCCCGCTGCGACCTTGATCTGCTCTTTGACGAGGTCGATGCCGTAGGCTTCCTCGGTGATGCAGTGCTCCACCTGGATGCGGGTGTTCATCTCCATGAAGTAGAAGTTCCCCTTGTTGTCGACGAGGAACTCCATGGTGCCGGCGCCTTCGTAATTTACAGCCTTCGCCAGGTTTACAGAAGCCTCGCCCATGCGCTGGCGGAGATCCTCCGTCATGAGGGGGCTGGGGCATTCCTCGATAATCTTCTGGTTGCGGCGCTGCATGGAGCAGTCGCGCTCGCCAATATGCACCACGTTCCCGTGCGAGTCGGCCATGACTTGGAACTCGATGTGGTGCGGGTTTTCGATGAGCTTTTCGATGTAAACGCCGGCGTTCCCGAAAGCCTTCTCCGCCTCCATGCGCGCTCCATGGAATCCTTGCACGAGGGAGCCGTCGTTGTGGGCGGGGCGCATGCCGCGTCCTCCGCCCCCGGCCACGGCCTTGATCATCACGGGGTAGCCGATTTCGCGGGCGACTCGCAGGGCGTCCTGCTCGGTTTCCACAAGGCCCTCGGAGCCGGGAGTCACCGGGACGCCGGCGGCACGCGCAGTGGCGCGGGCGACGTTTTTGTCCCCCATGGAGCGGATGGCGGAAGGGGGTGGCCCGATGAACTTGATGTTGCAGCTGGCGCAGACTTCGGCGAAGTGGGCGTTCTCCGCAAGGAATCCATAGCCGGGGTGGATGGCGTCGACGTTGCCGATTTCCGCGGCGGAGATGATGCGGTCGATTTTGAGGTAGGACTGGGAGCTGGGGGCTGGCCCGATGCAGACGGCCTGGTCTGCGAGCTGGACGTGGAGGGAGTCGACGTCGGCCTCGGAGTAGACGGCGAGTGTTTTGATGCCCAACTCCTTGCAGGCGCGGATGACCCGGAGAGCGATTTCACCGCGATTGGCGATCAGGACCTTGTTGAACATGGCTTCGAGAAGGGAAGGAGTTGGAGGTGAGGGAGGCCGGATTTTCCGGCACGGAAACCCGTTCCGGAGAGGAGCGGGCAGGGAGAAGGCAGGAAGAACGCTCCGGCCCGGAGCGCGGTGCTGCGGGCCGGGAAGCGAGGGTCAGCGAATGCGGAAGAGGGGCTGCCCGTACTGCACGGGCTTCCCGTTTTCGGCGAGCACCTCGATGATGGTGCCAGAGGTTTCCGCTTTGATTTCGTTCATCACCTTCATGGCCTCGATGATGCAGATCGTCGTGTCGGCGGTGACCTGCTGTCCGATGGAGACAAAAGACGGCGAGTCGGGCGAGGGCGCGGAGTAGAAAGTGCCGACCATGGGCGAGGGGATTTCCCGGCCGTCCGTCACGGGGGCCGGGCCAGTCGCTGCCGGGGCGGGCGCGGCGCCTTGGGCGGCTTGGACGGGCAGCGATGCAGCGGGGAGGATGCTTGGGACGCTGGCGACCGAGGTGATGACGGGGACGGACTCGGCCCCGCGCTTAAGCGTGATCTTGAACCCCTCTTGTTCGAGTGAGAATTCCGAGAGGTCGTTTTTGCGGATCAGAGTGATGAGCTCCTTGATGTCTTTGAGTTCCAAGTGAGATGCCTCCAGTTAGGGTCGGTCAAAGGGGGGAGCTTAGCGGGGGGGCTTTCCGAGGGTCAAGCGGGGCCGGAGGGGGGGGGCGGCTAGGGCAGGCGCTTTTGCCACGCGGCGGTCATCTGACGGAGGGTTTCCGAGAGGGAGACGGAGATGTCCCAATTGGGGTAGTGGGCGCGGAGTTTGGAAAGATCGCTGTAGTAGCAGATGTGGTCTCCGATGCGGGGGGTGTCCTGGTAGGTCCAGCGTTGTTTTTTCCCGGTGAACCCCTCGACGATTTGGAAGGCCTCGAGGATGGAGCAGGAGTTCTCCTTGCCGCCTCCGAGGTTGTAGACCTCGGCCGAGCGCGGGTTCTGGTAGAACTCCCAGAGGAAGCGGGCGACGTCGAGGCTGTGGATGTTGTCGCGCACCTGCTTTCCCTTGTAGCCGAAGACGGTGTAGGGGCGTTCCTCGAGATTGCATTTCACGAGGTAGCTGAGGAATCCGTGGAGTTCGACGCCCGAGTGGTTGGGCCCGGTGAGGCAGCCTCCCCGCAGGCAGCAGGTGGGCATGTCGAAGTAGCGGCCGTACTCTTGGACGAGGATGTCGGAGGCGAGTTTGGATGCGCCGAAGAGGGAGTGTTTGGACTGATCGATGGGAAAGGATTCGCCGATGCCGGAGGAGAAGGCGGGGTCTGCAAAGTCCCAGCGGGACTCGAGTTCGCGGAGGGGGATGGTATTGGGGCGATCTCCGTACACCTTGTTGGTCGACATGTGCAGGAAGGGGGCTTCGGGGCAGAAGCGCCGGGCGGCCTCGAGGAGGTTGAGGGTGCCGGTGGCGTTGGTCTCGAAGTCTTCGAAGGGGATGCTGGCGGCGCGGTCGTGGGAGGGCTGGGCGGCGGTGTGGATGATGGCCGCGGGCCGGAGACTCTCGACCAGGTCGAGGACGCCCTGCCGGTTGCGGATATCCAGTTCGTGATGGGTGAAGTCCGCGATGAGGGAGGAGAGGCGCGCCTGATTCCAGCGGGTATCGCCCTGGGCTCCGAAGAAGACGGCGCGCTGGTTGTTGTCGAGTCCGTGGATGCGGCAGCCTTTTTCGTGGAAGAACAAGCAGACTTCGGAGCCGATGAGTCCGGAGGAACCGGTAACGAGGATTTTGGGAGCGGGCATGGGAGAGAGGCTGCGGGAGGGGTGGGCGGGTGGAGGGTTCAGGGGGTGGGTTTGCGGTAATCGCCTCGGCTGAGGTATTTTTCGAGCCAGACGTAGAGGCAGATAAACAGGTAACGGCTGCCCATTTCCTTGATCTTGAGCTTGGCGACCCCGAAGCGCCGGTTTCTCCAGGTGATGGGTACGACCTCCCAGGAGTAGCCGCGCACGATGGCCTTCAGGGGCAGTTCGACGGTGAGGTTGAAGTGCTGGGAGAGGATGGGGCTGACGCCCTCGATCACGGTGCGGCGATAGGCCTTGAACGCATTGGTCGTGTCGTTGAGTCGGATGCGGAAGAGCACCCGGATGAACAAGTTGAAGAGCCGGTTCAGGGTGAGTTTCACCCATGGGTAGTCGATGGCGCCCCCCCCCTTGATGAAGCGGCTGCCAAAGACGCAGTCCACCCCGGTGTTGAGCACCTGCCAGTACTTGACCGCATCGCGGCAGTCATCGGATTCGTCCGCCATCATGATGGTGACGGCGTCCCCTTTCATTTGGGAAAGTCCGTATTGGATGGCGCGTCCGAAGCCGTTTGGGCCGGGGTTTTTGACGGGGCGAAGCTGGGGGATTTCGGAGGCGATTTCGGCGAGGACCTGCCAGGTTCCGTCGGTGGAACCGTCATCGACCACGATGATTTCGTGGGGCACGCCTTGGAGTTTGAGTTCCAAGTGGAGGTGGCGCAGGGAGGAAGGGAGGGCGCCCTCCTCATTGCGGGCCGGGATGACGATGGAGAAAAGGGTGAGCGGGGTGGCGCTCATGGTGGTGGAAGCGAGGCGTTGGAGAACAGGGCGGGCGGGGAGCCTACAGCGAGCGGCGCAGGGATTCCACCCGCTGCTTGATGGCGTCGGGCATTTGCACCATTTCGGGCCACGGCCGGTGATAGCCTTCCCCGGGGAGTTTTCGGGTGGCGTCAATGCCCATGTGGGAGCCGAGGTTGGCGATGGATGGGGCGTGGTCGAGGGCGTCGCTGGGGTTTTTGGTGAAGATGCTGTCGCGCTGGGGGTCGGTGTTGGCGCAGAGGCGGAAAAGGACCTCGCTCGTGTTGTGGACGTCGCAGTCGGCGTCGACGACGACGATGTATTTGGAGAACATCATCTGTCCCATGCCCCAGAGGCCGTGCATGATTTTGTAAGCCTGCCACGGGTATTGTTTGCGGATGGAGACGAAGACGAGGTTGTGGAAAACCCCCTCGGCGGGGAGCGCGATGTCCACAATCTCGGGGAAGTTCATCCGGAACACCGGCAGGAAGATGCGGACGCTTGCGCCGCCCATGTAGAAGTCCTCCATGGGCGGAATGCCCACGATGGTGCAGGGATACACGGCGTCCCTGCGGTGCGTGATGGCGCTGAGGTGAAAGACGGGGTAGCGGTCGACCGGGGTGTAGAAACCGGTGTGGTCTCCAAAGGGGCCTTCGTCCCGCATTTCCCCGGGCTGGACGTAGCCTTCCAACACAAAGTCGACATCGGAGGGCACCTCGAGGGGCACGGTAAGGCAGGGGACGAGTTCGACGGGTTTTTTGCGGATGAATCCGGAGAAGAGGATTTCATCGAGACCGTCGGGGAGCGGGGCGGTGGCGGAGAGGGTGTGTGCGGGATCGCCTCCGAGGGTGACGGCGACGGGCATGGGCTCGCCTTTTTCGTAGTACCGCTTGCCGTGGCGCGCGCCGACCTTGTGGACCTGCCAGTGCATGCCGGTGGTTTGAGGATCAAAAATTTGGATGCGATACATGCCGAGGTTGCGCTCGCCGGTATCGGGGTCCTTGGTGTGGACGCAGGGGAGGGTGATGAAGCGTCCACCGTCGTGGGGCCAGCATTGGAGGATGGGGAGGTTGAGGAGGGTGGGGAGTTGGCTGGGGAGGGATTGCGGAGGAAGGGGGGAGGGAAAGCGGTGTACGACCTCCTGGCAGGGGCCGGTTTTGGCGTGTTTGGGTTTGGCGTTGAGCAGGTCGAGGCCCTGGAGAGCGAGATTCCAAGCGGAGCGTAGGGTGGTGGGGGGCTTTGCCTTGAGGATGAGCTCCATTTGGCGGGCGAGGTCCTCGATGGATTCGAGACCGAGCGCCATGGCCATGCGCTTGTGGGAGCCCATGGTGTTGATAGCGACGGGGAAGGGCGAGGGCTTGCCCGCGATGGTGGGCTTCTCAAAGAGCAGCGCTTTGCCGCCTCCCGGGGATTTCATTTCGCGGTCGGCCCACTCGGTGATTTCGAGTTCCGTGGCGACGGGGAAGGGCACCCGGATGAGTTCGCCTGCGTGTTCGAGGGCGGCGAGAAATTCGGCGGTGGAACGGTAAGCCATGCAACCACCTTAGGGAGGGGAGGGGCGCGGGGCAAAGGGAGAGCTTTGACTCGGGCGGGAAACCTGCTGCCTTGGGGGGCGTTTCAAAGCGTATGGAAGTGATCATTGAGTCTTCGGCGGAGTGCGCGAGTGTTTTGGCGGCACGCATGGTGGCGCGCCTGGTGAGATCCAAGCCCGATGCGGTTCTGGGACTTGCCACGGGAAGCACGCCGCTGGCCCTGTACCGGGAGTTGATCCGGATGCACCGTGAAGAGGGCCTCGATTTCAGCGGGGTGACGACGTTCAACCTCGACGAATACGTGGGGCTTGGGGCGGGGCATCCTGCCTCCTACCACCATTTTATGCGGGAGAATCTGTTCTCTGCGATCAATGTCCTGCCGGAGAACACCCACATTCCGGACGGTCGGTCTGCCGACGTGCGGTTGGAGTGCGAACGCTACGAGGAGAAAATCCGCTCGGCGGGGGGGGTCGACCTCCAGGTTTTGGGAATTGGGAGCGACGGACACATTGGCTTCAACGAACCCATTTCCTCGCTGGCATCGCGGACCCGGATCAAGACGCTCACTCCCAGGACGCGCGCCGACAATGCGCGGTTTTTCAATTCCGCCGAGGAGGTACCGCATCATGTGATCACGATGGGGATCGGCACGATCATGGAGGCGCGCGAGGTGGTGCTTTTGGGGTTCGGCGCGAGCAAGGCGGAGGCGCTGGCGCTGGCGGTGGAGGGGCCTTTGAGCGCGCAGGTTCCGGCCTCGGTCCTCCAGCTCCATCCCAACGCGCACGTGCTGATGGACGAGCCTGCGGCGGGGCGGCTTTCGCGCACCGAGTACTATCGGTATGTCTTTGCGAACAAGCCGGCCTGGCAGCGATCCGGACTGGAGGCCGGCGGCCTGGCGTAGCGGTGGTGGCCGGGCTTGCGGAAGGAAAGACGCAAAGGAGTTGCTTCCATGGAACTGGACCTTCGCAGCACTTCGGAGCGGATGATCTTGGACCTCACGGGGCTGGGGATTCCGCATGTTCGGGTCTTGGGGCGGTATCGGTATTTGAAGGCGCACCCGCCTTTGGAGGATCACTCCCATCCCGGGATGATGGAAATCTCCTATCTCGCGCGCGGGACCCAGAATTACTGGCTGGGCGAAAAGTGTTTCCGCATGTCCGGGGGCGACCTTTTTGTGACGCATCCGGACGAGCGGCACAGCACCGGTCCGGACCCGGAGCACTGCGGGATGATGTACTGGTTCATTCTGGAGCTGCCGGCGAAGCCCGAGGGGTTTCTGGGGCTGCCGTTGGTACAAGCGCGTGCCTACTGGGAGGGGTTGAAGGGGTTTCCGCACCGGCATTGCTGTGCGGGGCCCGGGCTGCAGCCGGTGCTGGAGCGGGTTTTTCGCGCGGCCTCGGCGGTGGAGGGTCCGGTTCGACTGGCCCGGATGCACTTGGGAATTTTGCAGTACTTGTTGGAGGTGATCTCGCTTGGGCAGCGCGAGCCGGTGCGTGCGCTGAGTCCCGCGATTGCGGCGGTGACGGCCTACATCGACGCGCATTTGGAGGAGCCGCTGAAAGTGGAGGTTCTTGCGCGGGAGGCGGATCTTTCGTTGCCGCGATTCAAGGCCCGGTTCCGTTCGGAGACGGGTTTTCCTCCGGCGGAGTACGTGTTGCGTCGCAGGATTGAACACGCGAGCCGTTTGTTGGCGAACTCTGCGGACTCCGTGCTGGACGTGGCGATGGCCGCGGGATTTTGCAGTTCGCAATACTTTGCGAGCGCCTTCCGGCGGATCACGGGGATGACGCCGACGCTGTTTCGGGAGCGGATGCGGACGGGTGGCGAGGGGGAGGTTTGATTTCGTATCGCGGTATTGGGGCGAAAGACGGGGGGGAAGAAAGGGCGTAGGGTGTGGAAAGTTCGCTCCGGGTGTCCCGGGTGGCGGACCCCAAAGAACGACAGCCCCTCAACCTCCCAATGAATTCAGACCAGAACTCCCTCGATTTCACGCGCCGTGATTTCCTTCGCAATTCCTCGGCGGCCGCGGCCGCGGTGGCCTTCCCCTCGCTGTTGCATGCGGAAAACAAAACCGACCGGATCCGGATTGGGTTGATTGGGTGCGGGGGCCGCGGGTCTGGAGCCGCGAACAACGCGCTGACGGCGGATCCTTCGGTGCAGTTGGTGGCGATGGCGGATGTGTTTCCGGAGCGGTTGGAGAACGCGCTGAACGGGCTTTCCTCGAAGTACTCGGGAAGTCCCGGTCGTGTGGATGTACCCAAGGAACGGCAGTTTACGGGGCTGGATGCGTACAAGCAGCTCTTGGCGACGGATGTGGACTGCGTGCTTTTGGCGACGCCTCCCGGGTTCCGGCCGCTGCACTTCACGGCGGCGGTGGAGGCGGGGAAGCACATTTTCTGCGAGAAGCCGATGGCGACGGATGCCTCGGGAGTGCGTGCGGTGATTGAGGCAGCACGGAAGGCCAAGGACAAGAAGCTCAGCGTGGTGGCGGGTTTCTGCTGGCGGTATGACGGGCACCGTCGTGCGATGTTCGAGAAGATCCACTCGGGGGTGATTGGCGAGGTGCGCGGGCTTTATCACACGTACATGGGCGGGCCGGTGAAGCCGATGCCCGCGCCGGAATCCCGGAAAGAGGGCGTGGGCGATTTGGAGTGGCAGTTGCGGAACTGGATGAACTTCGTGTGGTTGGCTGGGGATGGATTGGTGGAGCAGGCCTGCCACAGCGTGGACAAGATGATGTGGGCAATGAAGGACGTGCCTCCGTTGAAGTGCACCGCGGTGGGAGGACGGATGCATCCGAATCCCGGCGGGAACATATTTGACCACATCGAGGTGAACTACGAGTGGGCCAACGGGGTGCGCGGGATGATGGCGCAGCGGCAGATTGCTGGGTGTTTCAACGACAACAACGACTACGTGACGTGCGAGAAGGGCATCGCCACGACGAAGGGCGGGGTGCACGTTTCGGGCGCGGTGAATTGGAAGTCCGAGGGCACGTTCATGAACATGTACGAGCAGGAGCACAAGGAGCTCTACGAGTCGATTCGGTCCGGGAAAGCGCACAACGATGGCGAGTGGATGTGCCAGAGCACGCTTGCGGCGATCATGGGGCGGATGGCGGCGTACACGGGCCAAGAGGTGACGTGGGAGCACATGCTCAAGTCGCAGGAGAGCCTCGTGCCTTCCGCGATGGACTGGAAGATGGAGTTGGCGGTGGCACCGATGGCTCTGCCCGGCCGGACGAAGCTCGTCTAGGCATCCTGCGTGTTGTGGCCATTTTGAAATCCAGAAATGATGCATAAACTCATTTGTTTACTCGGTGCGGCCGGAAGCCTGTGGTGCGCACCGCTCGCCTTGGCGGCGCCGACGCCCCGGGCCGGTTTTGTGGCGCTCTTCAATGGGAAAGACCTTTCCGGCTGGCGCGGAGGGAGCACCTTTGATCACCGGGCGCTCTTGGAGATGACGCCCGAGGAACGCGCGGCGAAGATTGCCAAGTGGAACGAGGATTTTTCCAACCACTGGCGGATCGAGAACGAGGAGTTGGTGAATGACGGGAAGGGATCCTACGCCAGCACGGAGAAAGACTACGGGGACTTCGAGCTCACGCTCGAGTACAAGACGGTTCCCAAGGCGGACTCGGGTGTGTATCTGCGCGGGGTGCCCCAGGTGCAGATCTGGGACTGGACGGACCCCGATGGCGGGAAGCTCGGGCGGGAGAAGGGGTCCGGGGGACTCTGGAATAATCCTGGCGGATCGCCGGGCAAAGATCCCTTGGTACGGGCGGACAAGCCCTTTGGGGAGTGGAACCAATTGCGCGTGGTGATGGTCGGGTCGCGGGTCTCGGTCTGGCTGAACGGTCAGCAGACCGTGGATCACGCCGTGCTCGAGAATTACTACGACCGCAACGCGAAGGATCCCGCGATCAAGGCCAGCCCGCGTCCCGTGCCGAGGGTGGGGCCGGTCCAGTTGCAGACGCATGGAGGGGAGATTCGGTGGCGGAATGTGTTCCTGCGTGAGATTGGGGGGGAGGAGGCCAACCGGATCCTTGCCTCGCATGGCGCGGGGGAGGGATGGAAATCGCTCTTCAACGGGAAGGATTTGAGCGGATGGAAGGGCCCCGTGGAGAATTACGAGGTGCAGGAAGGAGCCATCATCTGCAAACCGAAGAAGGGCGGAACCCTGCACACCGCAGAGGAGTTTTCAAACTTCAAGGCGCGTCTGGAGTACCGGCTTCCCCCGGGAGGCAACAATGGGCTGGCGATCCGGTACCCGGGCAACGGCGACACCGCCTACGTGGGGATGTGCGAAATCCAGGTGCTGGACGATTCGGATCCGAAGTACGCGAAGCTCGATCCGCGCCAGTACAATGGTTCGGTATACGGGATGGTGGCGGCGCATCGGGGGTACCTGCGCCCGGTGGGAGAATGGAACTTCGAGGAGGTGACGATTGAGGGGTCGAAGATTCGCGTGGAGTTGAACGGCACGGTGATTCTCCAGGCCGATGTGGCGCAGGTTACGGAGTTCGCGGGGTCGAAGGCGCATCCCGGGAAGGATCGGACGAGTGGGTTCTTCGGGTTCGCCGGGCACGGGGATGCGGTGGCATTCCGCGCGGTGCAGGTTCAGCCGCTGAAGTAGTCAGCGCGGAAAAAGTGGGAGTGGGGACAGGCGCGCGCAAGGGCGCGGCCTGTCCCTTCTTTTTTGGGAAAAGAACGGGGGAAAAACCCTCGTTTTGGAGGGGCGCTGCGGGCAGAAAGCGGGGATGAAGCGTCTTCTTCGAATGGTCTTGGCGGCGGTCTTTTTGGGGATGGGATCCGGCGGGGTGGAGGCGGGGCAGTGGTATGTTTCGCTGGAGGGAAATGACGCGTGGAGTGGGCGTATGGCGGAGCGCAACGCCGAGGGGACGGACGGTCCCTTTGCGAGCTGGGAGCGGGCGCGGAGGGCGGTCCGGGAGGAGCTGGCTTTGGGGAAGGCGGAGCCGGTGGAGGTGCGGGTGCGGGGCGGAGTGTATCGCTTGACGGGGCCGCTCCAGTTTGGGGCGGAGGATTCCGGGCGGGCCGATGCGCCGGTGGTGTGGAAGGGGGACGGCGCGGAGCGTCCGCGGGTGGTGGGGTCGGTGCGGTTGAAGGGCTGGGAGATCTGGAAGGGGGAGATTTGGCGCGTCTCGATGGACTCGTGGAAAGGGAAGCCGGTGCGGCAGGTGCTTCTGCGGGGGGAGCGTCAGCCGATGGCGCGGTATCCGGATGCGGACGATAAAGATCCGGTGCTGAAGGGGTGGGCGTACGCGGACGGGAAAGACTGGCCGATGTACTCGGATATTCCGGGGGAGGACAAAAAGACGCTGCAGGTGAAGGAGCGGGATGTGCGGCGGTGGGCGCATCCGGAGGATGCGGAGGTGACGGTATTTGCGCGCTACAACTGGTGGAACAACCTGGCACCCGTGGCTTCGGTGGAGGGGGAGGGGCGGACCTTGAAGCTGGGGAAGGAGTGTTCCTATCCGGTCCGTTTTGGGAATCGGTATTTCATTCAAGGTCCTTTGGAGGAATTGGATGCGCCAGGGGAGTGGCACTATGATGCGCGGGAGAAGCAGCTTTATTTTTGGGCTCCCCGCGGGGCTTCCCCGGAGGATGCGGAGGTGGTTTTAGCGGATGCCCTCTTGGTGGCGAATCAGACGCGGTTCTGGTCCATCGAGGGCATGGAGTGGGAGGGAAGCAACGGCTGGGCGGTGAGCTTTGAGCGGGCGGAGGATTGCCGTTTTGCGGGAAACGGGGTGCGGAACGGCGGGGAGTGGTCGGGGGGAGGAATTCGGGTGAGTGGTGGGCACCGGGTGGAGGTGCGTAGCAACGATGTGGTGGGTTCCGGGCGCGATGCGGTTTCGGTTTCCGGCGGGGATGTTGCGACGCTTTCGCCCTCCGGGCACGTGGTGGAGAACAATCACGTGCATCACTTTGGGGTGTACTACAAACAGGGGAGCGGGGTGGCGGTGGGGGGCGTTGGGAACGTGGTGCGTCGCAACTGGATCCATGATGGTCCCCGGTTTGGGATCCTCCATGGGGGAAACAAAAACCTGCTGGAGGGGAATCACATTCACGATGTGTGTTTGGAAACGGAGGACACGGGGGCGATTTACAGTGGGGGTCGGGATTGGATCACGCCGAGAGGCACGGTGATCCGACACAATTACATCCACGACATCTGGGGGTTGCACCTGCACAACGGGGAGGCCAAGCGTCCGTATTTCTCCTGGGGGATCTACTTGGACGACAATTCCGGAGGGGCGGATGTGGTGGGGAATCTCGTGGTGCGTGCGGCGCGCGGCGGGCTGCACGGGCATGGGGCGCGGGACTGTGTGGTGGAGAATAATGTGTGGGTGGGGAATGGTCAGTGGCAGGTGGATTTTCACGGGTGGAGCACGAGCCAGAATTTCTGGGAGCGGCATTTGCCCACGATGATTGCGGGGTACGAAAAGGTGGCCGGGCTGCCTGCTTGGAAGGAGATGCGAGGGATGGAGTTGCATCCGAAGGATGCGCCCCTGCCCGGAGGCTTGACGATGCGGGGCAACCGGTTTGAGCGGAATATTCTGGTTTCGGAGGATCCGAATGTGCCGGTGCTGAGTATTTTGCGCGTACCCCTTTCCCACAATTCATTTGACCGCAACCTCTACTGGGCGCCGGGGGGCGTTGTGAAAACGGGTGCGAGCGGTGCCGGGCCGAATGTGGGGCCGGAATGGTTGGGGGCGTGGGTGGGCGCACCGGGGGCGTTGCCGGAGGGATGGCGCTGGCAGATCAAGCCGGAGGATGCGGCCGGCTCGGGGCTGACCGAGCCCCGGGCGGACGGGGTGGCGTTGCGTTTGGTGAGCGCGGGGAAGGCCGTGGTCGCGTCGGGGGCGGATTTGGCGGTGGAACCCGGCGCGACGTATCGGCTCACGGCGCGGGTGCGCGCGAGCCGCGAGGGGAAGGCATCGGTGGCGATGACCTCGGGCAAAGCGGGGCGGTATGCGTGGACGAGCCCGAGAAGCGAGATCAAGGTCGGCCCGGATTGGGAGCAGGCGGAATGGACGTTTGTGGTGCCGCTGCCGGGTGAGGCGGGCGGGCATGCCGAGATGCGTGCATTTCGGCCGCGGGTGGAGTGGAAGGAGACGGATGGCTGGCTGGAGGTGGGCGGTCTTTCGCTACACAAAGCGGAGCCGCGGAGCGAGTGGGAGGCATGGCGCGCGCAAGGTGCGGATGCCCATTCGCTGGTGGCGGATCCCAAATTTGTGGACCGCGACACCTGGGAGTTGGCGGGGGATTCGCCGGCCTGGGGGCTTGGATTTGAGCGGATTCCGATGGAGTCGATCGGGACGTACACGGATGCGTGGCGTCGTCCTTTGCCGTGAGGCGTTGGGGCGCGCCCTGCCGGGCTGCTGGGGAGGGCGGGCTAGATGCGGATGAAGATTTTGTTCCGGTAAAGCCAGCGCGCGAAGAGCAGGGTGATGCTCACGGTGGCCAGGGGCAGCAGCCACTTGGCCTCCTCGGTCGCCTTGGGGACGAGCCGTTCGGCGATGCGTTTGAAGAGTCCGAGTCCTTCGAGCAGGTAGAGAGCGATGGGGTTGGAGCCTACCCACAGGAAGGGAGTGGCCCAGCGGTGAAAACCACGGACATCCATGAGCCAGTAGAAGGCGGCGAGCAGGAGAGCGCTCCATCCGGCGCTGAAGAGCACGAAGGAGGAGGACCACAGTTTTTTGATGATGGGAAAGAAGGGAGCCCACAGAGCCCCTCCGAGGAGCAGTCCGATCCCGGCAAGGGAGAGCCCCTTCAGGATATGGTTTGGAGTGGCGCCCGAGGTGATCCAGCGGCCCGCGAGGATTCCGAGCAAGGCCGTGCTCACTGCGGGCAGCGTGCTGAGCAACCCCTCGGGGTCCCACGTTTTGTCGTGGAGTCTGCCGGGGAGGCAGACCAGGTCCACGTAGTTTGCAATGTTGTTTCCGGGCGCGAAGCCTGTGGCGCCGGTACCCGGGACAGGGATCCAGTAAAAGGGCAGGGCGTATCCGATTAGGAGGGCGGCGCAGGTGAGCGTGAGCGCCTTGCTGGAGAGGCGCAGGCTCAGGAGCCCCGCGAGGGCGGAGGCGATTCCGATGCGCTGTAAAACGCCCATCCATCGGATGTTGGAAAAACCCTGTTCGAGGCCTTTGTTGTAAAAAACGCCGAGCACAAAAAGCAGGAGGGCGCGTCCGAGGAGATGACGCACGGTTGATGGCAGGCCGTCGCGCTGCAGGCGTTTGGGGAGGGCGATGGCGGAGGAGACTCCGGAGAGGAAAAGGAAGAGGGGGAAGATGAGGTCGCAGAAGTGGAAGCCCTCCCATTTCACGTGCGTGAATTGGGGGCAGAGGGTCTGGGTGATCGGGCTGTTGGGTGCGAGGGTCCTGAGTAGGACCTCGATGGCGGAGTGCAATCCGAGGATCCAGAGCATGTCGAAGCCGCGCAGGGCGTCGAGGGATGCGAGGCGTGGAGCGGGGGTGGCGTGGCTCATGGCTTCCCAGCCTAGAGCTCGAGCGGGGTGACGTCGTCTGTCCCGGGCCGTGAGCTAGAAACGAACGGGGGTGGCAGGGAGGGGGGCGTGGGGATCAGCGGGAGGGGTCGCGGTCGAAGCGGCGTTCCCTTGGGGCGCGGGGCGGGCGCAGCGGCGTGCGGCCCCCGCGCGCCTTGCGGAAGACATCGAAGACGGAGTCGAGGCCGTCGACCTTCATTTGGTGAACGATTTGGAGAAGGATGCCGAGGCGGCCTTTGGGAAAGCCCCCCTTGGAGGCGAACCAGGCAAGGTATTCGACGGGAAGGTCGTAGATTGGGGTCCCGAGGGGGGGATGGAATTGGGGGCCGAACTTTCCGAAGGGCATGGGGGTGCGCCCGATTTCCTCGAGTTCGTTTTGGATGGAGGAGAGGGAGATGGGGTCCAAGGGGTCAGGGAGCCTTCCAGTCGATGCAGAGAAGGAGCGATTCGTCGCGGAGGTAGAGGCGTTTTTCGGAGAGGACGGGGCCTGTCCAGCAGGGATACTGGAGGCCGGGGACCTGCCAGCGCCCCTTTTCGACGAGTTTTTCGGAGTCGGGGGCGAAGAGGCCGAGGAGACCGCATTCTCCGAGGGCGACGAGGGATTGGTCGGCGAAGAGGAGGGAGGCGCGTCCGAAGACGTCCGGGGGTTTTTCTCCGGGGCGCAGCTTGGCATGGCCGCCGTTGGGCCAGCCTTCCTCGCGGTCCCAGCGGATTTGGCCGGAGGTCCAGTCGACGCAGCGGAAGCGGGCGTCGGGTTCGTTGCGACCGCTGAAGGCGAAGAGGTGGTTTTGGTGGAGGATGGGGCGGGCCCAGTGCATTTCGAGTTGGAGGCCGCGCCAGACGGGTTCGACGGAATTTCCATCGGGGGCGACGCGGAGGAGGACGGAGCCGTTTTTGAAGTAGGCGGAGGAGAGGAGGATGCAGTCGCCTTGGACGACGGGGGTCATGGCGTTGACGGAGGAGTCCTGGCGCGCGCGGAACCAGTAGGCGAAGCGGCGTTCGCCGGTGGCGGGGTCGAGGGAGAGCAGGCCCTGGCGGGTGACGCAGAGGGCGTGGCGTTTGCCGTGGAAGGTGGCGAGGACGGGGGTGCAGTAGCTGGCCTGCTTTTGGTAGGCGGGATCGGCGGGGTTCCATTCGACGAGGCGTTCGCCGGGCCAACCGGTCATGGGGACGCCGTTCCAGGTGTTGGCGCCGCCATTTTGCCAGAGGGTTTTGCCGGATTGGGCATCGAAGGCGACGACGCCGGAGTTGGGCTGGCCGCCGACCATGACGAGGAGGCGACCGTCTTCAAGGATGGGGGAGCTTCCGACGCCGAAGAAGGCTTCGGGAACGTCGAAGTCGCGGGAGAGTTCACGGCGCCAGAGGAGGGAGCCGTCTTTCTGGCGGAGGGCGCAGAGGACGCCCTCGGCGCCGAGGGTGTAGCAGATTTCGCCGGTGAGCAGGGGGCTGCAGCGCGGGCCGTTGTTGTAGCCGAAGGGATCGATGAACTGGGTGGGGTAAGCGTACTTCCACTGGGAGGCTCCGGACTGGGCGTCGAAGGATTCGACGATCTCCTCATTTCCGAGGCGGTGGTGGAGGACGACCTGGTTGCCCCAGACGCTGGGGGCGCTGTAGCCGGTGCCCACGCGGACTTTCCAAAGGATGGGGGCGCCGGCGGGGGAAAGCGCCTGGCGGAGGCCGGTTTCGGGGGAGGAGTTATCACGGTTGGGGCCGAGGAATTCGGGCCATGGAGCGGCGAACCCGGCGCAGGGGAGGGCGAGGCTGAGGAGAAGGAAGAGGGAACGCATGGGGGAGAGAAGTGGCGGCGCTTGCCTTGGGGGGGCGTGCT
>JBEBAG010000127.1:0-2515 GCA_041159065.1 Verrucomicrobiota bacterium | reverse complement strand
CGGAGAGTGCGGTGATCCAGGAGCGGTTGGTGCGGGAGCTGGGGCTGCTGGAGAAGCAGGGGTTCGTGAACTATTTCCTCATTGTGTGGGACTTCATCAACTGGGCCAAGAGCCGGGGAATCCCCGTGGGCCCGGGGCGCGGATCGGCGGCGGGTTCGATGGTGGCCTATCTGATGGGCATCACGGATATCGACCCCATCCGGTTCAAGCTGCTCTTTGAACGGTTTTTGAATCCGGAGCGGGTGAGCCCGCCGGATATTGACGTGGACTTTTGCCAGAGTCGCCGCGGGGAGGTGATCGAGTACGTGCGGGAGAAGTACGGGGAGCGTGCGGTGGCGCAGATTGCGACCTTTGGCACGATGGGGGCGAAGTCGGTGGTGCGGGATGTGAGCCGGGTGCTGGGGTGGAGCTACGCGGACGCGGATCGGGTGGCGAAGATGATTCCCAACGAGCTGGGGATCACGCTGGCGGGGTTCGACAAGAAGAATAAGGAGACGGGTCAGATGGAGCACGTGGATGGGGCCATCGACAAGAACCCCGAGCTCCGTGAGGCGGTGGAAAGCCAGCCGCCGACGCGCCAGATGTGGGAGTACGCCTGCACGTTGGAGGGGTTGACACGCGGGACGGGGGTGCACGCTGCCGGGGTGGTGATCAGCGACCGGGATCTTTCGGAGTACATCCCGCTCACGCGCGCGAATGATGGTTCGATTGTGAGCCAGTACAGCATGGGGCCGCTGACCGACCTCGGGATGCTGAAGATGGACTTTCTGGGGTTGAAGACGCTGACCGTGATTCACGATGCGGTGACCCTGATCCGGCGGCGCGTGCCGGATTTTGACATCAGCCAGATTCCGCTGGTGGACCAGCCGACGTTTGACCTGCTCAACCGGGGGGAGTCGGTGGCGGTGTTTCAGCTGGAATCCGGCGGGATGGTGAAGACGTGCCGGAAGTTCGACATCAAGGACATCGAGGACATCAACGCGATTCTGGCGCTCTACCGGCCGGGGCCGATGGATCTGATTGACGACTACATCAAGCGCAAGAAAGGGGAGGCGAAGATCAAGTACGCGCACCCGCTTTTGGAGAAGGTGACGGCGGAAACGTACGGGATTTTCGTGTACCAAGAGCAGGTGATGCAGGCGGCGCAGGTGTTGGCGGGATACACGCTGGGGGGGGCGGATTTGCTGCGGCGGGCGATGGGCAAAAAGGACAAGGAGAAGATGGCCAAGGAGCGCGAGAAGTTCCTCGTGGGCTGCAAGCAGATCCATGGGATCGAGGAAAAGAAGGCGAACGAGGTTTTCGATTTGCTCGAGAAGTTTGCAGGGTACGGCTTCAACCGGTCCCACTCGGCGGCCTACGCGTGGGTGAGCTATCAGACGGCGTATTTGAAGGCGAATTATCCGGTGGAGTTCATGGCAGGGGTGATGAGCAACGAGGTGGGCAAAACGGAGAAGATCAGCGTGTTTGTGGCGGAGTGTCAGCGGATGGGGATTCCGATTTTGTCGCCGGATGTGAACCGGAGCGGGCTGAAGTTCGAGCCGGAGACGACGGCGGAGGGGGTGGTGGGGATCCGGTACGGTTTGGCGGCGATCAAGAACGTGGGGGAGGCGGCGATGGAGGCGGTGTTGGAGGAGCGGCAGCGCGGGGGGGCGTTTCAGGGGTTGATGGAGTTTTGTTCGCGGGTGGATACGCGGCGGGTGAACCGGAAATCGGTGGAGAGCCTGATTCGGTGCGGGGCCTTTGATTGGACGGGGGAGGATCGCGCGGAGATTTTTGCGGAGGTGGAGGGGGCGATGGCGGCGGCGGCGAGCGTGGGGCGGGACCGGGCGTCGGGGCAGGTGTCGCTCTTTGACGCGCTGGAGACGGCCCCGGCGAAGCCGAAGCGGGGGGCGTCGGCCGTGGCGGTGGCGCCGTGGAGTCCGGAGGAGAAGTTGGCGGCGGAGAAGGAGCTGCTTGGTTTCTATGTGAGCGGGCATCCGCTGGACCGCTACCGTTCGCTGTTTGCGAGCGGGAAGTATGTGCCGATTGCGAAGCTCGCCGAACAGATTGAGGAGGGGGAACGGAATGCGACGGTGACGATGGCGGGGGCGTTGACGCAGGTGGAGAAGAAGTTTTCCAAGAAGAGCGGCAAACCCTTCGCGATTGTGACGTTGGAGGATTTGAGCGATTCGGTGGAGGTGGGGGTTTTTGGGGACGCGTTTGGATCGAGCAGCGCGCACATCGAGTTGGGCAAGCTCGTGAGCGTGACGGCTCGCGTGGAGGTGCGGGATGAGGAGGGGATTCGGGCGGTGGCGACCGAGGTGAAGCCCTTGAAGCTTCCTGCGGAATCGGAGCGGCCGGTGCATCTGGTGCTCGAGGTGGAGAAGACGGCGGAGGAGGATTTGGTGGCGATCCGGGATGCGTTGCTCTCGAGTGTGGGGATGCGGCCGGTGGTGCTCGGATTTCGCTGGAGCGATGGGCGCCGGGTGAGGGTGCATCCGGCCGAGCAGTTCCGGGTGAGCTGGTCGCCCGAGCT
>JBEBAG010000126.1:0-3675 GCA_041159065.1 Verrucomicrobiota bacterium | reverse complement strand
CGTCTGGTAGCGCGCTTTTTCAAAGGAAGCGGAGTGGCGTCGGCGGCTGCCAGAGGGGAGCTCGATTTCTCGGTGGCGGAATCGTTCATAGCGATCGAAAGGGAATTTGGAAGTTTGCCCGGGGACGGGCGGAAAAAGGGGGGCAGGGGACGGGGGTAACGAAACTCAGCGGGCAACACGGAAACCGCCCGTTCTGTTTGGAAAGGAACCCAAAAGGGAACGGGCCTATGAAAGATCAGGAGGATCTGAATGGATGAAAAAAGAGAACACCAAGGACTCCGACTGCCGGGGGCACGATGCAGAAACGTTCAGAAACGCAAAGACGATCGGAACCGACCATAACGGAATCCAGAAAACTGGAACCAAGGTGGGAAGCTGACGGCCTCGGCGGGCGGAGTGGTTCGTCCGGTGAGCGTTCCACCTCAGGAACCCAGACGAATGAGGAGAATGTCCCAGAGGATGCCGGATGCGTCAAATGAAAAGGTGGATTCCCCGGGCCCCGCAGGGGCGCATGGATGGAGGGGCACCGGGAAGGAAGGGTCTCACGGCGCGGATTTTCCTCGCCGCAATTGCTTTCCCTCCCGTCTTTTGCGTTCAATCCAGGCCACAATCCCCTTTTCATGAAATTGCGCAATCAACTGATCGCCCTCGCCTGCCTCCTGATCTTCGCCGCCCTGGGCGTGGTGTACGTCCGGATGTGGGGCTGGGTCCAGAAGCCCCGGCAGATTGTCGTTTTCGTAAGCGATGCACTCTCGGCCCGCTCTCTTGCCGCTGCGCGTTTGTACGCCGGCGGAGCGGATCATCAGTTCGAATTGGAACGCTTTCCCCACAGTGCGCTCCTGCGCAACGCAAGCGAAGACTATGCGGTGCCTGACATCGCGTCCGCCGCAACCGCGTTGGCCACGGGGCGAAAGAGCCGCCATGGAGCCGTCGCCACCACGGGCACAGGCCGGGCGCTGGACACGATCTTGGAGCGGGCGGCGAAGGCCGGACGCGCCGTGGGTTTGATCACCAACGGGAGCCTCGCTTCCCCCTCGATCGCGGCGTTTTACGCGCACAGCAATCGCCCCGATCAGTCCGAGTTTGTGGCCCTCCAGTTGTATGAACGCGACTGGGTGCGGGTGGCTTTTGGGGGGGGGGCGGCTGAATTTTTGCCGGATGGAGCCGTCGAGGGGGCGGAGGGCAAGCGCAAGGATGGGCGCGATGGCCGGCGCAAAGACGGGCGTGATTTGGTCAAGGAATGGCAGGAGAAGGGGGTGCAAGTAGTTTGGAGCAAGGCGGAGCTGGAAAATGCGCGGGGAGGGGAGTCCGGTCGGGTGGTCGGTTTGTTCGGGGCCGGTCCGCTTGCCTACGCCAGCCAGATGACGCCTCAACCTTCCCTCGCGGACATGACGCGGCGAGCGATCCAATTATTGGGTGGGCAGAGGGGGGGGTACGTTTTGGTGGTGGATGCGGCGCTTTTCACCAGCGCGAGCGAGGGCAATTTGGCGGAGGCGGCGTTGAGCGAGGTATTGGCCTTGGACAAGGCGGTGCGGGCGGCGGTGGAGGAGGCTGGGGAGAAAGCGCTGATTCTTGCGGTTGGCCGGCAGTCCTCGGGAGGGCTGACCCTGAGCGGGAAGGTGGGGCGGGAAGCCAAGCTTTCCACGCTTCTTGGGGTGGCCCCCGAGGGGTACTCCTACCTCAGCTGGGCGAGCGGTCCCAATGGGCCGCTGGAAGGGAAGTTAGGACCAAGGAAGGAACCGGCTGCGATTCAAAGTGCGGCGGGTCTCGGTGTTGCGGAGGATATGCTTGGGCTGGGCAGGGGGCCGGGTTCGGAGCGGGTTCGCGGGTTTTTGGATAACACGGCGGTTTTCGAAATCCTGAAGAGCGCGCTCTAGGCGGTCGCCCTCTTTGCAAAACCACTTTTCATTATGGCGATTCTAGTAACAGGGGGAGCCGGGTTCATCGGCTCCAATTTTGTGCACGGTTGGTTGGAGAGCACCCAGGAGGCCGTGGTGGTGCTGGACAAGCTGACTTACGCGGGGAATTTGCAGAACCTGAGCGGGTTGGATCGGGATTCGCGCCTGGCGTTTGTGCGTGGGGACATCGGCGACTTTGAAAAGGTGCTCGGCGTGCTCCGCCAACACGCGGTCCGTGCGGTGGTGAATTTTGCGGCGGAAAGCCACGTGGACCGCTCGATTCATGGGCCGCTGGAGTTCATTCAGACGAACATCGTGGGAACGTTTCATCTGCTGGAGGCGGTGCGGGCTTACTGGGGCGAACTGGCACCCGCGGCGCGTGCGGCGTTCCGGCTGTTGCATGTGTCCACGGACGAGGTCTACGGCTCGCTCGAGCCCGAGGCGGCTCCCTTCTCGGAAATGCATCGTTACGAGCCGAATAGCCCGTATTCAGCCTCCAAAGCCGCAAGCGACCACCTCGTGCGCGCCTATCACCACACCTACGGGGTGCCCGTGCTCACCACCAACTGTTCGAACAATTACGGCCCCTTTCATTTTCCCGAGAAACTGATTCCGCTCGTGATCCTCAATGCGTTGGAGGGCAAACCCTTGCCGATTTACGGAGATGGACGCAATGTCCGGGACTGGCTGTACGTCGGGGACCATTGTTCCGCGATCCGCCGCGTTCTCGAGGCGGGGCGGGTGGGAGACACCTACAACGTCGGCGGGTGGAACGAGAAAACCAACCTCGAGGTGGTGGAGACGCTCTGCGTCATCCTCGACGAGTTGCGTCCGCGTGCGGATGGGCAGAGTTACCGCGATCAGATCACCTTCGTGAAGGATCGCCCCGGACATGACCGGCGCTATGCCATTGACGCTTCCAAGATGGCGCGTGAATTGGGATGGCGCCCTGCGGAGTCGTTCGAGACGGGGATTCGGAAGACGGTGAGCTGGTATCTAGAGAACCCGGAATGGGTGCGGGGCGTGAAGTCGGGAAGTTACCGGGACTGGATCCAAACGCAGTACGGTTCGGCTTCCTGAGCTGGCGATTCCCGCATCGGCTTGTGCGGGAGGGCAGGGGGAACCGCTCCGGCGGCCAAGCCTTCTCTCTGCGTTGGTCGCGTGCGCTCTTTGAAATCGCGTTTTCGTGGGGGCCTTGCTTGCGGTGGGCTGCAGGGGTGACTTTCCTCTCGCCTCGGCGGGAAACTCGGAGAACATGGCCCCTTTTTCGGTCCCGGGTGGGCTTGTGCGTCGGCTTCGGTTCTGGCGCAAGCGGGCCTGTTCGTGGAAAGAAGCATTTCTGGGGTTACATTCCCTTTCCGTGGATGCGGAGGGATGACTCCCCGAACGGTCCACCCTTGCATGAGTTCCAGCACAGAGATTCCCACGTCCCCGGTAGTTGATCGGAAGCGCATCAGCATTGTGGCTCATTGCTACAACGAAGAGGAGAACATCGAGGAGTTGCACGAGCGCTTGAGCGCGGTAATGGCGGAAATGCCCCATTACGACTACGAGATTGTGCTGATGGACAATGCGTCCGTGGATGGCACCCAGCGGGTGATCCGAGAGCGGGCGGCAAAGGATCCGAAGCTGAAGGCGATCTTTAATGTCCGCAACTTTGGGCATATCCGCTCGCCCTACCATGGAATCCTGCAGGCTGAGGGGGATGCCGTGGTGGTGATGGCTTCGGATTTGGAGGATCCGCCGGAATTGATCCCCCATTTGCTTCGGGAATGGG
>JBEBAG010000125.1:0-17897 GCA_041159065.1 Verrucomicrobiota bacterium | reverse complement strand
TTCATCATGTTCGCATCGATGGCGTCGGGGAATCCGAACTCTTTGGGGGAAGGCGCGCCCGGGATTTTTTCCCACTCGAGGTAGAATTTTTCGGTGTGGCCTTTGTGTTTCTCCCGGAGCTCTGCGGCGATCTTGGCGTTCTCGGGCTTGCGTGCAGCGGCGTCCACCTGGCGAGTCCATTGGGTGTGGCGTTTGCGGATGCTGACGAACTCGGCCACTTGGCGTTCGATCATGGGGATGGTCTCGGCTTCGGCTTCAAAGTGCGCCTTTTGCACGGCGGTTTCGGTGGTCGCCGCCTTGAAGCTGAGGGTGAGCGCCTTTTTCCCAAGCTCCCGGTAGAGTTGGAACTGGTCGGGCGACATGAACAGGGAAGCGCCCACGGTATCGAAGGTGTCCGAGCCGCCGTCGGGGGGGAGGGTGCCGACATCGAGATTCACGCCGAGCAGTTCGCGGAGCGTGTTTTGGTATTCGCGCCGGTTGAGGCGGCGCATGGTGATTTTGCCCCCCTGATCGGTGAGGGCTCGGCGGGCGGCGACCATGGTTTGGGAGAGGGCTTCGAGGAAGTCGGCCTTCTCGGGCTTCTCAGGCTGCTTGGCGTCGTCCGGGGGCATTTCTCCCGAGTTGAGGGAGTTCAGGATTTTGGCCCAGCGTTCGGCCCGCTCGGGGGAGTCGAGGGTGAAGGGGATGTCGTCGAGACGGAGCTTGCCCTTTTGTTTTTCGGCGCCGTGGCACTCGGTGCAGTAGCGGTTGAGGAAATCCCGGTGTTTCCCCGGGAGCGCGGGGTGTTCCGTGGGCTTGGGGGTGGGGGAGGCGGAGGAAGGTTCGGCAAAGGCGGCTCCGAGGCCGAGGGATCCGAGCCCGAGGAGGGAGCAGGCACGGAGGAGACGGAGTGCGGAGGTGAGGCGACTTTCCATAGGGGACACGAACGTTTGGGGGAGTTGATCGGCGCGCAGGCCTGTTTCTTGGGGGGCGTGGCTCCCGCGTTCGCGGTGCCAGTTCAAGAGCAGGGGCCGCGCCAAAGGAGGCGGGCAGCTCCCCTGCGGCGGGTGGGCCTGGGGGCAGCCGTCAGGGGCAATGAAAAAGCCCGGGGGCACGTCCTTTGGAGACGTACCCCCGGGCTGAGAGGGGGAGACCGCGTGGCACCGCTGGTGTGCGGGCCGCGGGGAAGGCTAGGCGGAGACCCGGTCGTTGGTTTTGGCGCCGCTGACCACGAGGTGGCGGCCCATGAACTCCTTGTCATGGAGTTCGGTGACGGCGCGCTTGGCTTCGTCGACGGAGTTCATCGTGACGAATCCGAAGCCCTTGGACTTTTGGGTGTCCCGGTGGGTGACCACTTCGGCATTGCGAACGCCGCCGACGCCGTTGAAGAGCTCGCTCAGGTCGCTTTCGGAGGCATCGAAGGAGAGGTTCCCCACGTAGAGTTTGGGGGTGGTCACCTCGATGGCCTCGGGTTTGCGGGCGGGCCGCTGGGTGCTGGGCACGGTTCCCTGGGGGCCGGACGCCTTGGCCGGGGAGCTTTGGCTGGAGCTTCCCCCTTTGGAGCCGCCTTCGTAAGCCGGGTAGGCTTTCTTTTTGGGGCCGAAGCCGAAGAAGGCGAGGATGCGCTGGAGGAGGGTGGGTTTGGGGGCGGGGGTGTACGCCGGGCGCTCTCCGTCCTGGGGGCGGCGGCGGCGTGGGCCGCGACGGCGGCCGGAGGATCTGGATGGGTTAGTCGTCATGTTCGTGGTGTCGTGTGGTTGCATGGGGCATGGAGGGCTCTGCGGGACGGGGGGTGCACACACGTGCATTCTTCCTGCGGGAGCCACGCGCTTCCGGCTGCCTTCCTTCCGTGAAGGCACTGCCGTGGCGCAGCGGTTCGCTGCTCACTGCCCGGGGTGGTGGTGCGGTTGAAGTTTCTGGAGATCTCTTCCACCCGCTGTCCCCTGCGAAACAAGGGGACCGAAACTGGCGGCATCTGGAAACTGGAATTTCCGGAGGTGCCACCGACCTAGGCCGCGCGGGTGGGCAGTGTTTTGAGAAACGATCAGCGCCACCAATCCAACTCCCGTGGCAGACGGTATGGGAAAAGAGGAAGGGACGCAAGCGGGCGATGGAGGCTCGGGGACGCAGGATTGCTTGCGAAACAAGACCGCTCCAGTGTACATTCCCTCCCCTTTCCTCATGACTCTCACTAAAAAAGGTGAATATGCGCTCCGGGCCATGATCCAGTTGGGCTTGGCCAAGGCGTTGGGCAAAGGGCTCGTCCCCGTTTCCGAACTCGCGCTGAGCAACCGACTGCCCCTCAAGTTCGTGGAGCGCATCCTTCTGGAGCTGCGCGAGGCCGGCTACGTCGAGACCCAGCGGGGCAAACTCGGAGGCTATCTCCTCGCCAAACCTGTGGAGCAGATCCGCATGGGGGAATTGGTCCGGCTCATCGACGGGCGTCTCGCGCCGATCGCGTGTGCCAGTGAGACGGAGTACGCCCGGTGTTCGTGTCCGGACGAAGAGCACTGCGGGCTGCGGATGCTCATGATCGATGTGCGTAATGCGATCTCCAACATTCTCGACCGTTACACCCTCGGGGAGGTTGTGGAAGTGACCCTTCGCAAAATGAAACGGGACAACGCGACGATTCCGTTTATGCCCGAGCCTTCGCGGGCGGAAGCCTCCGGGCGGCGGATTGCGGATCCGGCGCAGGGATTTCTTTCGCAGTTGGGAATCCAATCGACGCTGGGGGATTCGAATTTGCAGTGAGACGTGCGGGAACCGGGGGGGCGATGGGGGGTGGGGCGCTGGTTTTGGCAGAGCGTTTTGGAACTATGGACATTGATCAACTGAGCGGGGCGGAGCGCGTGCTGCGCCGGGGGGAATTTCTGCGGGGGATGATGGGGTTGGCGATGGGTTTGGGGGGCGGGCTGCTGTGGGCGGGCTGCAAGCCCTCGGGATCGGCCGGCGGCGGGAAGGGACGTTCGCTTTTGAATGTTTCGTATGATCCGACGCGTGAATTCTACGGGGAGTACAATCCGTTGTTCGCGGAGCACTGGCTGGCCAAGACGGGCGAGCGGGTGGAGATCCGCCAATCGCACGGCGGCTCGGGGAAGCAGGCCCGTGCGGTGATCGATGGACTTCCAGCGGATGTGGTGACCCTCGCGCTTCCGCTGGATATTGACGAAGTGGCAGGCCGTGGGGGGCTGCTCTCCAAGGCGTGGCGGGAACGGTTGCCGATGCGCAGTGCTCCCTACACGTCGACCATTGTCTTTCTGGTTCGAAAGGGGAATCCGAAGGGGCTGCGTGACTGGGCGGATCTTGCCCGGGAAGGGGTGCAGGTGATCACTCCGAGTCCGAAGACGGGTGGGGGAGCGCGTTACAATTATTTGGCGGCGTGGGCTTGGGCGGAGGAGGCGTTCCAGCGGGATCCGGCCCGGGTTCGCGAATACATGCGCCGGTTTCTGAAGAATGTGCCGGTGTGGGACAGTGGCGCGCGGGGGGCGACCTCGACGTTTGCGCAGCGGAAGATTGGGGATGTGCTTTTGACGTGGGAGAACGAGGCTTTTCTCGCGATGAAGGAGTTTGGGGCGGACCAAGTGGAGGTGGTGGTGCCTTCGGTGAGTCTTTTGGCGGAGCCGCCGGTGGCGGTGGTCGATTCGAACGTGAAGGCGCACGGGACGGAGGCCCTGGCCGCAGAGTACCTCTCCTTTCTGTACAGTCCCGGGGCGCAGCGTCTTGCGGCGAAGCACTTTTTTCGTCCGGTGCATCCTGAGCATGCGGCGCCGGAGGATCTGGCGCGGTTCCAAACGATTCGGATGCGGGACGTGGAGGAGGCCTTCGGGGGATGGGCGAAGGCTCAGGCGGAGCATTTCGGGGATGGGGGAAATTTTGACCAACTTCAGCGACCCTAAGCCGTGGCGGATTCCTCCTTAGCGACAGCGGGCAGGCGGCCGCGCAGTATTCTTCCGGGTTTCGGGATGAGTCTCGGGTTTACGCTGACTTATCTCGGTCTGATCGTGCTGATTCCGCTGGCCATGGTGTTTGTGAAGACCTCGGGACTGGGGTTTGCGGGAGCTTGGGCGGCGGTGTCCACGCCGCGGGTGCTGGCGGCGGTGCGGTTGACGTTTGGGCTTTCACTGGTGGCTGGGGTGATCAACTGCGTGTGTGGATTTTTGGTGGCGTGGGTGTTGGTCCGATATCGGTTTCCGGGGCGGCGTTTTCTGGATGCCTCGGTGGACCTGCCTTTTGCGATGCCGACCGCTGTGGCGGGAATCACGCTGACCACGCTCTATGCGCCCAAAGGGTGGATTGGTCAGTATTTTGAGCGGGCCGGGGTTCAGGTGGCCTACACGCCGCTCGGAATTTTGTTGGCGCTCACCTTCATTGGGCTGCCGTTTGTGGTGCGCACGCTGCAGCCGGTTCTGGAGGATCTGGATGCCGCGCAGGAGGAGGCTGCGGCGAGTCTGGGAGCGACGCGTTGGCAGACCTTTCGGCGGATTGTATTCCCGCCGTTGGTGCCGGCATTGATCACGGGCTCGACGCTGGCGTTTGCGCGCGCGGTGGGCGAGTACGGCTCGGTGGTGTTCATTGCGGGGAACATGCCCGGAAAGACGGAAATTGTTCCTTTGCTGATTATTACGAAACTCGAGCAGAACGATTATGCGGGAGCGACCGCCCTTGCCGCGCTGATGCTGGTGATCTCTTTTGCGCTCCTTTTGCTCATCAACACGCTGCAGCGCCGGATGGCCCGACCACACCGCAAATGAATGCCCCTTCTCGTTCCACGGAAGATCCGCTTTTGGTGCGTGCCGCACTGATCGTGGTGGCGGCCGGTTTTCTCGGACTGTTCCTGTTTGTGCCTCTGGTGGCGATTTTTGCGGAGGCCTTCGCGAAGGGCGTGAAAGTGTACTTCGCGGCATTGACGGAGGACAACGCCCGCTCGGCCACGCTTCTGACGGTCAGTGTGGCGGCGATTTCGGTGCCGTTGAATGCGGTGTTCGGGGTGGCGGCGGCGTGGGCGATCTCGAAGTTTCATTTCCGTGGGAAAAGTCTCCTGCTGGCGCTGATTGATCTGCCCTTTGCGGTCTCGCCCGTGGTTTCGGGGTTGGTGTACGTGCTGCTGTTCGGAGCGCAGGGACTCTTTGGCCCGTGGCTGAAGGCGCATGGGATTCCGATCATCTTCGCGTTGCCGGGCATGGTGCTCGCCACGATCTTCGTCACCTTTCCCTTCGTGGCGCGGGAGTTGATTCCGCTGATGCAGGCGCAGGGGAGCGATCAGGAGTACGCGGCATTGAGTCTCGGGGCGACGGGGTGGCAGACGTTCCGGAGGGTGACGCTGCCCAACATCAAGTGGGCGCTTTTTTACGGGGTCATCCTGTGCAACGCCCGTGCGATGGGGGAGTTCGGAGCCGTCTCGGTGGTTTCAGGTCACATCCGGGGGGAAACCAACACGCTGCCGCTGCATGTGGAGGCGCTTTATTACGAGTATAATTCGGCTGCCGCGTTTGCGTGCGCCTCGGTTCTGAGCCTGCTGGGTCTGGTGACCTTGGGAATCAAAACCTTCATCGAGTGGCGCTCCGGGCATCGTCGCTCCAAACACTGATCCACCATGGCTATCCAAGTCGAAAACCTGCGCCGCACCTTTGGCACCTTCCAAGCCCTGCGGGGGCTGAACCTGGAGATTCGAGCCCATCAACTGGTTGCTTTGCTGGGCCCCTCGGGTTCGGGGAAAACCACCTTCCTGCGGATCCTCGGGGGGCTGGATTTTCCGGATCCCGGGCATGGTCGGATTCTCATTGGGGGAGAGGATGTGACGGAGCGCCCTGCGGCGGAGCGCAAGACGGGTTTTGTGTTCCAGCACTACGCGCTCTTCGATCATTTGAGTGTGTTTGAGAACGTGGCGTTTGGCTTGGAGGTGAAGCCCCGCGCGGTGCGTCCGCCGAAGCATGCGATTCGGGATCGGGTGCTGGAGTTGCTGCGTTTGGTGCAGTTGGAAGGGCTTGAGCAGCGGCTGCCTTCGCAGTTGTCGGGCGGGCAGCGTCAGCGGGTGGCGTTGGCGCGGGCGCTGGCGATTGAGCCGCAGGTGCTTTTGTTGGACGAGCCCTTTGGGGCTTTGGATGCCAAGGTGCGCAAGGATTTGCGGCGCTGGTTGCGCGCATTTCACCAGGAAATCGGGGTCACGACCGTATTTGTCACTCATGACCAGCAGGAGGCTTTGGAGCTGGCGGATGTCGTGGTCGTGATGAACCAGGGCCAGATCGAACAGGTCGGCCCGCCCCAGGAGGTGTACGATCATCCCGCCACGCCCTTCGTCTACGAGTTCTTGGGGGACGTGAACAAGCTGCGCAAACCCGGCAGGCCCGACCTCTTTTACGTGCGGCCCCATGAAATCCGGGTGCTCTTCGCCGGGGATTGCGCCGCCGAATTGCATGCGAAAATCGAGCATGTGTTTGCCGCGGGCCCCAGTGCCCGACTTACGCTGCGCCTTGTGGACGTGCGGGACACGATTGACGTGGACATGACGCGCCAGCAGTTGGAGGAGATGGGGCTCTCCGAAGGCGATGAGGTGGGGTTACAGCTGGCCGTCGAGCCTTCGCCCTCGCCCTCCGCCGGCGCATCCCGCCCGCCTTCGAAGGGAGGCTGATTCCTGCCCTCTCCTGGCCTTGAAACGCCGCCCTGCAGGCATCCGCGGGAGCGTGTGGCTATCTTCTTCCCGGCGGTCGGTTTCCGGTTGGGGGGCGCTGGGTGAGGTCGTCGCCGAGATCGGCGCGCATCGTTTCCGCAAGGGCCTCGAGTTTCCGGACGATTTCAGGGTGGAGGGCGGAGAGGTCCCGTGTTTCGCCCGGGTCATCGCGGAGGTTGTAGAGGGAGAGACGGACGGGAAGAGGATGGTATTTGTTTGGGGTTCCGTCGTTGCGCGGGGGGAGTCCCTCGACGGAGCGGGAGGTGTGAGGAAAGAGCAGTTTCCAGTCTCCGGAGCGGACGGCCTGGAGTGAGTTGACGTTGTAGTAGAAGAAGTAGGCGGCGTGCGGATGGGTCTCGGGGGGATCGCCGCTGAGGATGGGCCAGACATCGAGTCCATCGATCTTGTGCGGAGGCAGATCTGCGCCGATCAGGCGGGCGAGGGTGGGGAAGAGGTCGATGGTCATCAGGGGTTCCGCGCAGACGGAACCGGCTGGGATCTTGCCGGGCCAGCGCATGATGCAGGGCTCGCGGTGGCCTCCTTCGAAGCTGGTCCCTTTGCCCTCGCGCCAGGGGCCTGCGGAGCCGGCGTGGCTTCCGTAGGAGAGCCAGGGGCCGTTGTCGGAGGAAAAAATGACGAGGGTGTTTTCGTCGATGCCGGAGCGGCGGAGTGCGGAGAGCACCTCGCCCACCGCCCAATCGATTTCCATGATCACATCCCCGTAGAGGCCTGCCGCGGATTTGCCTTTGAATCGGTCGCTCACGTGCAGCGGGACGTGGGGCATGTTTGGGGCGAGATAGAAGAAGAAGGGGCGGTCCTTGTTCTTTTCAATGAAGCGCACGGCGCGCTCCGCGTACTGGGTCGTGAGCTGTTCCTGATCGGCTGAGGTCAAACCGGATCGGAGGATGGTATCGCCTTCGACGAGGGGCAGGGGCGGGTAGGTGCCCGGCTTGGCCTCTGGATGGAAGGGCCACATGTCGTTGGAGTAAGGGACCCCGAAGTACTCGTCGAAACCATGACGCGTTGGCAGGAATTGGGGATGGTCCCCAAGATGCCATTTTCCGGCCATGCCCGTGGCATACCCTTTCTTTTTGAAAAGTTCGGCCAGCGTTTCCTCGTGATCACTGATTCCGATGGGCGAGTGGGGACCGAGGGCTCCGTGAAAGCCAATGCGGTTGGGGTAGCAGCCAGTGAGAAGCGCGATTCTCGATGCCGAGCATACCGCCTGGGCCGCGTGGAAATCGGTGAAGTTACGCCCCTCGGCCGCCATGCGGTCGAGGTTGGGCGTTTGAAATCCTTTGGCGCCGTTGACGCCGATGTCTCCAAATCCTTGATCGTCCGTGAAAATGAGGACCACATTGGGAGGTCTGCCTGAGGGCGGATTTTTGGAGGTGGCGGGAGCTGCGGAAACCCCTGCGCCGATTTGGAATGCGAGTGCGCAGCCCAAGATGCGCAGGAATGGAACGAGCGGTGCTGGCATGGCGGTTAGGCGATCAGGTTGGGGATTTCGAATCCCTTGCGGTCCCTTCGGTGCAGCAGGGCGTTCGCCGTGGGGTTCTCGGGAAACGTGAGCGTTTGGGGGTTGAACGGGAGATGGGCGCCGAGGGTGAGCGGCGTTTTGGCCGGGTCCACCGCGTTGAGTCGGAGGTGTTCCAGCATTTGGCCCAACGCATCGGCCGCCACAGAATCCTCTTTGAATCGGGCTTTCAGGGCGTCCGGCGATTCGGTCCTGCCCATCCGGTGTGAGATCCCCGCGAGATGACACAGCCCTGCCGAGAGATGCCCCTCCTCCGCCGGACAACTCAGTCCGCTCCGGTTGCGGGAGGCCACGGCCTTGAGCCAGTTGCTGACATGCGTTTCCTTTTCGCCCTCGGTTCGGGGAATGTTTCTCCCGGCGGGGATCTGGGCGGTGCCGAACACGTGGACCGGGTTTCCCTCGGAATCGAACGCGGTCGCGCTGGTGTAGTTGGGAATGAGGACGTGCCCGTTCTGGTACTGGAGAATGACGCCGGTCTGGGCTCCGCGTCTGGTATCCATCTCCTTGGAGTTGGCGTTCTGAGGCAGACCGCGGACCTCGAAGTACAGCGGGGCCCGTTCGTACGGGTAGGCGACGAGTTGGGTGTTGGGCGTCTCGCCGTCGTCCACGTAGCCGAGGCGTCCGCCGACGCTGAGGACGGAGTGGGGCAGGTGGTTTTCCCCCATGAACCAGCGTGCGATGTCGGCCTGGTGGACGCCTTGGTTTCCGAAGTCGCCGTTGCCGTAATCCCAAATCCAGTGCCAGTCGTAATGGAGCTTTTCCCGATACACAGGCAGATGGGCTGCGGGACCGCACCAGAGGTCCATGTCGAGCCCCTCGGGCGGTCCCTGCGGACTCGGAACCTTGCCGATGGAGGGGCGGCGTTTGTAGCAGGTGCCGTAGGCGTATCGCAGTGATCCCAGGGGCGAAGCCTGAAGCCATTGGGCTGCGGCTTTTAATCCGCCGGAGGAGCGGCTTTGCTGTCCGCACTGGACGATTTTCCCGTACCGGTTGGAGGCGGCGACGAGTTGTCTGCCTTCCCAGAGCGTGTGGGAGACGGGTTTTTCGACGTAGACGTCCTTGCCGGATTGGATTCCCCAGATGGCGGCAAGGGTGTGCCAGTGGTTGGGGGTGGCGATCATGATGGCGTCGATTTCCTTGCTCTCGAGAAGTCTGCGAATGTCGGTGTAGGTGGAGATCGTCTGTCCCGTTTCGGCTTGAGCCTTCTCGAAGGAGCTCTTGCCTGCGGCAAGGCGTTTGGGGTCCACGTCGCAGAGGGCGACGAGGCGCGCGTTGGCATCCGAGAGCGCCTCTTTGAAGAGACCGCCGCCTCGGCCGCCGACGCCGATCCCGGCGACGCGAATTTGGGAGTTCACCCCTTGGGCTCGGAGGAGCGACTTTGCGGGCAGGCTCAGGGTGGCGGCGGAAAGGGAGAGGTTCCGGAGGAAAGAGCGACGGTTGTGCATGCGAGGGGGGGAAGGGGGGCGGGGATGCCGCAGGGCTCCAAGGCGAGACTCCCGAAGGGGATGAATCTTAGACGAGCGGAGCGTGTTTTGCGGCGAACGTCTTTGGGCGCGAACGTCGTGTGGAACTGGAGTGGTGGAGCCTAGGGGATTCGAACCCCTGACCTCCTCAATGCCATTGAGGCGCTCTACCAACTGAGCTAAGACCCCGTTCCGAAAGCGGAGAGCGAGGATCGGTCACAATCGGCCGGCAGGCAATCCCATTTTGAAAAAATCCAGGAGCCGCTCCGGTTTTCGGGCGGATGTGTGGGAGTGTTGGGCCCTTTCGATGGCCGGGTTGGAGTCGTAAAATCGGCTCGATCCCGTGGTGTAAGCGGGCAACATCGGAGGCCTTATGGCGCTGCGTCCCTGTACGGTAGTCATCGAAAATGTGACCCCCCTCGCGGAGGGCGGTCGGTACCCGGTCAAACGCTCGGTGGGGGAGTCGATGGTGGTGGAGGCGGATATTTTCAAGGAGGGGCACGACACGGTGAAGGCGCGCCTGAAGTGGCGTAAGGCGGGGGCGGACCGGTGGCATCACGCTCCGATGGAGGCGATACCGCATGGGGATGACCGTTGGCGTGGAGTGGCTTCGTTTTTCGAGAACGCGCCTTTTGAATTCACCATCGAGGCGTGGGGGGACGTGTTCTTTTCGTGGCAGCACGAGTTTGCGACGAAGTTCAAGGCGGCCCAGCCGGATTTGCGCAGTGAGATTCTCGAGGGAGCGGCTTTTGTGGAGAAGGCGGGCGGCCGCGCGCAGAGGGCGGGACACGCTTTGGATGCGGACCGGCTCGAGCATTTTGCGGCGACCCTGCGTTCGGGCACCGGGGCGGAGGTGTACGAGCTTTCGCATCTGCCCGAGCTGGAGGCCTTGATGTGGACCTATGCCGACCTCGCCGAGGCGACGGAGTACGTGCTTCACGCGCCTCCGGTGGGGGAGATGGTCGAGCAGGGGGGCACGGATCAGGCGTCCCGGGTTTATCCCCGAGTGTACGTGGACCGGGTGCGTGCCGCGTATGCATCGTGGTACGAGTTTTTTCCGCGTTCTGCGGAGGGGCGGGGGGATCGTGGGTCGACCTTTCGCGACTGCGTGGCGCGGGTGGAGGATGCGGAGCGGATGGGGTTTGACGTGATCTATTTTCCACCGATTCACCCGATTGGTTTGAGTGCCCGCAAGGGGCGCAACAACGCGGTGAGTTGTCAGCCGGGAGAGCCCGGGGTTCCGTATGCGATTGGGAATCGGAACCAAGGGTGTCCGAATGGCGGGGGCCATTGTGATGTTGCGCCGGAGCTGGGCACCTTGGAGGACTTCGACTGGCTGGTGGAGGAGATCCACAAGCGGGGCATGGAGGTCGCGCTCGACTTTGCGATCAACTGTTCCCCGGATCATCCCTATGTCGCGGATCATCCCGATTGGTTTTTTGCGCGTCCCGACGGGACCATCAAGTACGCCGAAAATCCGCCCAAGAAGTATCAGGACGTGTATCCGCTGAACTTCCACAACGCCGACTGGCGGGCGCTCTGGGAGGAGCTGACCAATGTGGTGCTCTTTTGGGCGCGGCGGAAGGTGCGCATTTTCCGGGTGGACAATCCGCACACCAAACCGGTGGCGTTCTGGGAGTACCTCATCGGGAAGGTGCAGGCGGAGTTTCCGGACACGGTGTTTTTGTCGGAGGCCTTCACGCGACCGAAGATGATGCGGGTCTTGGCGAAGGCGGGGTTCACGCAGAGCTACACGTATTTCACGTGGCGCAACACCAAGCACGAGTTGACCGAGTATTTTACGGAGCTCACGCAGTCCGAGAGTGCGGAATATTTCCGCCCGAACCTGTGGCCCAACACGCCGGACATCCTGCCGTTTTTCCTGCAGCACGGCGGCCGCCCCGCATTTCTGATCCGGATGGCGCTCGCGGCCACCCTCGCTCCGGTTTACGGAATCTATTCGGGGTTCGAACTTTGCGAAAATGCGGCGCTGCCGAACAAGGAGGAGTACTACGACAGCGAGAAGTATCAGTGGAAGGAGCGCGACTGGGATGCGCCCGGAAACATCAAGGGCTTCATCGCCTCCCTCAACCGGATCCGCCGCGAAAACCGCGCCCTGCAGCAGTTGCGAAACCTGCGCTTCCACAGGGCGGACAACGAGCACGTGCTCTTCTATTCGAAGACGACCGAGTCGCGGGACAATGTGATCTTGGTGGTGGTCTCCCTCGATCCGCGGCACACGCAGCATTCCTTCATCCACGTGCCCTTGGAATTGCTCGGGTGCGGCCCGGAGGAGACCTACCAGGTGCACGATCTGATCACGGACGAGCGGTACCTGTGGACGGGTTCGCGGAACTACGTGGAGATGGATCCGAGGCGGAGCCCGGCGCACGTTTTTCGAGTTCGGCGCAAGGTGCTTCGGGAGACGGATTTCGATCTGTACTCGTAGGAGCGGCTTTTCCGGGTCGGTGGGAATCCGGCCCGGCGGATGGCGCGGGAACTCAGGCGGACTGCGGCTGGGTTCGGTCGTCTCTGCCAATGAGCATGTAGACGGCAGGGACGACAAACAGGGTGAGAAGGGTGCCGATGATCATGCCGCTCACGAGCACGATGCCGATGCTGTTGCGGGCGCCGGCTCCGGGGCCGGAGGCGAGCACGAGGGGGAAGTGGCCGACGACCGTGGCCACGGTGGTCATGAGGATGGGACGCAGTCGGGTGGAGGCGGCCTCGATGACGGCCTCGAGTTTGGCGCGGCCCTCCTCGCGGAGCGCATTGGCGAACTCGACGATGAGGATCCCGTTTTTGGAGACGAGCCCCACGAGGGTGATGAGGCCGACCTGGCTGTAAATGTTGAGGCTGGTGAACTCGAGGAAGGAGAAGAGCAGCGCCCCGGAAAGCGCGAGCGGGACGGAGCCTGCGAGGATCACGAGCGGATCGCGGAAACTTTCGAACTGCGCGGCGAGCACCAAGAAAATCAGGATGCCGGAGAAGCCGAGGGCGAGCAGGAGTTTGTTGCCCTCGACGCGGAGCTGTCGGCTTTCGCCGGCGTAGTCGATGAAGAAGCCCTTGGGCAAAATCTTCGCGGCCTCGGTTTCGAGGACCTTGAGGGCTTGGTCGAGGGTGACGTTGGGCGGGATGACGCCCTGGATGCGGGCGCTGTTGAGCTGTTGGAAGCGGTTCAGGGTGCGGGCCTCGGTGGTGGTTTTGAGCGAGGCGAACGTGGAGAGCTGCACGAGTTTGCCCTCGGCCCCGGTGACGTAGAGGTTTTCGAGTTGGTCCGGGTTGAGGCGGCTGATCCGTTCGACTTGCGGAATGACTTTGTAGCTGCGGCCCGCGATGGAGAAGCGGTTCACGTAGCCGCCGCCGAGCAGGGTGCCGAGATCGGCCCCCACCTGCGAAAGGCTCAGACGCATCGAGGCCACCTTGTCGCGGTCAAAGACCACCTCGGTCTGGGGGACGTCGAATTTGAGGTCGGTGTCCGCGAAGATGAAGAGCCGGCTCTCGAACGCCTTTTGGATGAGCTTGTTGGCAAATTCCAGCAGCTCGCGCGGTTCCGCCGTCGAGGAGATGACGAACTCCACGGGATAATTGCCGCCCCCCGGCAAGGCGGCCGGAGTGAAGGCGATGACGCGCACGCCAGGAATGCCTGCGGATTTTCCAAACACCTCGCCGACCATTTGCTCGGTGGAGCGTTTGCGTTCGCTCCAAGGCTTGGTGACCAAGCCCGAAAAGCCGCCGAAGGGCTCGGTGATTTGGAAGGAGGTGGCGGTTTCGGGGAGCGAAAAGTACACGTCCTTCACCTTTTCCGCGTAGCGGGCGGTCTGGTCGATGGTGGCATTGGGGGCAGCTTGGAGGATGCCCAGAATCACGCCCTGATCCTCTTTCGGGGCGAGTTCCTTCATGGAGAGCAGGTAAAAGGGGACGCCGAGCAGCATCAGAATGGCCGCCATGGTGAGGGTCACCGGGCGCCAGCGGAGGGAGTGGGAGAGGGTGCGTTGGTAGGCCTTGCGTAACGCGTCGAAGCGTTGGTTGATCCAGCCTCCGAGGCCCGAGTGGGCGTCGCTGGGGCGCAACAATTTGGAGGCCATCATCGGAGACAGGGTGAGCGCGACGACGCCCGACATGACCACCGCGCCGGCGAGCGTGAAGGCGAACTCCTTAAAGAGCGCGCCGGTGAGTCCGCCCTGGAGGCCGATGGGAACGTACACGGCGGCCAGCGTGATGGTCATCGCGATCAGGGGACCAAGCAGCTCCCGCGCGCCGCGCAGCGCCGACTCGAACGGGGAGAGCCCCTCCTGCATATGGCGGTCGACGTTTTCCACGACCACGATGGCGTCGTCCACCACGAGCCCCACGGACAGCACAATGGCGAGGAGCGTGAGCAGATTGATGGTGAAGCCGAGGGTCTGAATCAGGAAGAGCGCGCCGGCGAGCGAGAGGGGGATGGCGATGACGGGGATGAGGATGGAGCGCCAGTTTCCCATGAACACGAAGATGACGCACACCACGATGGCCAGCGTCTCCAGCAGGGTCCCGATCACCTCGTGCAGGGCGTCCTGGATGTATTTGGTCGCATCGTAGGAGAGGTGGACGTGCATGCCCGCCGGGAGCTGTTTTTCAATCTGGGGAATTTCGTCCCGCACGCGCTTGATGACGTCGAGGCTGTTGGCGGTGGGCAGCACCCACACGCCCATGAAGATGGCCTTCTGCCCCGAGAACCGGACATCGGTGTCGTAGCTTTCGGCGCCGAGCACCACGTCGGCCACGTCGCGCAGGCGGAGGATGGTGCCGTTTTGTTCGCGGAGCACGAGGTTTTCGAACTCGGCGGCGGTGCGCAGTCCCGTGTTGGCGATGAGGTTGACCGTGATCAGGGAGCCCTTGGTGTTGCCGAGGGTGGCGAGGTAGTTGTTGGCGGCGAGGGCGGCCCGCACCTCGGAGGGGCTGATGTTCAGCGCCGCCATGCGTTCGGGTTTGAGCCAGATGCGCATGGCGAAGGTGCGCGCTCCGAGGATGTCGGCCTTCTGCACCCCGTTGATGGCGCTGAGGCGCGGCTGGACGGCGCGGGTGAGGTAGTCGGTGACCTGGTTGGGCTCGAGGACATCCGAGTAGAAGGAGATGTACATCAGCGCGAACTGGCTGTCCGACGTGGTGAGGTCGACGGAGGGGGCCTCGGCCTCGGGCGGCAGCTCATTGCGGACCTGGGCGATCTTTGCCTGGACCTGGGTCAGCGCGGCGTTGGTATCGAAGTTGAGCTTGAGGTGCGCCGTGATGATCGAGAGCGACTGGGCGCTTTGGCTCTCCAGGTAATCGATGCCGTCCGCGCTTGCGATGGCCCGCTCCAGCGGGGTGGTCACGAAGCCGCGCACGAGGTCCGGGCTGGCCCCGATGTAGCGGGTTTTGACGTTGATGACAGCGATGTCGCTGCGGGGGAACTGGCGGATGTTGAGGTTCCAATACGCTTGGAGTCCCGCGAGCAAAAGCAGCAGGTTGACCACCACGGCCACCACGGGGCGTCGGATAAACAGGTCGGTGAATTTCACGGGATTCGGCGAAAGAGGGACCGGCGGGGGCTATTCGTTGGGGGGCGTGGGGGCGGCCTCGGCGGGGGGGGGGAGGGAATTGTTCACCTGCACGGGAGCCATGGGGCGCAATTTGAAGACGCCGGAGGACACCACCTCCTCGCCTGGCTTCAGTCCGGAAAGGATCCGGACGAGGTCGCCCTGCGCTTCGCCGACCTTGACTGCGCGGGATTCGACCTGGCGCTGGGGGTTGCCCTGCGGGTCCTTGCCGTCGAAGAGCACGTAGATGGTGTCGCCATAGGGCGCGTAATTGATGGCGGAGGCCGGGAGCACGAGGGAGTTCGGCTCCTCGGGGAGGGGGATCTCGACGTGGACGAACATGCCGTGTCTCAGGGAGCCGCCGGGGTTGGGGAGGGTGGCTTCGACGGTGATGGAGCGGGCGGTTTCGGAAAGCTGGGAGTCGAGTGCGGTGATGGTTCCGGACCAGGTGCCTGAACCGATCCCTTGCGCGCTCAGGCGCAGGGCGAGACCCGGCTTCACGAGGGCCAGTTGCTGCTGGGGCAGCGGGAACTGGACGCGCACGGGATCCATGGAGTGCATGGTGGCGATGGGGGTGCCGGGGTTGAGGAGTTGGCCCAGGCTGACCTGGCGGAGTCCCATCATGCCGTCGAAGGGAGCGGTGATGTTTTTCCGGGCAAGGAGGGCGGAGGCTTGCTCGACGGCGCTGGTGGCCTGCTGGAGTTCGTTCTCGGCGAGGTCGATTTCCGAGGCGGGGAGGGCGCTTTTGGCCCGGAGTTCGAGTTTGCGGGCGAGTTCGAGTTCCGCGAGGCGTTTGCGAGCCTGGGCGCCGTGGAGCTGGGCGGCCTCCTGGTCGGACTGCAGGCGCAGGAGGAGGGTGCCCTTGCGGACGGCCTGCCCGGATTCAAAGCAGATCTCGGAGACGATCCCGGCGAGGTCGGTGGTGACGGTCACCCCCTGCAGTGCTTTGACGGATCCCACGGCGCGCAGTAGCGGGGTCCAGGGGCGGGGTTGCACGGTGACGGTCGTGACGGCGGCCGGGGGCGGGGCGAAGGATTTGCCCAGGGCGATCGCCTTTTTGACTTTGATCACCTTGGCGTAGGTGATGCCGGCGATGGCGATCGCCACGGCGAGGAGCATGAGGAGCATTCTTTTCCACATAAGCGGGACGGAGTTTGAAAAATGGAAGGGGAACGAGGCTTTGGAGAAGGGGGGCGGACTCAGGGGGCGCAGGAGGTGGGGGGAGCCTCGGGTTCGGTGGGGGAGGGGGTGCCGAGGGATTCTTGGATTTTCTGGAGGAGGCCGATGAGCTGGTTTTTCTCCGCGTCGCTGAGGCAGGCGAGGAGGGAGGCGACATGGCGGAAGTAGACGGGCACGATGCGCTCGAGGAGTTCGGAGGCTTTGGGGGTGAGGTGGACGAGGGTGAGTCGGCGGTCGGAGGGGCAGGGGGTGCGGGCGACGAGGGCATCTTTCTCAAGATTGTCGAGGAGGCCCGTCATGGTGGCGCGGGTGACGCCGGCTTCCTCGGCGAGGGAGGCGGGAGTCTGGGGGGTTTCCGGGTGGCGGAAGAGGAGCATCAGAATTGAGAAACGGCCCTGGCTGAGTCCGGCCTGGGCGAGGCATTCGGCCTCGGAATCGAAGACGAGATCGCCGGTGCGCAGGAGGTGGAGGAAGGCGGAGGTGGAAGAGGGGTGGAGGTCCGGGAAGCGGAGGGCGGCCTGGAGGAGGCACTCGAAGCGAGGGAGTTGTTTGAGGAGAAGCCGGGGCATGGGGGCTGCGGAAAGGTTAGGGGCCGGATGATACGGCGGCTAACCTTTCGGGCGCACGAGAAAAAGGGGCTTTCTTCAGAGAGGTCCCACGTTTTTCTCCCGGTTTCGGCTCGAAGAATGCTGCTTGCCATACGCCTTGTCCGCGCCTTTCCCCGGGGTGCCCAACCGCCTTCGCTATGAGTTCTCGCCTTCCTAATCCGGAGTTTTTCCAGACGGTGCCGAAATCCCCGCTGCCTGCGTGGAATCTCAAACGCCTCGCCTCTGGGGTCTTTCGAGCGTTTTCGCTTCTGGCGCTGGTCGGCCTGCTTCCCTTGGATGCAAAACAGGCTTCCGCCCAGAATCTGTACTGGGACTCGGATCCGATCACGGGTGGCACCCAAGGCGGCAGTGGAAATTGGACGACCACGGGAAGCAACTGGATCAGCGGAGGCACCAACGGCTTTTGGACCAATGGGGGCACGGCATGGTTCACCATGACGGGAGGGACGGTGAATGTGACCTCGGGGATCTCGGTCGGCGCGATGTTGTTCAATGCGCCCGGTTCCGGGTACACGCTCACGGGGAGTTCCCTCGCGCTGAGCGGCGGGGGCGGATCGCAGGTAAACGTTCAGGTGGTGAGCGATGCCGCCATCATGGTTCGTCTGACGGGTCTGGCCGGGTTGTCGAAATCCGGAATGGGGACACTGACCCTCACGCAGCCGAACTCCTACTCGGGAGCAACCACGGTGAACGCGGGAACCCTAGTTTACGCCAATTTGGGCGGGCCGGGCAGTGGTGCGGTTACGGTGGGTTCCGGTGGGAACCTCCAGTTCAATATCATCGACGCCGCAGCCTCCGTGTCCTTGTCGCAGCCGATCTCGTTGTCGGGATTTCTCGTGAAGCAGGGCTCGGGGAAACTTTCCCTCAACACGCAACCAACAGGCTCGGGGAACGTGGCGGTGA
>JBEBAG010000124.1:0-7201 GCA_041159065.1 Verrucomicrobiota bacterium | reverse complement strand
AGGGGGGGATTCTGCGGGGCGGCTCTGGGGAGGTAGCTCCAAAGGGCTATTTACGGGGGGCGGAAAAAGGGCGATGATGGGCCCGTGGTTAAGGATGTTTAAGGTGCTTTCGATCAGTGCCTTGAATGCCGGATCCACTTCAGTGCCGTCATCGCGTCCCCCAGCCGCGAAAGACTCTTTCCCGGAAGTTTTGCTGCAAAGCACCGGGGAAGGGTGTTTGTCCGCGAAACCCCTCACCAACCTTCTTCGATGATTCCCTCCGCACTCTGCCGTCTTGTTGTTTCCCGTCGTTTTCTCCTTTTGGGTGCCCTTGCGGCCGTGGTGCCGTGGGGCGAGGTGCGGGCTGAGAGTCCCGCGCAACGCGATGATCTGGGGTGGTTGAAGTCGAAGGGGACGCTTCTTTTTGAGGATAGTTTTGAGCGGCAGGAGACGGGGAACGGTTCGAAGGCGATTGGGAACGGGTGGGAGAGTGCGACGGCGGACCGGGTGCCGCAGATCAAGCAGGCGGCGATGGAGGGAGGGGTTTTGAAGGTGACCTCTGCGACGAAGGAGGCGGGTCATGGGGTGCATATTCACCATGACGCGGGGTTTACGGATGGGGGGGTGTGGATGCGCTTTCGGTTACCCGGGCTGACCAAGGGGGAGATGTTGAGTGCGGGGTTCGTCGACCGGGAGGTGGCGGCGACGGTGCACGCGGGGCATCTGGGGTACGTGTATTTGGCGGAGGCGTCGGTGGCGCTGAAGGATTCGAAGAGCTACTACTTGGAGGTGAAGCGGCGCAGGGACGAGGCGAAGCGGGAGTTGAACCGGGAGGAATCGGTGGCGTTGGATAAGGCGACGCGCATCACGGTTCCGCACAAGCTGGGGAATGAGTGGCACGATCTGGTGCTGGTGACGGAGGGGGACGTGATGCGGGCGAGTGTGGATGGGAAGGTGGTGGCGGAGTACCGTTCCGAGGGGTTTGCGCATCCGATGAAGCGTTGGTTTAGCTTGGTGAGCACGAGCACGTTTTGGGTGGATGAGGTGAAGATCTGGAAGGTGAAGTGAGGCGTGGCTGCGTGGTCCGGGCGGCGTTCCGGGCATGCATCCTGCAGTATGAACCGGGGGGCTTCGCCTCCCGGGTTTCCTGGGGCGCTCCCGGTCCCTTGGTTTTTTCGATCCCCCCCCCTTTTGAATCCCCATGGCCAAGCCATTTTCCCAGTTTGGAGGCGTGTGTCTTGCCGGCCTCGCCGTGCTGTCCTCGCTGAGCGTCCCGGGGGATGCCGCCGAGACGAAACCACGGGCGGTCCTCGCGGAACGTCACCGGAAGTTCCTGGAGGAGCACTGCCAGGGATGTCACGGGGCGGAAAAGCAGAAGGGCAAGTTCCGGCTGGACGATCTGCCGCTGGGGATTGGTGATGTGGCCACGGCGGAGCGCTGGCAGAAGGTGCTCAATGCGATGAACTCCGGGGAGATGCCGCCCGAGGAGGAGAAGCAGCCGGATAAGAAGCGGAAGGCGGACTTTCTGGAGGAGCTCTCGCAGGTGATGGTGGTTGCGCGGAAAGCGCTTGCGGATCAGCACGGGGTGATTGCGATGCGCCGCCTCAACCGGCGGGAGTATCGCAACACGTTGCGGGAGCTGCTGGGGGTGGAGGTGGACGTGAGCGAGTTGCCTGCGGATACGGGCGGGAGCGGGTTTGACACGGTGGGAGCGGGGCTGTTTCTGACGAGCACGCAGTTTGAGCAGTACGAGGCGATTGGGCGCGAGGCGTTGGACGCGGCTTTTAGCGCGTATGGGACGTCGCGGCAGGAGAACCGGAAGCGGGTGGAGATGAAGACGCTGCTGCCGATCTTCGACAAAAAGAACCGGGAGGGGATCAGCGCCCGGGAGCGGGCCCATGCGTGGATCCAGGCGGTGGACGCGGCCGCGGCGCGTCCGGAGAATGCGGCGAAGGTGGCGGAGTTGCGTCAGATTGCGAAGAGTGACGATGCCCTGCGCTATCACTGGAAGAAGATCCCGGGGGCGCCGAGTGTGACGGAATTCGGGTTCCCGAAGAGCTTGGAGGTGAATCCGGCGGGGGTGTACCTGCACCGGGACAGTTTTGAGTTCATTGCCTACGATGCGTATTACCGGCAGCTGCCTCATTTGGATCGGGGAGCGTACCTGACGCATCCGTCGCGGGTGGGGGGAGGGAACAATGTGACGGCGGTTCCGTCGCTGGCGATTCCGTCCAGTTTTCCGCCGGGGAATTACACGGTCCGGGTGCGGGTGGCGGCGGTGGAGGGGGCGCCGGAGAGCCGGCGTTTTCTGGAGTTTGGGCTGAAGGGATTTGCTGGGGAAGCGACGCCTGCGTTGAGCACGCACTCGATCACGGGGACGCTGGATGCGCCGCAGGTGTTGGAGATTCCGTTCACGCTGCCGAAGAGTAGCGTGGATCGGGGGCATCGGAATCTGTTCATCCGGGAGCGTGGCGCGACCGATGGCCGGAGTGAGCAGCGCATCAAGGAGGCGCAGGTCCGGAACGGGTTTGGTCCGGAAGTGGCGTTGTGGGTGGAGTGGATGGAGATCGAGGAGCGCAAGGCGCAGACGCCTCCGCCGGGGATTCGGGCCCTGGGTATTCCTGTGGACGAGAAGGCGGATGGGGTGGCCCCGGCCCGGCTTCGGTTGGCGTTGGAGCGGTTTGTGGTGGAGGCGTACCGGGGCGTGTCGGCTCCCGCGGGGATGGTGGACCGGGTGCTTGGGATTTACACGGCGCGGCAGAAGCTGGGGGATGGGCACCGCGAGGCGTTGAAGCACGCGCTGGCGGCGGTGCTTTCCTCGCCCCGATTCCTGTTCCGGGCCGAACCCTCGGAAAACGGGGATCACCGGCCGCTGACCGGGTTGGAGCTGGCGACGCGACTCTCGTATTTCCTGCAGGGTGGTCCTCCGGACGATGCGCTTCGGGCGGCGGCGACGCGTGGGGAGTTGCTTCGGCCCGAGGGGTTGCGAGCTCAGACGGAGCGGCTGTTGAATTCCCCGGAATCGATGCGGTTTGTGAGGCCTTTTCTGACGCAGTGGCTGGGGCTGGATCGTCTGGATTTGTTTCAGTTCAGCAAGGCCTTGTATCCGCGTTTTGACGACGCCGTGCGTTCGGTGGCACGCGAGGAGGTGTTGGAGACCTACGCGTATCTGCTTCGCGAGAATGCGCCGCTCACGGATCTGCTGAGTGCCGACTATGTGGTCACCAACGCGCTGCTGGCGGAGTACTACGGGCTGAGTGGGGTGCGGGGCGACGCCTTCCGCAAGGTGCTGCTTCCAGCGGGTTCGCCACGGGGGGGGCTGCTGGGGATGGCGGCGATTTTGGCGATGGGAAGCAATGGACAGCGCACGAACCCCGTGGAGCGGGGTGCGTGGGTGTTGCGTAAACTGCTGCATGAACCGCCGCCGCCGGCGCCGGCCAATGTGCCGGAAATCGCGCGGTTGGCGGGAAAGGCGCTGACCACGCGGGAGCGGCTGCAGGCGCACCAGGAGGAGCCGCAGTGTGCGAGCTGCCATCGCAAGATTGATCCCATCGGATTTGGGCTCGAAAACTTCGACGCTGCGGGCCAGTGGCGCACGAAGGATACCTACCAGGGGCTGGATGCGGCGGGTAAACCCGATCCGAAGGTGCGCAAGACGTGGACGATTGAGGCGTCTGCAACCTTGCACAAGGGGCCATCGTTCAAGGACTACTTTGAATTGAAGGAAATCGTGGCGGGGCGTCGGGAGAGCTTTGCGCGCGGGTTCACCTCGGCGCTGATCGAGTACGCCCTCGGGCGGCCCTGTGGCTTCAGTGATGACGCGCTGGTGGACGGGATCGTGCGGAAGACGGCGTCGGAAGCCTTTGCGGCGCGCAGCTTCATTCACGCCCTTGTGCAGAGCAAACCGTTCCAGTCGAAGTAGTGTTTCGCAGTTCAACCCCACCGCATGCTCCTATGAATCCGTCGCTTCCCCGTCGTGAGTTTCTGCGCACCAGCACCGCACTGATTGCACTGCCCTTTTTGGATTCGCTGGGCTTCCGCCGCCTGGCGTCGGCGGCGAGCCGGGACCGGGCGTCCGCGCGGCCCAAGCGGATGATCTTTTTGGGGTTTGGATGGGGAGTGACTCAGGAGTCTTGGTATCCGTCGATGGAGGAGAAGGGGCGGAACTACCGGTTGCCTGCGGGTTTGGAGCCGCTCGCGGCGCATCGGAATGACTTCACAATCGTGCAGGGGCTGCAGAATCGGTACACGAACAATGGCCACTACGGCAGCACGTTCTGGCTGACGGGTGCGAATGAATTTGGGGAGCCCGGGCAGAGTTTTCACAACTCCATCTCGGTGGATCAAGTGGCGGCGGCGCACCTTGGAAAGGAGACGCGGTTTGGTTCGCTCGTATTGGATTGCGGTGCCGCGGCGAGTCCCTCGGGGCACGGGCAGGGACTGTCCCTTTCGTGGGATCGTTCCGGGAAGCCGATGTCGGGCCCGAAGAATCCGGTGGAGGCTTTTCACCGTCTGTTTGCGAAGGACACGACCCCGATGGAGCAGCAGCAGGCGATGTTGGCGCAGCGGCGGAGTGTTTTGGATCAGGCGCTGGAGAATGCGCGGGAGCTGCAGCGGGGGCTTTCGAAGACGGACAAAGACAAGCTGGACGAGTATTTTCAGGGGATCCGGGACATCGAAATGCGGTTGAGCCGCGAGGAGAAATGGCTGGGGGTGCCGCGCCCTGTGCCGCCGATTTCGGAGCCGAAGCCGGATCTGTTGGGATACGAGGAGATCCAGTTGATGTACGACATCATGCTGGCGGCGTTTCAGACGGACAGCACCCGTGTGGTGACGTACCGGCAGCCGGTGAGCACGCTGCTGACGAGTCTGGAGGTGCGGATTGATGCGCACACGATGAGCCACTATCCGGGGAAGGGCCCGGAGTACCTGGAGGCGTCCGAAAAGCGGGACCAGGCGCAGAGCCGGCTGCTGGCGCATCTGCTTGGAAAGCTGAAGGCGGCTCGGGAACCGGATGGGAGCTCGTTATTCGATCACACGACGGTGGTCTACGGGAGCAACATCCGCACGGGGCATTTGCTGGACAATTGTCCGACGCTCATTGCCGGGCGCGGAGCGGGCGTGAAGCTCGGGCAGAACGTGGTGGTCCCCAAAGACACGCCGCTCTGCAACGCATGGCTCGCGCTTCTGCAGGGATCCGGGGTTTCCGTGGATCGTCACGGGGACAGCACGGGCGTCCTCAAGGAACTGCTCGCATAACGTTTTTGAATCCAACCTGCCCGGGCTCCGAGGGATTCCGGGCTTCATCGCACCACACCCAACACTCGACATGTCCCAATCCAAACCCCTGCTCGCCGGAGTCTATCCCATTGCCAACACGCCCTTTCATCCGGATGGATCGGTGGATTACGAGAGCCAGGAGCGGCTGGTGGATTATTTGCTGGAACAGGGGGCACACGGGCTGGGGCTTTTTGGAAATGCGAGCGAGGGGTACACGCTGTCGTCCTCGGAACGGATCGAGCTGATGCGGCGGATTTCCAAGCGGGTGAACGGGCGCGTGCCGCTGGTGGCCTCCAGCGGGCATACGGGGACGGATGCGGCGGTGGAGCTGAGCAAGGAGCTGGAGGGTTTGGGGGCAGACTGTCTGATGGTGTTGCCTCCCTATTTCCTGAAGACGGACGGGGACGGACTGATGCACTATTTCGGGGCGATTTCCAAAGCGGTGTCGATTCCGGTGATGGTGCAGGATGCGCCGTTGATGACGCAGGTGGCGATGCCGCCGGCGCTTTTGGCGCGGATGGGCCGCGAGATTGAGAATGTGCGGTATGTGAAGGTGGAGGCGCCGCCGACCCCGCCGAAGATCAGCGCGCTCGCGGCGTTGGCCGGGGATTCGCTGACCCTGTTTGGGGGCCTCAACTGTCAGTTCTTCATTGAGGAGTGGCAGCGCGGGGCGCGGGGCCAGATGCCCGGGAGCGACCGGACCCGTGACTTGGTGGAGATCTGGAATGCCCTTGAGCGGGGCGACACGGAGACGGCTTGGGCGCGGTTTTCGCGGGTGTTGCCGTTGTTGCGTTTTGAGCTGCAGCCGGGGCTTGGGGTGTCGGCGCAGAAGCACAATCTGGTTGCGGCGGGGGTGATTGCCTCGGCGCATGTGCGGCACCCGACGGCGTCGCTGGACGCGACGAGTCTGGCGGAACTGGCGTTTTTGCGGGAGCTTGCGGACCGGTCCTGAGGGGCGCGGTGGTTTCGGAAGAATCTTTTCAGGGAATCGGATGCGCATCCCTCATCTTCGCTGGTGGATTGCGGGGCTGTTGTTTCTGTCGACGGTGATCAACTATGTGGACCGGCAGGCGCTTTCGATTTTGGCGCCGGCGTTGACGAAGGAATTGGAGATTTCGCCGATCGCGTACTCGAACATTCTGACGGCGTTTCTGGCGGCCTACACGGTGATGTATGTGGGGTCGGGTTTTTTGGTGGACCGCTGGGGGACGCGCTGGGCGTTGGCGGCGTTTGTGATTTGGTGGTCGCTTGCGAACATGGCGCACGGGTTGGCGCAGGGGGTGTGGTCGCTGGGGGTGCTGCGGTTTTTGTTGGGGATGGGGGAGTCGGGCAACTTCATGGCGGCGTTTCGGGCGGTGAGCGAGTGGTACACGGCGCGGGAGCGCGCCTTGGTGCACGGCTTGATCCAGGGGGGCGCGGCGATTGGGGCGATCCTTGCGCCGCCCTCGATCACGTGGATTCACGCGCACCATGGGTGGCGTGCGGCGTTTGTGGTGACGGGCGCGCTGGGGCTCGTGTGGGTGGTGCTGTGGCTTCTGCTCTACCACGCTCCGGAGCGGCATCCGTACCTTACGGAGTCGGAGCGGACGTTGCTTTTGGCGGAAGCCCCTGACCCGAAGCAGGCGGGAACGGTTGCGTGGCGGGAGTTGCTGCGGCAGCCGCAGACGTTCGGGCTTTTGGTGGCGCGCTTTTTGTCGGATCCGGTGTGGTGGTTTTACTTGTTCTGGCTGCCGAATTACTTGGTGGACCAGCGTGGGTATACGATGGCGGAGATGGGGATGTGGGCGTGGATGCCTTATCTTTCGGCGGATTTGGGCGCGTTGGTGGGAGGGTGGTTGAGCGGGCGCCTGGTGGCGTCCGGGCGCGGGGCGATTGCGGCGCGGATGCTGGTGATGCTGCCTTTTGCGTGTGTGATGCCTTTGTCGCTGGCGATCCATCATGC
>JBEBAG010000123.1:0-15840 GCA_041159065.1 Verrucomicrobiota bacterium | reverse complement strand
ACGGATCCTTTTGCGTGCGATGCTTTTGGATAAGGAAAACGAGCAATTGCTTCTCAAGCATGCCCTCGCTTCGACGCCGGGGTCCGTGCAAATTATTCCCAAGCCGACCGCGCGTCAGGTGCAAAGGCGGTATCAGGGGCAGGAATAAACATGACTTTTTTGCCGGGTGGGTGCATTTAACGGGGATATCCGTCCCCTTGCGCCATGGCCGTAGAAAAAATCTTAGTCATCGACGACGAACCCTTCATCCGGAGGACCTTCGAGGAGGTGCTCCGGGGGAAAAGATACGGGGTTAGCAGCGTGGGGTCACTGGCGGAGGCGGACCGCTTGTTGAAGCGGGACCAGTTTGACGTGGTATTTTTGGATGTGCGCCTTCCGGATGGGGAGGGGACCCCGTTTTTGGATCGGGTGTCGAAGTTGGAGCATCCCCCCCTGGTGATCATGATGAGCGGGTTTGGCACGGTGGAGTCCGCCGTGGAGTGCATGCGGGCTGGGGCGTTTGATTATTTGCTGAAGCCGTTTTCGGTTGGTCAGATCGAGGTGTTGGTTCGCAAGGCGGACAGCTACCGGCAAATGGTTCGGGTCAACGAGTACATGGCCGAGGAGCTGACCGGGACCAAGGAACTGGTCGGGGAGAGCGGGGCGATGAACCAGCTCAAGGAGATGTTGCGCAAGGTGTCGCCCACCGAGGCGACCGTGTTGATCCAAGGGGAAAACGGAACGGGCAAGGAGTTGGTGGCTCATGCGATTTATCATGCGAGCACGCGGGCGCACGCTCCCTATGTGCGGGTGAACTGCGCGGCGCTTTCGGAAAGCCTGATGGAGAGCGAGTTTTTCGGACACGAGAAGGGGGCTTTCACGGGAGCTACGGAGCGGCGGGAGGGGCGTTTTGAACTGGCGGATGGGGGGACTTTGTTGCTGGACGAGATCAGCGAGATTTCGCCCCGACTCCAGGCGAAGCTGTTGCGGGTTTTGCAGGAGCGGGAATTTGAGCGGGTGGGAGGGAGCAAGACGATCCATGTGGATGTGCGGGTCTTGGCGACCACCAACCGAGATTTGAAGAAATCGGTGGAGAAGGGGGATTTCCGGGAGGATTTGTACTATCGGCTGAACGTGTTTCCGGTGGCGGTGCCGCCGCTGCGGGTGCGAGAGGGGGACATCCCGGTGTTGGCCAATCATTTCCTTCAGCGTTTCGCGAAGCAGCATGGGCGTGGCGCGCTGACCTTTTCGCGCGAGGGCCTGCGGGCTTTGGAGGCGCACAGTTGGCCCGGGAATGTGCGCGAGTTGCAGAACACGGTTGAGCGGGCGGTGATCCTTTCCGACCCGGGCATGCCGGTTGGTCCGGGCGTTCTGGGGTTGGCTCCGGTGCAGGAGGAGCGCGCGGCGGTGGTACGCGACGAGGAGGGAGCCTCGGGCCCCGAGGGCCGATCCGTTGAACCCCCGGCTCGGGAGCCTGATTCTGAGCCCACGCTGGACACGCTTGCCGAGGTGGAGCGCGTGCACATTTTGCGGGTGCTGGAGGCCTGCGGAGGCAACCGGACGCGCGCTGCGGAGGTGCTTGACATCAGCATCCGGACGTTGCGGAACAAGTTGCATGAATACCGGGCGGCCTCGGTCTAGTTTCTCCGGGGCGCCGGGATGGAATTCCGCGTTCGAATCAAATGGGTGAAATGATGCGCTGTCTGGCTCCTGCCAAGATCAACTTGTCTCTGCGCATCTTGGGCCGGCGCGAGGATGGCTTCCACGATTTGGAAAGCCTCATGGTGCCCGTGTCGGTGTTTGATGTGTTGGAGATCCTTCCGACCGATGGGGGCGGGTTGAGTTTTTCCTGTAGCGATGCCTCCCTTCCCACAGGCGAGGAGAATCTGGTGGTGCGGGCGGTGAACCACTTTTGTTCCAGTGTGGGAATTGTCCCGAATCTGCAGGTTTTTTTGGAGAAACACATCCCCCACGGGGCGGGACTCGGGGGAGGGAGCAGCGATGCGGCGAGTGTGTTTTTGGCTTTGAATACGCTCTTTGGAACGGAACTGCCGCGGGAAACGCTCGCCGCGATGGGGGCGGAGCTGGGGTCCGATATTCCGTTTTTCATATACCAGTCGGCGGCTTGGATTCGGGGACGGGGAGAGCGTGTGGAGCCGATCTCGGGGCTGTGTTCCGTGCCGTTGCTCTTGGTGAAGCCTGGTTTTGGGGTGCCCACGCCGTGGGCCTACAAGCGCTGGAAGGACTCGGTGGAAATTCCGGGCGTCCCCTACGCCGAGCAGCGGCTTGCATGCGGGGCGTTGGTGAACGATCTGGAGCGGCCGGTTTTCGAGAAGTACCTCTTTCTGGCCGACTTGAAGGCGTGGCTTCTAGAGCAGCCGGAGGTGGATGGCGCGTTGATGTCAGGCTCAGGCTCTACGGTTTTTGCCGTGTTGCGGGAGAAGGCGCAGGGGTATGGGCTGGGGGAACGGCTTGCGGCGGAATTTGGGGATCAGATGTGGGCTTACCTCTGCGAAACCATCCCGTAGGGCCCTCGGGGCCCGCGGGGGGAAGGAGGGTCTGAGCTCGGGGGGAGGTCCGGCTAGCGCGCGAGGAGGCTCTTGGCGAGGGCGAAGGCGGAGTCCGATTTTCCTCCCAGCATCCGCGCGATTTCGGCCTCCCGGGCGGGGCCGTGGACGGGGGCGAGATCGGAGAGGGTGCGCTCGTGCACGTAGGTTTTTGAGACCACAAAATGGTGGTCTGCCTTGGATGCGACCTGGGGCAGATGAGAGATGCAGACCACCTGTCTTTGAGCGCCGAGAGCCGCCATTTTTTGCCCCACGGAATGCGCGATTTCGCCGCCCACGTTGGCGTCGATTTCGTCGAAAACGAGCAGCGCGACGCTGTCCTGTTGGGCGAGGGCGGATTTGACGGCGAGCATGATGCGCGAGGTCTCGCCACTCGAGGCGATGGCGCGCAGGGGTTTCGGGGGTTCGCCCGGGTTGGGGGAGAACCAGTATTCGACATTTTCCAGACCGTGGGGGCCGGGAGCAGGGAGCGGGGCGAGGGTGATGGAGAAGGCCGCCTTGGCCAGCCCCAGTTCGTGCATGTGCGCGGTGACTTGGGTGGCGAGCCGGGGGGCGGCTTCGGAGCGCAACCGGCTCAGGGTGCCGCCGGCCTCTGCCATGTGCGTTTCCAGCGCTCGGATCTGTTCCTGGATGCGCTGGCGCTCTACGCTTCGCGACTGGAGTTTGCGCAGGCGTTGAGCGGACTGGGAACCAAAGGCGAGGACCTCCGCGAGCGAAGGGCCATATTTGCGTTTGAGGTTTTCAAGAAGGTTCACCCGCGACTCGAGCCTCTGGAGGCTCTCGGGATCGAGGTCGACCGAATCACTGTAGCGCTGGAGTTGCCGCGAAAGATCTTCCAGTTCGTTTACCGCGCGGGCGTGGGATTCGGCGAGTGGCGCGGCCTCGGGGTCGATGCGCTCGAGTTCGCGCAGGGGCCGGGCGATTTCGGCGACACACGCGAGCACGGAGGGTTCGGAGTCGGCGAGGCGCTGTTGAATCTGCGCGACAAGATCCGCAACGCGGCGTCCCTGCGAGGCGCGGTGATAGCGTGCGAGCAGTTCGGGCTCCTCCTCCTCGCGGAGTTCGGCGCTTTCGATTTCGGAGACCTGATGCTCGAGGAGGGCGCATTCGCGCTCGAATGCGGTGTCGTCTCCGTGCAGGGAATCGAGCTCCCCGAGGAGTGTTTGGCGCTGCGCGTAGAGGGTGTGGTAGGCGGCGAGGGGCGTTGTGGCGCAGCCGAAGGCATCGAGCAGGGAGCGCTGGAGTTCGGGGGCGAGGAGGGATTGGTGGTCGTGGGGACCGTGCAGGTCGACGAGAGAATCGCCGAGGATCTTGAGGGTGGAAAGGGTGGTGGGGGAACCGTTGACGAATTGGCGGTTGGATCCGGATGCGGTAAGGAGGCGCTTGATGAGGAGTTGGTTGTCCTCGCAAGGCTCCACCCCAAGCTCCAGCAGCCGGGCGTTCCACGGGGAAGGATCTTGCAGTTCGAAGACGGCCTCCACGGTGCAAGCATCCGCTCCGCTGCGAATGAGCGACTTGTCGGCCCTTTCTCCCACCAGCAGTTTGAGTGCGCCGACGATCATCGATTTTCCGGAGCCGGTTTCGCCGGTGACCGCCGTGAACCCGGGTTCGAGGGACCAGGTGAGATCCTCGACCAGGGCGAGATTACGGATTCGAAGGGAGTTCAGCTGCGCCCGCATAAGATGAGGCAGAGAAGAAAAGGAGGGGGCGGCCCGATCGCAAGTTCTGCTTTGTATCGGATGCGCCGGCAGCGGCGAGGGCGCTAGATTCGGATGCGCATCCCGAGTTCGACCACGCGTCCCTCGGGGAGGCGGAAGAAACTTCCCGGGGGTTCGGCGATGCGGGAGAGGAAGGCGAAGAGATTTTCCCTCCAGAGGGCCATGCCGGGATCCTCGGAGGGCACGATGGTTTCGCGTCCGAGGAAGTAGGTGATCTCTTGGGAATCGCACTCGAAGCCGAGATGATTCTTGGCGCGGCGCATGAGCTGGGGCACGTCGGGTTCCTGAAGGAAGCCATAGTGTCCGCTCATGCGCCAGAAGCCCGGGGCGAGTTCGACGAGTTCGACCTGTTTGCTTGGGGAAACGTAGGGGTGGTCCTCGGTGATGATGGTGAGGAAGACGACCCGTTCGTGCAGCACCTTGTTGTGTTTGAGGTTGTGCATGATGGCATTGGGGGCGCGTCCCGAGTTGCTGGCCATGAACACGGCGGTGCCCGGTACGCGGATAGTGCGTTCGCTCAGCTGCAGGCTTTCGACCAGCATTTGCTGGGGAAGGGTGCCCTGTTCCAGGCGTTCGGCGACGAGGCGCCTTCCGGTGCGCCAGGTGGTCATCACAATGAACAGTCCTGCGCCAACGATGAGTGGGAACCAGCCCCCCTCGAGTACCTTAACGGCGTTGGCGGAAAAGAAGACCAGTTCCACCGCGAGGCAGAGTCCCATGACGGGGCCGACTTTGAAGAAACTCCAGCCCCACTGGTAGCGGGCCGCCATGTAGAAGAGCACGGTGGTGACCGTCATGGTCAGCGTGACGGCAATCCCGTAGGCGGAGGCGAGGGCGTCGGAGGAGCGGAAGGTTTGTACCAGACCGAGGCAGGCAAACATGAGCAGCCAGTTGATGGTGGGGATGTAGATTTGTCCCCGGGTATGCACGGAGGTGTGGCGGATCTTGAGCCGGGGAAGGTATCCGAGCTGGATGGCCTGGAGGGTGAGCGAATAGGTGCCGGTGATGAGCGCCTGACTGGCGATGACGGTGGCCGCGGCAGCGAGGAGCACCATCGGGAGCAGTGCCCAGTGCGGGAAGAGTTCAAAGAACGGGTTTTTCTGGAAAAGTTCGCTCACGCGATCCGGGTTCTCCTGGACGGCGCGTCGCATGAACGCGCCCTGCCCCATGTAGTTGAGTAGGAGGGCGGGCCATACCACGCTGAACCAAGCGATCCGGATCGGGCGGGTCCCAAAGTGGCCCATGTCCGCGTAGAGCGCTTCTCCGCCGGTGACGACGAGGAAGACGCCGCCCAGAACAAAAAAGGCTTTCCAACCGCCGTGGGAAAGCAGGTGCAGCGCGTGGACGGGGTGGATGCAGGCGAGGACGCCGGGGTCCTGGACCACCGAGGTGAGTCCGGCCATTCCAATGGCGGCAAACCAGAGTACCGTGATCGGCCCAAACCAGCGGCCCATCTTTTCCGTGCCGGCTCTTTGCACCACAAAAAGGCTGACGAGGATGACCATGGTGATCAGCACGACGTATCCTTGGATTCGGTGATCCAAGAGCGCCGGGTTAGCGAGTCCCGTCATTTTTCCAAGGGCTTCCTTGAGAGGAGTGTACGCCTTGAGTCCCTCCACGGCGCTGAGCACGGAAATGGCCGGAGTGATGATGCCATCCCCAAAGAGCAGCGCCGCGCCCGCGACTCCAATCATCAGCAGGACGGCGCGCCGCTTGCCGGGAGCCAGCTTTTCCACGGCGAGGGAGAGCAGCGCGAGGATGCCCCCTTCGCCATTCCGATCGGCGCGCATGACGAAAGCGAGGTACTTGACCGACACAATCAGGGTGAGGGTCCAGAAAATCAGGGAGAGGACCCCCAGGATGTTCTCTGGCGAAGGCGAGACCCCATGGTGGCCTTGGAAGCACTCCTTGAGGGCGTAGAGCGGGCTGGTTCCGATGTCGCCGAAGACGACGCCGAGCGAGCCGAGGACGAGCGCCTTGGTGGACGGGCGCAGCCCCGGGGTATGATTTTGACTCATGACGGGTGCCGTCTGCCGGGGGGGGCAGCGGTCAGGGGATTAAAGCCCCCCGCGGGAGGGGACTCAATCACAAGCTTGGGGGGGAGGGGCGAGGTGATTTCGGGGGAAAGGAAGGGCGGGCAGGAAGTTTTTCGGGAGTTTTGGGGCGAACTGGGGCACTTTGAGGGACACCTCGTGAGTGCATCCCAACAGTCCCCTTCCAATTTGCGGCATCGAGAGAAAGTGCTCGCCCATGCGGAGCAGGAGTTGCTCTCGGCAGAGTCGTTGAATCCGCAGGAGCTGCTGAAGCTCTACCAGCGGTTCATCAAACTGGAGAACCACCGGATTCGGCTTCGGCACGCGAGCGGGGGAGGGGGGCGCGAGGTGTGCGCTCAAAGGGCCACGGTGGTGGACATTGTGCTTCGGCATTTACTGGACACGGCGGGGCGACTGGAGGGGCGAGGGAAGCGGGGGGAGGTGAAGGTGGCGTTGGTGGCGGTGGGAGGGTTTGGGCGGGGGGAGCTGAATCCCTTCAGCGACATTGACCTAATGTTTTTGCACGACGGTGTGGGGGGAGGTGCGGGGGGGGGAACGGCGGAAGCGGCGCTGGGGTGGATCGTTGAGAAGGTTTTATACACCCTTTGGGATGTTGGGTTTAAGGTTGGGCATAGTACCCGCACCATTGCCCAGGCCATTGAGCAGGCCAATGCGGATATGCTTTCCAAGACGTCCTTACTGGAGGCGCGTTTGGTGGCGGGAGAGGAGGCGCTTTTCTCAAAGTTCCAGAAGGCCTTTATCAAGGGGTGCCTGGAAGGGCATGAGGACGAGTATATTGCCCAGCGTGTTCAGGATCAGGCCGAGCGGCATGCCAAGTTTGGGCGTACGGTTTACCTGCAGGAGCCCAACGTGAAGAACGGGTGCGGCGGTTTGCGTGACTATCAGAACCTGCTCTGGATCAGCTTTTTCAAGGAAAGGATTCGATCCACCTCGGGGCTGGTGGAGAAAAAGCTCATCAACGAATCCGAGCGCCGGCAGTTGGACCGGGCGTACGACTTCCTGCTCCGGATCCGCAACGAGCTGCATTATCTCAACCAACGGGGGACGGATGTTATCCACCTCAGCCAGCAGCTGCCTTTGGCCAACCGGCTTGAGTACACGCAGAAAAGTGTGCTGCGCCGTACGGAGGCCTTCATGCGGGACTACTACCAGCACGCCCGCGTGATCTTCAACGTAACCGAGTTGCTTTCGGAGCGGATGAGTGTGATTCTTCCGAAGCCGACAAAGCGATCGAAAATGCTGAAGCTGTTGAGGTTGTCTAGGGCTCCTCGGCGCGAGAGCTTTGACGGCTTTTACAGCGAGGACGGCCGCATCTACGCGGAAAACCGGACGATCTTTAATCAGGATCCGGCGCGGTTGATGCGGCTCTTCCACTACTTGCAGAAGCGGCAGGAGCGGATCAGTCCAGAGCTGCAGCATCTGGTGCGTCGGCGGGTGCATTTGGTGGACCGGACGTTCCAGTACCTCAAGGCGAACCGGGAGAGTTTTCTGGCGATTTTAGGGAGCAAAGGGGAGGTCGGGGCGATTCTGAGGGCGATGCACCAGGTCGACTTTTTGGGGCGTTACATTCCGGAGTTTGGGGAGCTGACGTGCCTCGTGCAGCATGAGTTTTTCCACCGCTACACGGCCGATGAACACACGCTGGTGTGCATTGAAAAGCTGGACGAGTTGGTGGATACGGAGGATCCGAAGCTGCAGGGGTACCGCCGTTTGTTTCAGACGCTGGAGCACCCGGAGGTTCTGTACCTGGCTATTTTGCTGCACGACACGGGCAAGGCGGCCAACGTACGACACCATTCCGAGGCGAGTGCTGTGTCGGCGCAGCGTGTTGCCGCGCGGCTCCAACTGGCTCCCGAACAGCGCCGGCAGTTGATCTTCCTCGTGGATCATCATTCCACCATTTCCAAGATCGCCCAGCATCGAAATTTGGAGGATTCCGCTACGATCCAGGAATTTGCGAGGATTGTGCGCAATCATGCGAACTTGGACGCCCTGATGTTGCTGACGTTGGTGGATGGCCAGGGCGTGGGGGGGGATCAGGAGCGCTGGTCGGATTGGAAGGAGTCTTTGGTGTGGCGTTTGTATCGGAGCGCGCGGTTGTTTCTTGCGGATGACGTGGAGTTTTTCCGTCAACAGCGCGCGGACCGGGAGGCGTTGCGCCTGGCGGTGGGCAAGGTGTTGAAGTCGCAGTTTGATTCGGAGCTGAGTTCGCATTTCGCCGCGATGCCCGAGCGTTATTTTGCTGCGTACGGCGCGGAGTCGATTGCGGAGCACGTGCTCCTGCTGCGGAAGTTTTTGGAGGATCGCTTCCGGGATCCCGACCTGGCGCTGGCGCCCTCGATGCGCTGGGTGGCGCATCCATCCAAAGGCCACACGGAATTCTGGTTTTGCGGGTGGGACCGGCACGCGATGCTTTCGCGGATCGCGGGGGCCTTGACTTGTGCCGGGTTTAACATTCTGAGCGCGGATGCGTTTACGCGATCGGACAGTCTGGTGTTGGACATTTTCCGGGTGTGCACGCGGGAGTTTGAGGCGGTGCGTGACGCGGAGGCGATGGCCCTTGCGGAGAAGGTGCTCCGGCAGTCCTTGGGGACGGATCTGTTTGATTTGGAGAGCAAGCTGGTGCGGTCGATCGGGAAGAAGGGGTTCCAGTTGAGTGAAACGATCGATTTTCCCACGCGTATTGCGGTGGATAACCGCGAGCACCCCAACTACACGCTGATTGATATCCAAACGCCCGACCGGCTGGGATTGCTGTACGCGCTTTTGAAGGCCATTGCCGACGAGGGTCTTGAAATTGTTTCCTCTCGGATCAGCACCGACAAGGGGGCGGCCGTGGACGCGTTCTATGTCACCGATGATCTGGGCAACAAGCTGACGGATCCGGAGCGTTTGACGCACCTGCAGCGGGCCTTGCAGGAGGCGACTCTCCCGCCCCGCAAGGTGGTTGAGCGTTGAGCGGAGTATTTACGCGGGCGTTGGGTTCTTTCCTCGCGCGGCGGGGGACTTCTCGTAGCATGAACGCACCCCGGCGCGGGGGATTTTCCGACCATGGGTTTTTTATTGCTTATCCTTTCGCTGGGGGGTGCCGGCTTCGGGGTGCTTCGTTTGGTGGCGGGCTTCCACGCTCGATTGGCGGGGGGCAAAGGCTTGGCGAAACAGGCGTGGGCGCAGCTTGAATCGGAGTGCTCCCAGCGCCAGGAGCTGGCGTTGCGAGCGGTGGAGTGGCTGCGGCCCTTGGTGGTTCGGAGCGAGCGGCAGGTTTGGGAGCGGACGCAGCATGCGCTGGAGCGCGCGGTTGCAGCGAGGCGCCGGGCCGGGGTCGAGTTCGGGGATCCTGAGGCGCTCCGCGATGCGTTTGTTGCGGACTCGGAGTGGCTCGGGCGTTTGGCCGAGTTCTTGGAGGTGGCGGTGCGTTCTGGGGACCCTGGGGTGGTGCGGCAGATGCCGGCCGTTTTGAAAGATTTGGATGGGCTGGGGGAGCGGACGGAGGCGGGACGGAGCGCCTACAACGAGGCGGCACGCGCGTACAATCGGGCGACCACGGTATGGAGGTTCGATTGGCCCGCCCGTTTTTTGGGGTTTACGCCCCTTGGATTGTATCAGGCCGAGCTTGAGAAGCCGCATCGGCGTCTGGCGGAGGCAGGGGGGGCTCCCGAGGGGGAAGCGGAGCAGGAGCCCAAGCCCGGCTCACGGGTTTTTTACGGCTAGGCTTTGGGGGGGGCTGGGCCCGAGGGGATGCTTTGGGAGCGGCGGCGGTTTTGCATGGCGGAGCAGCGGGGGGCGTGGGCATTCTCGGAGACCGGCGCACGCAGCCGTGTCGCGAAACTGAGCCATGAAATTGAGCTATGAATGAATCCCAGCAACAAGCCATCGACCGGGTGTTTGAAATTTTGAGCGAGCATTTTGACCATGTGGTGATGGCGGTGGGCTCATACGATGAGGACAAGCAGTACACCACGGCGGCAAGTTTCACGGGGGGAGTGGCGGCGGCGGTGGGGCTGTGCAAGCTCTACTCCACAAAATGGACCAAGGAGCACCTCTGGGGCGCGGACGAGGATGGCATTGACGATTGAAGCGGCTTTCGAGTGTGCTTGGGAGCACGTGTGCGTGGGCGGATGCCGCCTTCCGTGGAGGCGGGAAGCTGCCCTCTGGGGGGGGATTTTTTTCGGGGGGCTGGGCCCTCTGGTTTCAAGGGGTTGTTCTTCTTTTGCAGGGTTCTTTTATTTGATCTAAGCTTATGTCAATCTGGAATTTAGCTCATCCTTGGCTGCGGGAATTGGTTTCCTACGAACCGGGCAAGCCGATTGAGGATGTGGCTCGGGAACTGGGGTTGAACCCTTCGGAGATCATCAAACTGGCCTCGAATGAGAACCCGCTGGGGCCTTCACCCAAGGCGTTGGAGGCGATGCAGGAGACGCTTCTGCGCAGTCACTTTTATCCGGATGGAGGGGGGTACTACCTCCGCGAGGCGATTGCGGGGCAGAACGGGTTGAAGCGCGAGAATGTGATTTTGGGGTGTGGATCCAATGAGGTGATCGAGTTTGCAGGGAAGGCTTTCCTTCAGCCGGGTGACGAGATTGTCACCGCACGGCATGCCTTTGTGGTGTACAAGCTGATGGCGACCCTGTTCGGGGCGCGGACGGTGGAGGTGCCGGATCCGGGCTTTGCGCATGATTTGGACGCGATGCTGGAGGCGATTACTCCGCGGACGCGGGAGGTGTTTATTGCGAACCCGAACAATCCCACGGGAACGCTGCTGGCTCAGGAGGCGATTGACCGTTTTATGGAGCGGGTGCCGGAGCATGTCCTCGTGGTGTTTGACGAGGCGTATTACGAGTTTTTGGAGACCCCTCCGGACACGCTGAAGTTTGTTCGGGATGGGCGCAATGTGCTGGTTTTAAGGACCTTTTCAAAAATTCAGGGGCTGGCCAACCTGCGGATTGGCTATGGGCTTGCGAAGCCCGAGTTGATCGATGTGCTGCAGAAGACGCGTCAGCCATTCAATGCGAACGGGATTGCGCAGGCTGGGGCGCTGGCGGGGCTGCAGGATCAGGCGCACCAGCTCAAGACGCGGCGGATTACCACGGAGGGGCGGGACTTTTTACAGCAGGCCTTTGGGAGGCTGGGGTTGGAGTATGTGCCCAGCTACGCGAACTTTATCCTGGTGAAGGTGGGGGATGGAAAGGCGTTGTTCCAGGCGCTGATGCGGCAGGGGATCATCATCCGGGATATGAATGCGTACGGGTTGCCGGAGTGGGTGCGGGTGTCGATTGGGACGATGGATCAGAACCGGCGTTTTCTGGGGGCGTTGGAGGCGTGGGTGGAGGAGCGTCGTGGCTGAGGGAGGAGGCGTGGGGGGGAGGCGGGTGGTTGAGCGGGGAGAGGGCTGCTGAATTCTTGGACTATGGATACGATCGCTGCGGTATCGACGGCGCCTGGGCAGGGGGCGGTGGCCTTGGTGCGGGTGAGTGGGGCGGGGGCGCTGGGGGTGGCGTCCCGGGTGTTTCGGCGCGCGAAGGGGGGTGCTGAGGGCTTGGGGAACCTGGAGGGCGTGGAGCCCCGGCGGGCGGTGTTTGGCGGGGTGTGGGATGGGGAGCGGAAATTGGACGAGGTGTTGCTGACGTATTTTTGCGGGCCCAAAAGTTTTACGGGGGAGGATGTGGTGGAGATTGCGTGTCACGGGGGGACCTTGCTGACGCGTCGGATTTTGGAGTTGGTGTTGCGGAGCGGGGCGCGTTTGGCGGAGCCCGGGGAGTTCACGCAGCGGGCGTTTTTGAACGGGAAGTTGGATTTGACCCAGGCGGAAGCCGTGATGGATCTGATTGGGGCGCAGAGTGATTTGGCGCTGCGGGCCGCGGGTGAGCAGTTGGAGGGGCGGTTGGGGGAGGCGATTGGGGCGATGCGGGAGGAGTTGCTGGAGGTGCTGGCGCACGTGGAGGCGTACATTGATTTTCCGGAGGAAGACATTGCCCCGGACACGGGGCGTGCGTTGCGGGGGCGTTTGGAGGGGGTGGGGGTGCGTCTGGAGCGCCTGTTGGGAACGGCGCAGCAGGGGCGCGTCCTGCGGGAGGGCGCGCGCACGGTGATCTACGGGGCTCCGAACGTAGGGAAGTCGAGCCTGCTGAATCGGTTCTTGGGTTTTGAGCGGGCGATTGTGAGCGCGCAGCCGGGGACGACCCGGGACACCTTGGAGGAGGTGGTGATGCTGCGGGGATGGCCCATTCGCTTGGTGGACACGGCGGGGGTGCGGGATGCGGGGGATGGGGTGGAGGCGGCTGGAATTGGGCGGACGCGGCGGGAATTGGAGCGCGCGGATTTGGTGTTGGCAGTGGTGGATGGGAGTGCGCCGCGGGAGGGGGCCTTGCTGCCGGAGGGGGTGGGGTTGGACGGGCGCGTGGTGTTGATTTTGAACAAGGCGGACCTTGGGGAGCACCCGAGCTGGGAGGGGGTTTCGGGGGTGCGTTTTTCGTGCGTGAGTGGGGCGGGACAGGAGGCTCTGGATGGGGAGGTGGAGGCGCGCCTGAGCCTTGGTTTAGGGGGCACGGGCGAGTGGCGGGTGGCGATCAACGCCCGCCATCAGGACTGTTTGCGCCGGGCGTTGGAGCGTCTGCAGGCGGGGTTGGACGCGTTTGGCGCGGGGCTTTCCGCGGAGTTTGTGGCGGAGGAGCTCCGGGGGGCGCTGGAGGCGGTGGGCGAGGTGGTCGGCCGCGCGGATACGGAGGAGCTTTTGGGCAAGATTTTTGCGACCTTCTGCATTGGAAAATGAGCAGCAGGCCGGAGTGCTCAGACGTGTTTGGGGGGGACGCGTAGGGGCGCTGCGTGGGGGGCGGCGTCCAGCGCGGCGCGAGAGAACGACTGGGAGGTGAGAGGGAGGTGAGAGGGAGGTGGAGGAGGGCTTTGGGAAACTACTCGAGGGCGGTACTGAGGGCTTCTTGGAAGTCCTGGAGGTCGTCGACCAATTTGGGGCAGCGTTCGAGAACGGCCTTGGCGAGGCGCTGATAGTTGGCGGGGTTTCGCTCGGCCAGTTCAGCGAGGGCCATGAGCACGGCAAGGGCGTTGTTTACATCGTGTTTGGTGCGTCGGAAACTCTCCAAAAGCGGGAGGAGGGTTTCGCGTGGGACACCGAGTTGGGGGGAGTTCATGGGGGGATTTCCTTCTGGAGAAAGGGAGGGGCCGGTGCTTGGTTAAGCAGTTTCCAAACCACGCATTTTTGATGGCCAGCGAAAGCATTCGGATTCTGGGGGCGCGCCAGCATAATCTCAAAAACCTTTCCCTGGAAGTGCCTCGGGAAAAGTTGGTTGTGGTGACAGGTCCGAGTGGTTCCGGGAAAAGTTCCCTGGCTTTTGACACGCTCTACGCGGAGGGGCAGCGTCGCTACGTTGAGAGTCTTTCGGCGTATGCGCGCCAGTTTTTGGATCAGCTGGAGAAACCGGAGGTCGATTTGATTGAGGGGCTCTCTCCGGCGATCGCGATCGAGCAGCGTTCCTCCGGGGGAAGTCCGCGTTCGACGATTGCGACCACGACGGAGATCTACGATTACCTGCGCTTGCTGTATGCCTCCGTGGGGCAGCCGCATGACCCGGAAACGGGGGAGCCCGTTTACCGGCTTTCGCCCCAGCAGATCACCGATGCGCTTCTGGAGTTTCCCGAGGAGGCCCGTCTGGTGCTGCTCGCGCCGGTGGTGGGGGAGGAGAAGGGGGAGTTTCGGGATGTGCTCGACCGGCTCAAGCGGGAAGGTTTTTTGCGGGCGCGCATTGACGGGCAGATCGTGGAGATTGGCGGTCAGCAGGCGATGCCGAAGCTTTCCTCGCAGAAGACGCATTCGATCGAGGTGGTGGTGGACCGTCTCATTCTGAAGGAGGGGGTGCGGGCGCGGCTGGCGGAGTCGGTGGAGACGGCGTTGAAGTGGGGGCGTGGGCGGCTGGGGGCGCTCTGGCAGCGTTCCGGGGAGGGGCCGGAGACATGGCGGGAGGCGAGATTTTCGACGGCGTTTGAGAATCCGGCGACGGGTTTTCGGATGCCGGTGCTTACGCCGAAGCATTTTTCCTTCAACAGCCACTTGGGGGCGTGCGGGGAGTGCCAGGGGTTGGGGACGTGTTTGGAGATGGATCCGGAGTTGGTGGTGCCGGAGGAGGATTGCGTGTTGGGGGAGGGGGCGATTGCGCCCTGGAAGAAGGCGGGCAAGCGGTTGGAGGCGTTTTATGCGGAGCAGCTGCGGGCCTTGGCCGGGCACTACGGGGTTTCGCTCGAATTGCCCTGGAACCTGGTGCCGGAGGCATTTCGGGAGGTGTTGCTCTGGGGCAGTGGCGAGGAGGAGTTGGGGTTGCCGGGAGCGGAGGGGGGACTGGAGCGCCGGCGGTGGGAGGGGGTGATGCGGCAACTGCAGGCGGTGTATGAAGCGAGCGAGAGCGAGGCGGGGCGGCAGCGTCTGCGTCGCTACATGGGGCCGCGGGAGTGTGCGGCGTGCGGAGGGGCGCGTCTGAGGCGGGAGTTGTTGGCGGTGCGGGTGAACGCCCGGGTGGACGGGGCGCGCCGGGAGGCGGGCATTGCGGATTTTTGTCGGATGACGATCGGGGAGGCGGCGCGGTTTCTGGAGGGCTTGGAGTTGGGGGAGACGCAGGCGAAGATCGTGGCGGAGGTCCGGCGTGAGCTGAGCAATCGGCTGCGTTTTTTGTGCGAGGTGGGGTTGGGGTATCTGAGTTTGGATCGGCAAAGCGGCACGCTTTCCGGCGGGGAGGCGCAGCGGATTCGCTTGGCGACGCAGATTGGATCGGGGTTGGCGGGGTGTTTGTACGTCTTGGACGAGCCCAGCATTGGGCTGCACCAGCGCGACAATGATCGGCTGATCGGAACCCTCCGGCGGTTGCGGGACTTGGGGAATTCGGTGGTGGTGGTGGAGCACGACGAGGACACGATCCGGGCGGCCGATTACGTCCTGGATTTGGGACCGGGTGCGGGGGTGCGCGGGGGGTATTTGGTGGCGAGCGGGACGCCAGCCGAGATTGAGCGGAGCGAGGCCTCGCTCACGGGACAGTACCTATCGGGGCGCCAGCGGATTTCGGTGCCGCGCCAGCGGGTGCGGCCTGCGACGCCCCGGGAGGGGGTGGAGCGGGGGCATATTCCGCCGGGCTGGCTGAGTGTCCTTGGCGCGCGGGAGAACAATTTGCGCGAGGTGGACGCCCATTTTCCGCTGGGGTGTTTGACGTGCGTGACGGGGGTGTCTGGTTCGGGGAAATCGACTTTGGTGGATGACATTCTGCGGCGTGCTTTGGCGCGGCGTTTGAACCGCGCCAAGGAGAAGCCCGGGGCGCACGCGGCGCTGCTGGGGGTGGAGCAGGTGGACAAGGTGATTGTGATCGATCAGGCCCCGATTGGGCGGACGCCGCGTTCGAATCCGGTGACGTACTCGGGGGCGTTTGCTCCGATACGCGAGTTGTTTGCAGGGCTGCCCGCCTCGCGGGTTCGGGGGTACGATGCGGGGCGTTTTTCTTTCAATGTGAAGGGGGGACGCTGTGAGGG
>JBEBAG010000122.1:0-7522 GCA_041159065.1 Verrucomicrobiota bacterium | reverse complement strand
CAAGGCGCGCCCGCCCCGGCACCGCAGACGCATACCCCGCTCCCCAGGGATGCGACGCCACCCAACGCTCCGTGCCATCCTCCAAATCCAACGCCACAACACACTGCCCCCGCTCCCCGCCCACCGGGACCACCACCTTCCCCTCCACCACCAAGGGGGTTGAACCGTAACCAAAAAAATTGGCCCGCATCTGGAAATCCCTTTCCAAGTTACGCTTCCAAAGCACCCGCCCAGTTCCCAACTCCACGCAGTGCAGAAGCCCGGTCACTCCATAAAGCACCACGCGTCCCCCCGAAACCACGGGACTTGTGCGCGGTCCCTCCCCGCTCCCGTACCGGTCGCGGTAGGGCGCCTCGTACGCAAACTGCCACACACGCCCCCCCGTCGCCGCATCCAAGCAGTCCAGCACCTCCCGCTCTCCCTCCCGGTGAAACACCAACACGCGCCCCCCACTCGCCACCGGACAGGCCCACCCCTTCCCCTTCCCAAACTCCCACTCCTTCCGCAAACCACCCTCTGGCCACATGCCCACCGCATCCCGCGGATCCGCCTTCGCATCGTGCTCTGGTCCCAAAAACCGCGGCCAGTCTCCGCTCAAACCCCGCTCCGTTACCCCAAGCACACCCGCCAAAACCAGCCTCACAAATTTGCGACGAAACATGCCCCCTCTTCATCACCCCCCGCTTCGCAAGATCAAGACAGAACCGCCCCGCTCATCCCCGCGGAAGCACCTCGACAATCCGCGCGATCAACACCCCGTCATCGTGCCGCAACACATTGCATCTGCCGTACAAGGCCTCGCCCCGCTCCGCCCCCAACTGCTCCGAAAGAAACTCCCCGGGGAATACCCGAAAAAACGCCTGCGGCTCACTGTGATACAAAACACCGCTCGCATTCAAAAGCCCCCCCAGCGGCACCCGCCCCTCCAAAATGCGCACCCGCAACTCCTCGCTAAAGGCGTCCAACTCGATCTCAATCGCGCCATATTCCACGGCGCCTCCATCGGATACCCGCCGCAGCACCACCTCCCGCGCGTAGGACGCCCCCTCTCTCCGACACTGCAAAACCTGCAGGGAGATCGCCCCCCCGTGAAACCCCTCTAAACGCGAAGTCATATCCCCCCCGTGCACCAGCAAGCCACGGTAGGGCTCAGGCATCTCCTCCCCCGTGATCGACTCAAACACCCCCGATCCAGGTCCATGCAACTGCACCAGGGGCCTCAGCAATCCGCTCTCTTCCATGGTCATGTGTATCGGGAATTTTGATGCTGCGGCAGAAAAAACGCATGCAGCAACGTGTCCACCTTCAGCAGCGCCTCTCGCGTTAACTCGAAAACTTCGCCGTTCCAGGCGCCCAACCCTCCCGCAATCAAATCCCGCCACTGCACCGCAAACCGCTCCCGGACCTCCTGCGAAAACTTCTCCCGAAAATAACCGGCACGCACCCGACCCAGCTTCATCTGCAAAATCAGTTCCCGAATCATCCGCTCCTCAGGCGTCGTCGCCATCGCGCGCGAAACGGGGAACTGCCCCCCCTCCACCCGCTCGATGTACTGCCCAATCTCGGCCACGTTCTGAAAATGCACGCCTCCGATGTGCGAAAACGACGCCACTCCGGCCCCCACCAGATCCGCCCCCTGCCATAGCGCGTCCCGATACACAAACCTCGTCCGCTCGGGATCCCGCACCGCCGTGTACCCACTCGTCACCGTGTATCCCGCCAGCTCCAACTCGGCGAATGCATACCCCACCCAAGCCCGCTTCGTGCTCCAGTTCGCCACCGGCGCCACGAGCTTACCCTCCTCCTTCATCTTCTTGAATATGCCCGTGTTATACGGAACCTCCATTTGGTAGATCGTCACGCAGTCCGGCCCCAAATCGATCAGCTTACGCACATTCTCCCGCCAGTTCTCCTCCGTCTCCTCCACCATCCCCGCAATCAGATCCACGTTGATCTGCGGAAAACCCGCCGCACGCGCCCAGCGAAACGCCCGCTGGATTTCATCCGCACGATGCGCCCGCCCGTTGATCTCCAAAATGTGCGAGTCAAAATTCTCCACCCCAAGACTGAGGCGGGTCACGCCCAACTCCCGAATCGCCCCCAATTTGGCCTCGTTGAGCGTCCCCGGCTCCGCCTCAAACGTCACCTCCTCCGCTTCATCCCAAGGAAACACCGCCTTCATCCGATCCGTCAAAGAACGCAGTTGCGGCACACTCAGGTAACTCGGAGTCCCGCCTCCAAAATACACAAACTTCGGCCGCCTTCCGTTCACAAACGGCGCACGCGCATACCGCTCCAACTCCGCAATCCCGCTGTCCAAATACCGCTGGATCTCCCCCGCATTCCGGTCGGTGTAAACCCGGAAGTAGCAGAAGTGACAGCGCTTACGACAGAAGGGAATGTGAAAATAGATCCCCAGCGGAGTCTCCGCAGCCGCAGGAACCGCCAGCAACTCCTCCAAGTGTCCCGCCGTTCCCGCATCCCAAAAATGAAACGGCGGATAATTCGCCACAAAGTAATTTCCCGCCGTCGTCTCCTCCACCATTCCGCCCGTCGTCGCTGAAGTCTGGTTCTCGCTCATGGTTTGTTCGCGCTGCTTTTCAAGCCGTACACCGTGCCGTCCTCGGCCCCCACCACGATCCAACCCTCAGACGCCGCAACGGACGCAGAAACCGGGGCGCCAATCTCGTACACCCACCGCTCCGTACCATCCTCCAGCCCAATCCCATACAGACGCCCATCCATCGATCCAACCACCACCACCCCGCCACAGATCACCGGCGATGAATCCACCTTCCCCCGCGTCGCAAACTGCCAGACCTTCGTCCCGTCCGTCCGGTTCACGCAGTGCACCCGCTTGTCATTGCCCCCAATCACCACCCGATCCCCCTTCACCGCGGCACTCGAAAGATACGGAAAGTTCCGGTCCCGATAACGCCACAACACGCTCCCCCCCTTCGGATCGAGCCCCAAAACCAGATTCCCATAGTGCCCGACATACGCCCGCCCGTCCTCGGCTACCGCCACGGAGGAAGCCACATACGCCTCGGCCTCAATTTGACGCAGCGGCGCGCCATCCTTCACCGAAACCATCCGCAACTGCGCATCGCATCCTCCAAAAATCACCTCGCCCCCTGGCAGCACCGCGGGCGTTCCATTGATGTAGTTGTCCGTCGGTGACTTCCACACCCCCTTCCCCGTGCTTGCCGAAACGCAGTGAAGATTCGAGTCGTAACTCCCCACCAAAACCCAGTCCTCCCCCTCCGGAGACTTCACCGCGTTCGCACCTCCCAAAATCTTGTCTCCCGTCTCGTAAGACCACACCAACCTCCCCGAGTCCGCCTCAAGCGCATACAGCCTCCCGTCGCTCGAGCCCACAATCACGCGCCCGCCCAACACCAATGGCGTCGCCTCCACCGCCCCCTCCGTCTTGAAACTCCACAACGCCCTCCCACTCTCCAACTCCAGCGCGTGGACCATCCCCGCCTCGTCCCCCACAAACACCCGACCCGAGGCCACCGCCGCCCCGCCCTTCACCGACTTCCCCGCCGCAAAACTCCAAACCCGCTTGGGAGCAACCTGCGCATCCATCTCCGCCACGCCGCTCAACCGCGCATTCCCTCGATGCATGAACCAATCCGCATCCACGCGCGACTCCAACCCCGTACAAATTGCGAAGGCCGCTACCCCCGACCAGACCCGCCTCCTCAAGCTCCAATGACCAGCCCGCATCAGAATGCCTCCAGGTAAAGTTCCTCAAAATCCGCCACCGTGTACTCCACCGGATTGAACTGGGCCGTCCACTGCTTGCTCGCCTCCTTCGCCAGTTCCCCCAATTTCACCCGGCTGACCCCCAATTCCGACAGCGTCGAAAACAGCCCCGCCTCCCGCACAATCGCCTCCAAACGCTCCACCAACTCCGCCACGCTCTCCATCCCCGCCGCACGCGCATGCTCCAAATAACCCTGCGCGGCCTCCGGGCTCTTCAACGCATTGCGCCGAACCACGTGCGGAAGCATGCGACCTACCGCCTGACCGTGCACCACCTGATAGTGCGCCGTCAGAGGATTCGCCGCCGAGTGCGCGCATCCCAGCATCGAGTTCTCAATCGCGATCCCCGCATACGCCGCAGCCAACTGCATCTCCCCGCGAGCCCGCAAATTCCCCGGCTCCCGCAAAACAGCAGGCAACGCCCCAATGCACAGTTTGAAGGCCTCGCGAGAAAATAAAACCGACACCGCGTTCCGTTTCATCGTCACCGCAGTCTCCACCGCATGCGAAAGCGCATCGACCCCCGTACATGCCGTCACCCGAACCGGCTGGGAGACCGTCAGCTCCGGATCTAAAATGCTGACCCTCGCAGAAGCCTTCTCATCCCCACACGCCATCTTCTGATGCGTCACCGGATCCGAGATCAGCGCAAACGACTGACACTCACTGCCCGTCCCAGACGTCGTGGGAATCGCAATCAGCGGCAACATCGGAAGCCGTGCCTTGCCAATCCCCCAGTAGTCCTGCATTCGCCCGCCATTGGTCAGCAGAAAGTTCGCTCCCTTCGCCGTGTCCATCGAACTCCCCCCACCCAATCCCACAAGCAAGTCGGCATCGACCTCCCGAGCCGCCTCCACGCAGCGCCCCACATCCTCCGTGGTTGGATTCTCGCGGACGCTCCCATACACGGAAACTTGCGCCCCCGCCGCCCGAAGGATCTCGCAGGCACGCTCCGCATGGCCTGCACGGACAATACCCGGATCCGTCACGACCAGCACCCGGGTTCCTCCATACTGCTGGCAGAACTCCCCGAGTCGCGCCACGCTGCCCTCGCCAAATACCAATCGCGTTCGCAGTTGCAGATCGAAGGGGTTCATCGGGATTGGATGGTCTACACGGTTCTCACACAGCGGGTCCGACGCCTTGCTCCATTCACGCCCGCTCAATCGAACGGCGCCGGTACAGAAACTCGAACATGTTCCCCTCGTGCGGTTGGTCCCACGAAATCTTCATGGTCGGAATCGGCCCAAGGTTTAGCCGCTCAATCAAAGACGAACTCAGCAGGCGCTCGGAGAACTCCGGCGACTTCGTGATCGCGGTCACCACCAGCGAGGGCCCGATCTTATCCAACATCTCCGCTTCAGGCACCTCCACCACACTCGCGTACGGACATAGAAACTCCCGATTGGCAAGAGGATGCGAGAACGAATCGCAGTGCACGATCGTCGGCCGCAAATACACCCCGCCCCCATAGGTCACCTTCCGCTCGCCCCCGCGATACCGCGCTGTCACGTCCTCGGCCCCCGGTGTCTTCAGCCCCTCCTCAATCGCCGCATCGATAAAATCGGCCATTTTCGGATTCGCAAAACCAGACAAACGCGCCCCTTCGTCCTCCGGCGCAACCGGCACCACTGGCCCGAGCTTCCTCGCAAGGGCATCCGCGATCTCCGCCCCGTAGCGGGGCACCACCACCGCCGACGCATTCACACACGAACGGCCCCCGTTCTCAGAAATCGAGGCCACCATCAAATCCACATACTCTCTCCAGTGCTCGATGCAGTCTTCCCCAATCACAATCTTGGAAAAGCCGGGACCGTGCACCGAAAACTTCGGATTGTCCCGGTACTGCGCGACCGTGTTGGCATCTCCAAAAATCAATGCCCGCCCACAAATCCGCATCAACTCCCCGGCTCCTTCATGATCCGTCGGGTAAAAGCCGAATGCCTCCGCCGGCGCTCCAGCAGCGATAAAGGCCTGGATCAACCGATAAGGCGTCCATGGTTCATCTTTCCCCGGCTTGATCACGACCGGCGTCTTCAACGCAATCGCGGGAAGCCACAGCGAGTTCACTGCCGGAGAATTGCTCGGCATCACCAAACCCAGCGCCTGCGTGGTCGGATAATAACTCACCGCAGCCCCGCTCTGCTCCCCATACCCACGGTCGATCACCTCCAACGGAAGCCCCCGGGTCAACCCATTCAAGACCGTCGCCATGTGCGTGAGCGCATAGTGGATCTTCTGCATATTCCTCCGCACCATGACATGCGGAAGCCCGCTCGTTCCTGAAAGCGTACGGACATAGTCCTCGGGAGACTGCACGTGCCCCTTGTCCCCCAAAGGAAGCGAACCGTTCAAAAACCACTCGCCGGCCTTGGCCGAAATCTCAATCAACTCCGCCACAGTGAACCGCTTGAGGGCAGCCCGCGCATCGCCGATCGAACGCATGTCCTTCTTGAGAATGCCCGCGTTCACCTGACTTACCTCCGCAACCACCTCCCCGGAGAGGTGATGCACCACATGCACTTTGTCTAAACTCTCGTACGGGCGACCGCGCCGCAACGCGGGCAGATGAGGAAGCGTCGCGCTCATTAGTACACCCCCTCCACGATGTTCTTCTGCATTGCGCCAAAAGGCCGGACCTCCGCGACCCCATCCCACGGATACGGTGCGCGGGGGCGACGCCGCAGCGCTTCGTCACGCTCCAGGAAACGCGGCATGAAAAACTCCCGGGTCAACGTCGTCAGTTCCACCCGCCCCCACGTGTCGTACTCCACCGTACGGTCCGTGTTTTCCGGATCCACCACCCGCAAAATCGCACGAGGCTGCGGCGCGTAGTAGCTGATGGAATACTGGTCCTCGGGCGTCAATGGCACCGAGGCGGCAAGCCCCATGAGCGTGTTTCCATACGTGGGATAGAACCCGATCCGATTCTCCAAGACCTCCTCCACAATGAAACGCACGTACTGGGGCAGCATCGTGGTGCCACCACAAAACACCCCCCTAATCCCCGCATCCCACAGGTCAACCCTCTCGGCCAAAGCCTCGAGGAGCTTCGGAGTGGTGAACAGACCACTCACCCGACGATGCTTGAGAATGGTCGCCGCCTGATCCACGACGTGCTCCATGTACGCCTTCGCCTGGTCGAACTGCTTGTTGGAAATCAGCCGCTTCACCCAACGCGGGTCCAAATCAATGAAATAGCACGCCGACCCGCGCACATTCGCCAAATGCTCGATCGCCAACCGGAGTCGCCGCGGGCCGGTCGGCCCCATCATCAGCCAATAGTGATTCCGAGGGAAATGCGCGTCATCGAGCTTCTCGCTGAACTCGCTGTAGTCCGTTTTGTAATCCTCCCACCCGATTCGCTGCTTCGGCATCCCCGTGGTCCCGCCAGTCTCGAAAATGTTGAAGGGGCGCCCCGCATAAGCCTTCGGAACCCACACCTCCGGTTGCAGGTCCCGCAACCACTCGTCCTGAAAGTGCGGAAACTTCCGCAGATCCTCCACGCACCGCACCTCCTGCCTCGGATCCCACCCTGCCTTGCTCGCCCACTCCAGCCAGAAAGGGGAACCAGTCTCCGGACTGAAATGCCATTGGATGATTTCTTTGAGATGGGACTCAAGCTGCGCCTTTGCGGCCTCGGAAGTCATGGTGCTCATGGACGTAGTGGTTTGGGTTGCGTTGTCAGAAAACGGTTCAGATCCACACAAGATCTCAGTGCCCGTCGCGATTCGCGGGTGCCTCGGGAAGA
>JBEBAG010000121.1:0-2853 GCA_041159065.1 Verrucomicrobiota bacterium | reverse complement strand
AGCCCTCTGGGGAGGAGATGGCCGTGAGGAGCGAGTCAGGGAAGGTGCTGAGAAGGAAGGTGTGGTGGGCGCGCAGCGCCGCAAGTTTGGATTCGGTGCGGAAGCGGACGTCGAGGTAGGGCCACTGGAGGCGGCTGTAAACGCGCGGGCGAGCCGCGAGCAGGGGGCGGAGTTTGGGGGCGGCGAGGATTTCGAGAAGCGCGAGGCTGGAGGGGGCGAGAAGAAGGCCGCGGAGGAGGTACTTGAGGCGGTTGAGCTTATTGTGACGCGTCGGCTCCGGGTAGACGAGGTGTGCGGTGCGCAACAACTCCGGCCAGAGGCGAACCGGGGAGGCAGCCTCTGGGGAGGATGGAGGGACGGGCCAGGGGGCGGGAGCGGATTGCACTAGCGGCTCCAAGAGGGCTCGGAAATTTTGCCGAGGCCGGAGGCGACGCGTTCTTTTTTGCGGGTCTCGGTATCGAGGAGCACGAGGTTGTCACCGGCGGCGTAGACGAGGTGGCGGGAGTTGGGGCCCCACACGGGGTCGGTGCCTTCGCCGTAGAGGGTGACGGCACCGGAGGCGAGATGGAGGACGGCGATGGTGAAGGAACCGCCCTCGCGCGTGTTGAAGGCGACCTTGGTACCGTCTGGGGACCAGTTGGGTTCGGTATTGTAGGCGTGGCCGGTGGAGAGTTTGCGGGGTGAACCTCCGGAAGCCGCGATGCGGTAGAGAGCGGGGCCGCCTTCCGTGTCGCTGGAGAAGATGAGTTCGCGTCCGTCTGGGGACCAGGTGGGGGAGCTTTCAACACCCGGGGAGCGGGTGAGGCGGTTGGGGGAGCCACCGGAGGAGTCTGTGACGTAGAGTTCGGGGTTGCCGTCTTTGCTGAGGGTGACGGCGAAGCGCGAGCCATCTGGGGAGTAGGCGGCACCGGAGTTGGTGCCGGGATACTTCATGATTCTGCGGCGGGAACCCGAGGCGAGGTCGACTTCGTAGACGTCGGCATAGCCGCTTTGATAGCCCGTGTAGGCGAGGCGGCGGGCGCCTTGGGAGAGGCAGGGGGAGACGCTGATGCTGCGGTCTTTGGTGAGTTGGATGAGGTTGGAGCCGTCGATATCGACGAGGTAAATCTCCTTGGCGCCGCTCTGGGTGGCGACGAAGGCGACTCGGGAGCCGGCGATGCCTTTGGCCCCGGGGATGAGGGTTTCGAGGATGTCGTTGGCAAAGGCGTGGGCTTGGGCGCGGGCGCTTCCTGGGTAGGAGCGCTCCAGGAGGGGTCTGCTGCCGGACTCGGAGAGGAGGCCGCGGAGGCTGGAGCCGGAGGAGGTGGCGGAGACCTGGAATTTGGCGGCGTTGGGGGCGACGACCTTGAGGAGTCCGGAGAGTTGGAGGTCGCGCTGGACGATTTGGGCGAGGGCGTTTCCGTCTGGGCCTGCGAAAGCGGCGAGACCGACTTCGAGTTGGGCGCTCTTCTTCACCACGATATCTCCGCCGCCTTGAGCGAGGGCGAGCGAGGGGAGACCCAGCCCGAGAAGGCTGAGTGCAGAGAGTGCTTGGAGAAGAGGGCGGCGAAGGGAGTTGAAGAGTTCCATGGTCGCGAGGAGCGTTGGTGGAGAAGGCGGGGAATTTAGCGGGAGTGCGACGCAATCCAAGAGGGATTGGAGTGGGGGTGGGGCGGAAAAGGGCAACGCCGCGCCCCGTGGGAGAGGCGCGGCGTTGGGGCAGGCGGGGCGGAGGCGGTTAGTCCTTTTCGACGCCGCTATTCCAGTAGTTTTTCATTTCCTCTGCGGAGGGCGTCTTGAGCGGACGCACGACGCGGAAGCCGAGGAACTGAGCGTCGGTGTGGTACCAGACGCTCTTGGGGAACTGGGGATCTTGGATTTTCCAGTCTGGATCCGAGAAGCGGCGTGCGGACACGCGGAGGCGGTCTGCGGATTCATCATCCCAAGCGCCTCCTCGGGCGACGTGGGGGTAGGATTTGGTGGCCTTGTTCCAGGGGTTGGCGTTGCCGAGCGCGGTGTAGGCTTTGGGGTCGTATTGGTCGAGGGTCCACTCGAGGACGTTCCCGAGGATGTCGTGGAGTCCCCACGGGTTGGGCTTTTTCTTGCCGACCTTCTGGTACTTGCCTTCGGAGTTGTTGGCCCACCAGCAGTACTCCTCGATTTTCGAAGCATCGTCGCCCCAGAAGTAGGGCGTCTCGGTGCCTGCGCGGGCGGCGTACTCCCATTCGGCCTCGGTGGGGAGGCGATAGAACTGGCCGGTCTTGGCGCTGAGCCATTCGCAGTATTTGTTCGCTGCGTGCTGGGTCATGGAGATCGCGGGGAAGCCGTCTTTGCCCATGCCGAAGCTCATTTCCACGTAGGGTTGCGTGGGGCGAGTGGAGGCGTCGGTGAGTTCGTTCAGGGCGGGATCGACCTTGTGAGCGGACCGGATGCGTTTTTCCTCCGTGGGGTACATGAAGAGTTCGAACTCGTTCCAGGTGACCTCGCATTTTCCCATCCAGAAGGGGGCGATTTCGACGGTGCGCTGGGGGCCTTCATCCGGCTTGCGACCTTCCTCGGAATCGGGGCTACCCATTTTGAATTTCCCGCCGGGGATGGGCAGCATTTCGAAGGAGACATCAGTACCTGGGATGGTGGAGGCATAGGCCTTCATCTCTTTCTCGGAGACTTCGGGGGAGAGAGAGGTGATCCGGGCGTGGATATCCTGCACGAGTTTCGTTTCGTCCACCTTGGTGGTGTCCTCCTTTTTCTTGGAGACCAGCTTGAGGTCCTTGGGCCAAGAGGCGCCTTCGGCGATCCACTTTTTGAGTAGTTCGGTCGATTCCTTGGGGAGCGGGCCGCCCTTTTTCTTCGGAGGCATCAAAAGGTCATCAT
>JBEBAG010000120.1:0-5431 GCA_041159065.1 Verrucomicrobiota bacterium | reverse complement strand
CTCGGCTGGGCGGCAGCCTCGATCGGCACGAGCAACCTGATTGATCTCGCCACCGAGCAGGGGCTGATCATTTTTACCAACGTCTATGGACTCCAAACGATCCTCGCCGGGGCGCTGATCGGCGCATGGATCGTTCTCACAACACTGCTTGCGCCGGTCATCATTCAAGGGGCGCTGTCTTCCGGGATGCAGATCGGAAGTGCGCTGCTCGGGGGAGCGGTGACTGCGGGTGCGGCTGCGGCCTCGGGTGGCGCGACCGCCGCAGCATCCATGGCCACCGGCGGTGCGGGAGGCGTGGGGATGGCGCTGGCAGCCGGAGCGAGCGCTGCGGGCAGCCTTGCGGGCTCTACGATGCAGGGAGGCGGGCCGCCCTTGAGCGGGTCCATGGCCGGGAGCCTCGGGTTTAGTCGGGGAGCATCTGGGGCCCAAAGCGCTGCCGCGACCTCGGCGACATCGTCCCGCTCAAGAGAGCGCTCCACGGAGGGCTCCGCCTCGGCCCCTCGAACCTCCGCGCAGCCGACGTCGTCTTTCCAGTCGAACGACCCGACCGGTGACCGCGAGGCCTCGCGGCTCGTCGGGACTTCCCAATCCAAGGAGGCGAACCCATGAACTCTCAAGCCGAGACCACACCGCGCTCCACCTCCGTCCCGAGCGCGAACCGCCAACGCGGCCATTTGCCACCGGATCCGACGGGCGTCTTTGTCTCCAAAGACCGGACGGCTTTCCTTTGGTTCTGCGTGGCCATGGGCGCCTGTGGAGTGGCGGTGTTCACGCCCTTCTGGATGCTCTCGCAGTTCCGGCAACGGGAACGCGTGGTCATCGTAGATCCGGCGGGGACCTATTACCTCTCGCCTCTGCTCGACTTCCGGGAGGCAAAAGAATTTCACGTCCAACAGAGCACGCTGGCGGCGACGGCCTTTTTGGAACGCCAACCGGGCGGACTCGATCATCCCGAACTGCTCAAACAACTCTTCCTCAAACCGGCCCAGGAACGGGTCCAAAAGCTCCTGCTCAGCGAAGCCGAGGAATTCAAATCCAAGCAACTCCATCAAAAGGCAGAGATTGCGCGAATCGACATTCTGGAAACCCGGGACGACGCCGTGATGACCCAAATCACCGGGCAGCTCATCCGCACGGGCATCTTCGAACAGCGGGCTTTCACCGAGTCCATTCCGTTCCGGCTGGGGCTGCGTCTTCGCCGGAATCCCGACATGAGCCGGAACGGTCGTTTCCCCACCGCCGTCAGCGAATTCAAATATGAACCGAACCGCTAAATCCATCGCCTCCACGCTGCTGCTCCTGGGCATCACGAGAGGTTTCACCGTGCCGCTGTGGGCGGCGCCGGACAGCCGGGTCCGCGAAATCGAACTGGATCCACATCAGGTCGTGGGCATTCCGGTCTCTTCGGCACGGGTGACGACCATCAGTTTCCCGAGCGCGATCACCGCCATGGATGCGGCCATGGTCAGCACGGGAGCCAAAGGGGACGGTCTGTTCCAACTCGCGCATCAGCCGGGCTCGTCGTTTTTTTCGGTAAAGACGTTGGTGCCGAATGCGACGACGAACGTGAATGTGCGTTGGAACCATCAGACGTACATCCTCGAGCTCCGCGACAGCGCGGAACCGGTGCTCTCGCTGATTCTGTGTCCCCCGACGGAACCCTTGCGCGGGATTGGCGGACGCTCGCCGCGTGGAGTGTCTCCTGCCGCGTTGCTCGGACTTCTCGATAAGGCGAAGGCGTTTCCTCTGCTCCAACAGGCGAGCCCGGAGGCGCTAAGGGGTGTCAGTCATCGCGCATTCAAGGAGGACGAAGCCGTGTCGGATTTCGGGGATTTCGAGGTGCGCATTCTCGAGGCCTTCCGATTCGACGCTCAGGACACACTCGTGTTCCGGGTCCGACTCCGGAACAAAACCGCACAGGCCATCACATTTCGCCCCGATAGTTTCTCCGTACGCGCTGGGGCGGAACGCCACGAGCAATCCGTGAGCGACGCCTCCGGTAGCATCCGTGCCAACGGCGAGTCGGAGGCTTTCTTTGCAATCACTGGGACCCGCTTTGGTGGACGCAATGAGCTGGCGCTGAAAAACGAGTTCACCGTCTTCGTGGAGCGGATTGGGCAGTCTTCACCCACGGCCCCACCATCCAAGGTGCCCGCAAAAAGCCTGGAGGGTTTTGCCAAATGACTCCCCGAGCGTTTTTGCAGTTTTTTCGTACCAAGACCGGGAAGTTTGTCCTGTTTGGCGCAGTGCTGGGGATCGGGTATTTACTGCTCCGCGGAACGGGACCCCGAACCGCGTCAGACTCCAAGCCAGATCGAAAGGCAGCGCTGGAGGGAAAAGGGAGGGCACAGGTGGTCGAGACAGTGATCCGGGACATGACGCCGTTTCAGCCTCCGAAGGAAACGCCGAAGGCGGCTCAAGTTCCCCCCGAACCGGTACCACCGCGTGAACGTCGGAAGTCCGAGGTGCTCCCCATCAGCCTCGTGACGTCTGCGGAGAAGGAAGTGATTCCCGAGCGCACAGGAGACGAAACAGCGCCCTATGGCCGGTTGATCCCGTGCGAACTCATTGTGACGGTGGATTCGTCGAGCATCGACACGCCGATCATCGGGCTGGTGACCGAAGACGTGTGGCATCAGGGCAAGCGGATCATCCCCGCAGGAACGGAGGTCCACGGACGGGCCCGGGTCGACCGGATGCGCGAGCGGATTGCGGCGCAGGGTCAGTGGACGTTTGTGTGGCAGACGGGCGAGGAGCTGAGCCTGAGCGGGTTGGCGTTGGATCGGGAACAGGACGGCGAGGGCGGGGCGTGGGGCATCACGGATGGGAGCGCCGGGTTGCGCGGGCAGTTACTCAAGAGCGACGATCTCGCCGAGGTCCGCCTGTTTGCGGCGACGTTCCTGAGCGGCGCGGCCTCCGGCCTCGCGGATCGGGAGAGCACGGCGTTTGGGAGCCAGTTGGCCGGGACGCTGAAGAACGCCCAGATCGCGGGGATGCAGCAGGTGGTCAATGGTTACGCGAAGCAAATCTACGAGACGATCCAGCGCGAGGGTTTCTTCGTCCGGGTCCCGGCTGGGAAACAGTTTTACGTGTACGTGACCCAGACGATCGACAGGGCGAAGGCCGTCCACGGTTCCGCGAGCGCGGTAACCCGTGCGCGTTCACCCGCTCCATTGGGCGAACCTTTCACCCCTTCGGCTGCTGCGGGTCCAACCCGGATCTCCGGCGATAGGTCTCTGTTCGAGCCTGAGCCCAACGTTCCCGTCGCTACAGACCCGTTCCCTGAGCGCCTTCCGCAACCGCTTCCCAACGTACCATGAAGACCCTCCGACTTACGACCTTCGCCTCCCTAGCCTTTCTCGGCTGCACCGCTTGCGTTGGCCAGCGCGCACGAGCTCCGCTCATCACGACGCGCGGCCTTTCTGCGATGGAGTTAGCGAAGGCTCCGCCCGCTTCGCTCCGAGCCGGGGAGCGTGTGGTGGCGTATCCGGTCGCGCGCTACATCGACCCGAATCACGCTGGCATCCTCCACGAAGCCCACACGGTGTATCGCGTGGAGAGCCAGCCGCACTGGAATCTGCGGCCCGGAAACAACGCTGGCTCTTTGCCGACGGGCGGGGCCGCCGGTTCATTTGTGAAGGCCTCGAGTTCCTCCGTCAGCCGTTCCGGAAACGCCTCGCCAGACCGCACCCTGCCCAGTCGCGACGAATGGCTCGTGGAAGTGCAGCGTCAGAAGTCCGCGAATGCCGAGCTGCTGAACTCCCACCAATCGCTCGAAAAGCAATTGACCGCACTCAGCTCGACCCTGTCCCGCTCCAAGGAGCAATCAGACCGCCGCGCTCAACTGGAAAAGGACCTCGAAGCGGCCCAAGTGCGCCTGAGCCGTCTCGAATCCGCACTCTCACCCGGCACTCCCCCCGCAGCCAGCGACGCCTCCCCCACATCCCCCGGCGCTGCTTCTCGCAAGTCCCCGAAACCCGGCGCCTGGGACTGGTAGCGCCCCAACCACCACGCGCCATGATTAAACGCACCGCACCCGCCGACCGCGAAGCTTTCCCAAACTCCGCCGCCAATCTCTCAAACCCAAGCGCCGTCGAGTTCCCCGAACGCGATTTCTACACGCGCAAACTCGAGCAGGCCCTCGGCTCCCGGATCGAGGCCCTGACGCACCCCTCGATCCTGCAAGCCGTCGAAGCCCATTTCCGCCAACACCCCGAACACGCCCACGATCCCCAAGCTATCGTCTCCGCCGCCTGTCAGGCGAAGAAGGCGCAGGTGAACGGGCAACAGGAACGAGGCGGGGTGCGGGTGTGAGAGCCCAAAGTGCGCTTTCTTGGGGGGGGTAAGCCCGAAATTGGGGTACCCCATGTGCAGATTGGCTGATTTCCAACTATGCCTCTGCACTTTCCACTCCGTTCGGTCATTTCGAACCGTGTTTTTGCTATAAAAGAGGAATGATGGTCCAGATGCGGTTGGCTTATAAAATGAGCGTTTATTCCAATGTTGTCCCCAGTGAAGCCCTTCAGTCTTGGATTTACCGCTCTCAGTCTCCGTCCGGAGCTGACGCGGATCATGGCCGAGGCATTCACAAACGAAGGCACATGGCAAAAGGCTAAGACCCGCGTTCTGACCCAAAATGCCTTCCAAGCTCGCACCGCGAAGAGTAGCTCGCGGATTGAGGCCGAGTTGCGCCGCCGCCTTTCCTCGCTAACACCCCGGCAACTCGAGTTGCTTGCCGCTGGCTCTTTGGACTGCCGTTCTAGCCTCGCATGGCTCTCGGTTCTGAAAACGACGCCTCTCGCATTCGCCTTTGCGTCGGATTTTCTCCGACAAAAGCTCGAAGGGGGAGACCGCTGTCTCAGGCTGTCGGACTACGAAGACTTTTTTCTGAGCCAATCCAGCCTCCATCCGTTTCTGGCTGCATTGTCCTCCTCCACGAAGGTGAAGATGCGGTCCGTTCTTCTGAACATGCTGAGGCAAACCGGCATCCTTCACCGAAGCGCCCGGGAAGACTTCCTTCAGCGCCCCGTCATTCCTTCTGAGGTATACGGCGTTATCCTTGCCGATGACCCGCGCTGGCTCGCGGGCTTCCTCGTCCCGGAGCACGAGATCGTCAACTCGGCATCGTAAAGACACACTTCCCGCCACCCCATGCCCGACGCGACCGAACACCTCTACGGCATCTTTAGCCATCCGAATTTCCTGGCCATGAAAGGCCTAGCGAACGAGGTGCCCATTTTTATCCACCCCTACAACCCTGCTGAGGAGGACTCCGTCCGCCGGATGGTGGATTCCCTCCGATCCCGCCTTCTCTCTAATGGAATCCAGGTCGCTGTCGTCGACTTGTTCGACACCGTCCTCCGCATTCTCGAAGACAACGACCTCCTCACGGGCCTCCTCGAGGACGAGGCCACCTTCGAAAAGGTCGACC
>JBEBAG010000119.1:0-6016 GCA_041159065.1 Verrucomicrobiota bacterium | reverse complement strand
CCAATCAGTCAAAAAAGCGACATCTCGCGGATTGAGTTTCCCGAACCCGCGGTTTAAGAAGGTTCCCGCATGCACGAAAGCCATTCCCCAGTCCCTCTCCCGCGCGAACTGGATGAACAGGAGCGCAAAATTGTCCGGGCGCTCATCCGCAATCCGCGCCAGTCCGACAACGCGATCGGCGAGGCCACCGGGGTCAATGTGCGCACCGTCAGCCGCAAACGGCAGCGACTCGAAGAGGAGGGCATCGTCTCCTACTACACCAACGTCGATCTGACCGGATCCGGCACCCGCCAGTACCAGACCCGGCACATGTACACCATCCAGTTTCGGATCGGGGTCACCTACAAGCAGCTGATCGAAGACATTCAGCGCGAACCCGCAGTGCGATCGGTTTTCACCGAGGTGCTATACGAAAGCCACATTGCCGAGATTGATGGCAAACTCGCGATGCTCCTCTTCATCGACGGCGAAAGCGATTTGGACATCGTGCAGACCGTCCAGGAGAAGCTGATCCCGAGCCTCCTTCGCAATCACGGGGAGGATTCCATCGAGCAGGTGAGCACCGCGCGGGTGCTTTCCCCAGTGCGTTGCATGCGCAACTACGTGCTCCCCGTGAACGTGGAGGGCGGTTGTGTGCGGGCAGACTGGCCCGACGAGGCAATTTACGTCGGCAGATAGCCGATGTGGAGGCCGTTCCGACCCGGGGGGCGGCGCAGGAAATTAGAGAGCGGCCGATAGGGCCAAGGCGCTGAGGGCGGCGTCCTCCGGATGTGGAGTGGGCTGTGCCAAGGTGATGCACGCCAGATGGGAGTGCACCTCGCAGCGCCCCAGACTGCGCCGGAGGGCGTCCCTTTCCTTTTTGACCCGTTCCAGTTCCGAGCGCAGGGCGTCCCGTTCGCGCAGCATTTCCAAAACGGAGAGTCTTTTCATGGTGGCTGGGTTGGATGGGGGGATTTGGGGAACGAAGTCGAGGGCGGACCGCAGAGCGCTGCGCTCCGCGGATGGGAAGCCGCCTCGGAACGGGAGGGATTTCACCAAAAAACGGGAGAACCGACGAGTCGCACAAGAATGCGACAACGGGCTGGTTGGAAAAAAGGTGTCCAAAACGGACGACTCGGGACTCGAGTGGAGGGAACGTGAATGGTTCCTGCTCTTCTCCTCCTATGAACAAATCCCTGATGCCCCTTGTGATTGGAAACGCCTGGCTTTGCGCTTGGAGCGCCCTGGGAGCCCCGGTGACGGGTGGAAGTTATGATGTGGTGGTTTACGGAGCGACCTCGGCGGGGGTGATTGCGGCGGTGCAAGCCAAGAAGATGGGGCACTCGGTGGTGGTGGTGGGACCGGACAAACACCTCGGGGGACTCTCGAGTGGGGGCCTCGGCTTCACCGACACGGGCAACAAGGCCGTGATCGGCGGCTTGGCGCGCGACTTTTACCACCGCATTTGGAGGCAGTATCAGGAGCCGTCCACCTGGAAGTTTCAGAAGCGCGAGGAGTATGGAAACAAGGGGCAGGGAACCCCCGCGATGGACGGGGAGAATCGGACGATGTGGATTTTCGAGCCGAGCGTGGCGGAGCGGGTGTTTGAAGGGTACGTGAGCGAGTATGGGATCCCGGTGGTGCGCGAGGAGTGGCTGGACCGGAAAGCGGGGGTGAGCAAAGAGGGGGGAGCGATCACGGAGATCGCGATGCTTTCGGGGAAGCGTTTTGCCGGGAAGATGTTCATCGACGCCACCTACGAGGGGGATCTGCTTGCCGCGGCGGGCGTCTCCTACCATGTGGGCCGGGAGGCGCAGCGGGTGTATGGGGAAAAGTGGAATGGGGTGCAGGTGGGCGTGCTGCATCACGGACATCACTTTGGCAAAATGAACCTGAGCCCGTACCGGATTCCGGGCGATCCGAAGAGTGGTGTGCTACCGCGCATCAGCACAGAGTCCCCCGGGGCGTATGGGGAGGGGGACCACCGGGTGCAGGCCTACTGTTACCGGTTCTGTGCGACCACGGCGCCGGAGAACCGGGTGCCCTTTCCCAAACCCGAGGGATACGATGCGGACCAGTACGAACTGCTGCTGCGGGTGTTCGCTGCGGGCTGGACCGACGTGTTTCACAAGTTTGACCCGATCCCCAACCACAAGACGGACACCAACAATCACGGGCCCTTCAGTTTCGACAACATCGGGATGAATTACGACTACCCCGAGGCGTCCTATGAGCGGCGGCGGGAGATTTTGAGCGAGCACCGCACGTATCAGCAGGGGTTGCTGTATTTTCTGGCCAACGATCCGAGGGTGCCCGCGGCGATTCGGGAAAAGGCTTCCACCTATGGGCTGCCGAAGGACGAGTTTTTGGACAACGCGCACTGGCCGCACCAGATCTACGTCCGCGAAGCGCGGCGCATGGTGGGCCACTACGTGATGACGGAGCACGAGCTGCTCAAGACGCGTCCCACGCCGGATTCGGTGGGGATGGGGAGTTACACGATCGATTCGCATAACACGCAGCGCTACATCACGCCGGAGGGGTTTGTGCAGAATGAGGGGGACATCGGGGTGCACGCGAAGCCGTACGAGATCGCGTACGGATCGCTGGTGCCCAAGCGCGGGGAGGCGAACAACCTGTTTGCTCCGGTGTGCGTGAGCGCATCGCACATTGCCTACGGAAGCATCCGGATGGAGCCGGTGTTTATGATTTTGGGGCAGAGCGCGGCGACGGCGGCCTCGATTGCGATCCACAAAAACGTGGCGGTGCAGGAGGTGCCGTATGCGGAGCTGCGGGAGCGCCTGGTGGCGGATGGTCAGGTGTTGGAGTATCCGGCGTCGGGGAAGCGGTAGCGCGCGGGGGGCTGAGGAAGGGCGGGGGGATGGAGTAGGAAGGAGTGGTTTGGGACGAATTTGGCGAATGTATACTTTTGGCTCAGAGCCGCACGTGGACGACGTGCGCCGCGGCCGGGGGGTAGACACGAGTCATGCGAATTCCCCCTCCCTTCTTTTTGGTTTCGGTTGCGGGTTCATGGGTTGGAGCGGCAGCCTCTGGGTTGGCTTTGATTCTACTTTCCCACCTTGGTCACGCGGGGGACGAAGCTCAGTTGAAAGTTGCTGCGATGGGCGGAGTCGTCCCGAAGATTGCGGCAGCTTCAGACGAGGGGGCGAATGCGCTGAAGCAGTTCAAGCTGGCCGAGGGGCTTTCGGTGAGGCTTTGGGCGGCGGAACCGCTGCTCGCGAATCCGGTGGCAATGACCTCGGATCATCAGGGGCGCTGGTATGTTGCAGAGACCTTTCGGCTGCACGCCGGGGTGAGTGATGTGATGGTGCATCTCCACTGGCTGGAGAAGGAACTTGCGAGCACCACCTTGGAGTCATGGCTGGCGATTCTGAAGGGAGATCCGACGATTGACTTGGCGAGAACGGCCGGCAATTCGGAGCGGGTACAGTTGCTTTGGGATAGCACTGGGCAGGGCAAGGCGGATCAGAGCCGCGTTTTTGCGGAGGGATTTCAGGAACCTTTAAGCGGGATTGCGGCGGGGGTATTGGCCCGCAAGGGCAAGGTGTACCTCGCCTGTGTGCCCGATCTCTGGCAGCTCCAAGATACCCAAAATTCGGGCAAGGCGGATGTTCGGAAGTCCCTCGCGCGGGGCTTTGGGGTTCGCACCGGAGTGCTGGGGCACGACCTTCACGGCTTGCGGATGGGGCCCGACGGGCGGCTGTATTTCAGCATGGGGGACCGCGGAGCGAATGCTAAGGCTGTGGATGGCTCCCATGTCTACATGCCAGAGAGCGGGGCGGTTTTCCGCTGCAATCCAGACGGATCAGAACTGGAGTGGTTCGCGACCGGACTACGGAATCCGCAGGATCTTGCGTTTGATGAGTATGGGAACCTTTTTACCGTGGATAACAACACCTCCTACGGGGATCCTTCGCGGGTGGTGTATATTTTGCAGGGAGGCGACAGCGGATGGAGGATTGGCTGGCAGTTTCTTACCCAAGCACCGCGCGGTGGCCCTTGGGTGTCGGAGCGGTTTTCCTTTCCTGCATTCGAAGGGCAGGCAGCCCATCATATTCCGCCGGTTGCCGGGCTTTCAAATGGGCCGAGTGGTCTGACCTACCATCCGGGCACGGGACTGTCGGAGCGTTGGAAGGGGCATTTCTTCCTGGCTGATTTCCGGGGCAGTCCCGCGAATAGCGGGATTCACTCCTTTTCGCTCCGTGCGAAAGGGGCCGGCTTTGAAATGACCCTGGGTCCGCAGCCGATTTGGCGCGTGTTGGCCACGGATGTGAAGTTTGGCGTGGACGGGGGGCTGTACATTGCCGACTGGGTGAATGGCTGGGGGTTGACGGGCAAGGGGCGCATTTACCGGGTGGCCGAGGAGGGAACGGACTCGGATCCGGTGGTGCGGGAAACCCGGGAGCTCTTGGCCGCCGGAATGGAGGGACGTTCCGTTTCGGAGATCGAGCGTCTGTTGGCGCATCCGGATATGCGGATTCGTCAGGAGGCCCAGTTTGAACTGGTGGACCGGTGGGAGGTGGAGACGTTGGGGAAGGCGGCGCAGAAGGCTGGCTTTCTCCTGGCCCGCCTGCATGGCATTTGGGGACTTGGGCAATGCGGTCGGAGCCAGGCTCGGGCGGCGGAGGCGTTGCTCCCGCTTTTGCAGGATCCCGAGGTCGAGGTTCGCGCCCAGGCGGCGAAGACGCTGGGGGACCTGCGGTTCGCCGTGGCGGCGCCGGGATTGGTCCGGTTGCTTTCTGATGAAAGTCCTCGGGTGCAATCTTTTGCAGCGGTTGGGCTTGGTCGGATCGGATATGCCCAGGCTGTGCCGGAGTTGTTCGCCCTACTCCGACGCAATCAAGATCAAGATGCCGTGCTGCGCTATGCGGCGGTTTCGGGCCTCGTGGCGTGCGCCAATCCGGAGCTTTTACAGGGGGCTGCGAAGGATCCCTCGCGGTCGGTGAGGATTGGGGCGGTCAACGCCTTGCGACGGCTCAAGAATCCGGGGGTGGCGGCGTTTTTGAAGGATTCGGATGGAGCGGTGGTCGCTGAGGCTGCGCGGGCGATTTATGACGAATCGATCGACGGGGGGATGGCTGCGCTGGCGGAGCTTTTGGGATCCGCCGAGGGATTGCTGGCATTGAGTGAGGGCACAAAGGAGCAGCCCGGGCCGAGGGACGCGATTCTTCGCCGGGCGATTCGCGCCAATTTCCGGATGGGGAAGCAACCGAATGCAGCGGCTTTGGCGCAGTTTGCGGGCAGGTTGGAAGCGCCGGACGGCTTGCGGGTGGAGGCTTTGGCGTGCTTGGGAGAGTGGGATCAACCGTCTCACGTGGACAAGCTGATGGGGCTTTACCGGCCCATGGCCGCGCGGGATGCGGAGGGAGTGCCTGAGGCGATCGCTTCGGTGGTGCATCGACTTGTGGAAGGGGGGTCCAAGGCGGTCCGTATGGAGGCACTCCGTCTGGTGACGAAGTTCAAGTTGGAGGGGATCCCGATGGATTTGGGGGCGATGGTCCAGAATGGATCGGTGGATGCGGAGGTGCGTGCGGAAGCCTTACGGGCCATGGCGGTTCGGAAGGATCCCAAGTTGACCGAGATGGTGCTGCTGGCCACGGCGGATGCTTCTGAAACACTTCGCAAGGAGGCGCTCACGCTCCTTGTGACCTTATCGCCGGAGGGAGGGATTTTGCGACCGCTGCTGCATGTTTTGAGCCATGGAACCATGGGGGAAAAACAGAACGTGCTGAGTATTTTGGGGACGGTTGCCGGAGCGGATGTGGATGCGGTGCTGGTGGATCAGTTGCGTGCGCTTCTGTCGGGTCGGCTCGCGCCGGAATTGCAGTTGGAGCTGCTTGAGGCCGCAGCAAAGCGTGCGTCTCCGGAGGTGCAGGCGCTGGTCAAAGAGTACGAGGCGGGCCTTTCCGCTCAGAACAGCCTCGCTCGCTACCAGATTGCGCTGGTTGGCGGAAATGCGGTTGCGGGTCGGAAAGTGTTTATGGAAAAGCTCGAAGCGTCCTGCGTGCGGTGTCAC
>JBEBAG010000118.1:0-31636 GCA_041159065.1 Verrucomicrobiota bacterium | reverse complement strand
ACTCCCACACCACCTCCCTCCAAGGCCCCCTCTCCGTCCTCTCCCAAACCACCCTCACCGTCGCATCCAACGCCGCCCTCTCAGGCGCCGTCGACCTCCAGAAAAACCTCTCCCTCGCCGTCGCTAAGGGCAAATCCCTCGACCTCCAAGGACCCCTCTCCGTCTCCTCCCAAGGCACCCTCACCTCCTCCGGCTCCGTCCAACTCTCAGGCTCCGTCGATCTCCAGCGAAACCTGACCACCAACGTTTCCGCCGGCTCCCTCCTCGTCTCGGGCGCCGTCTCCGGTTCGGGCGCACTCGCCAAATCCGGCTCGGGCGCACTCCGGCTCGCCAGCGATTCCTCCTCCTTTTCCGGCGGCGTCACCCTCTCCGCGGGCACCCTCCTGATCGAACATTCCAACGCAGTTGGCTCGGGTTCCCTCACCCTCCTCGGCGGCAAGCTCCGCACCTCCGCCGCCGACGTCGCCCCTGCCAACACCATCCTCATCGGCAACCCCTCCGCAAACGACGTCTCCATCGCCCTCGGCGACGCCTCGGATTCCCACACCACCTCCCTCCAAGGCACCGTCTCCGTCCTCTCCAACACCACCCTCACCGTGGCCTCCAACGCCACCCTCTCAGGCGCCGTCGACCTCCAGCGCAACACGCGGGCGAGCATTGCCTCCGGCAAAACGCTTCAACTCTCCGGCAGCGTCACCGGGACCGGCATGCTGACCAAGTCCGGCCAGGGCGCCCTGCTGCTTTCGGGAAGCAATCAGTTCTCGGGCGGATCGGTCCTAGAGCAGGGAGAGTTGCGCGTCACGCATGCACAGGCATTGGGTTCCGGCACGCTGACGGTGCTGGGCGGAAGCCTCTCGGGGAACATTTCCCTGGCGAACGCGGTGGATTTTGGCTCGAGCGGCGGAAGCGGCACCTTGGCCGTGAGCCTGGCGCGCCCTTCGGAAACGGCGATGAACCTGACCGGACCGATTGCATTCAAACAAAACGTGGAACTCTCCGTGGCGTCGGCCAGTGTGACGTTGAGCGGACCGATCACCGGTCCCGGCGGCCTCACCAAGGTGGGCGGCGGCGATCTCAAACTCCTGGCCGCCAATTCGTTCACCGGCGCGACGAATATCCGCGAGGGACGCCTCATTGCGGGCAACGCCAACAGCCTTGCGCAGAGCAGTCAGATCTGGATTCGCAACGGGGCGACCCTGGATGCCACCCTCAACGGGTTTAATTTCCGACCCACCCAGCAGGTGAAATTCGAACTCGGAGCCCACATGGAAGTGCTCGTGGGCAATGACATCGCCACACGCTTTGCCAACGCTAACCTCTTCCTGGCGCTCCCCCTCCTCAATGCTCCCCTCCAAGGCAGTGCCTCCGTTTCAGACACGCCGCTCATCACCATCGTGAGCAACGACTCCAACTACGTTTTCAACGAGAACGTCACCATCCAAGTCGCCTCGAGCACCTCCAGCACTCCCTCCGTCTCCATCCTCTACCGCCAGGGCACCGCGGCTCTGACCCCCCTCGACCCGAGTCGGATCCGAATCATTCTCGCCTCGCCGGAGACCCCCGCAACCACCCCAACCGCCACGCTGGTCTCCGCCGCAAAGGGCAGCAACAGTCAATCGCTCGCCCGCTATCTCGGCTCGGTGCAAGGGGCGAGCGCTGAGATTCAATCCCTGGTCAACCGCCTGTCCGAACTGGAGTCGCCCTCCGAAACAGCAGCGGCCCTCCGAAACCTGACCGCCCCGGGATTCTCCACCCTCGCCACCGTCGGAGTCGCCCAGTCGGCAGCGTTCACGGCCCCGATTGACAACCGCCTCGACAGTCTGGCCGCTCTGAACGCGGGATCGCCCGCCGTGAATCTCGGCGTTCGGATCGAGTCGTCGGAGGATGCCGCCTTCCTGCGCGATCCGGCTTCGCGCTCCGGCGGATCAGGCGCTTCGTCATGGATGGCCTGGACGAGCGGCTACGGAGCCTGGGCCACCCAGCCCGCAGACGCCGCCGCAGGTTTTGGCGGTTCGCGAAGCCAGGACGCGGGAGGCGTCCTCGGGCTGGAACGCATTCTGGGCAATTTGCGCATCGGGCTTCTGGCGGTGGCGGGCGAAGGATCCTCCTCCTCCAGTGACCCAAGCTCTCAGGTTCGCGCAGAACACTGGAATGTCGGAGCTTACACGAGCCTGCCGATAGGCAATCTGACCCTCGACGCCACCGCGCTCTGGGGCACCTCCGAACTGGACAGCGAACGCACCATTCTCGCTCCGGGCTTCGCCCCCGCCACGGCAAAAGCCCGTTTTCACAGCCAAGACACCCAGCTCGGGCTGGGGGTTTCTTACAACCTCATGCCTCTGGGAAGCCGCTGGGAAATCTCCCCCTCCGCCCGGCTCAAGTTCCTCCACCACACCCAGGACGCCTTTGAGGAAAGCGGCTCGCCCTTCGCGCTGCGAGGAAGCGCTCTTTCGAGCAACACCCTGTTGAGCAAACTCGGACTGCGCATCGCCTACCGCAACGAACTCAGCCAGCGTCTCACGCTGGGCTCGGATTTCATGGCGTCCTGGATCCACAACTTCCAGCCCGAGGGACGTGCCATTGAAATGCGATTTGCGAGCTCCGGCGCCTCCGGTTCCTTCACCTCCCTCGGGAGAGACGCCTCGACCGATTCCGCCCAGCTGGCCCTCGGCGTGCAGGCTATCTTCTCAAAGACGCTCACGCTCAGGCTCAGCGGGGAGCAGGAACTCGGCAGCCAACGCAACCAGACCTCCAGCACCCTCAGCATCGGCTTGAACTTCTAAGCCACCCAACCTCCATTCCCCGCTTCCGCGCATGAAAACCGGTATCGCCGCCACCCTCACCGCCGCACTGTCCGTTGTATTCAGCCTCTGGTTTTACCTGGGCAACACCGCCAATCTCAAACTCCGGGTCCAAGCTTACGAACTTCAGCAACAGCTGGATACGCTCACCCCCCAACTCACTCAAAAACGCCAGCAGATCCAATCGCAGCAGGAAAAACTCAACGCCGGCTCCGCCCTCACCCAGCGCGTTGGCGTGGCCATCGTCGCGGACATCGCCACTTTGGCCGACAAAAACAACAACCCCGCCCTGCGCGAACTCCTCTCCAAACACGGCCTCCGACCCGGATCCGCCCCCCAGAAACCCTAGCCCCCCCTTTTTTTCCGCCACGCCCCAAGCCACGCCACGCTCATGGAAACGCTTTCCTCACCCTCCCTCGCGCTCTCCCTCCTTGGCGCAGCCGTCTCGGTCTTTCTCGGAGCCCAAATCCGCGCCGTATCCATGGAGAAACCCATGCTCGCCGCGCAGACGGACTTCCTGTTTCAGCGCATCGGCCAAACCCGGGAAGCGCTCTCCCAAGCCGAGGACGCCCTCCAGAAACGGGAGGAACAACTGCGCCTCTACGCTTCCGCAGAAGTACGCTACACCGCGCTGCTCACCGAGTTGCTCGAGATCGCGAAAACCGATCCCGACGCCCGTGCCATCGCTCAGAAATGGAAAATCCAGCAGGCAGGTTCGGACAAGGCCGCGGAAACCGCGCCGACACCGCCCCCCGCGGATGTGCCTCCCCCGAAGGGCTCCAAGACCCCCATCCAACCCAAGCTGAAAGCCCCCGCGCAAGCCCCCTGATCTCTCCTTTGCTCCATGCTTCAGGAAATTCTCGCGCGCATCCAGTCGCTCCCCTGGCTCTCGGGGGAGGCCTCCCTTTTCACCTTCATTCTCTACACCGGACTCGTCGCCGTCTCCCAAGTGGTGCTCCTGCCCATTTCGGCCTTCGATATCGCGGCAGGGTTTGCCTTCGGGTTTTCCAAGGGGTTCCTCGTCATGATGGTCGCCAAAACCCTGAGCGCAGGCCTCAACTTTCACCTCGCCCGCACCGTCCTGCGCAAACCCGTCGAGCGGCTCGCCGCCCGCTTCCCGCTCCTGGAAGAAATCCAGGCCGCCGTGGCGCAAGAGGGCTGGAAGCTCGCCGGATTGCTCCGGCTCCTCCCCATCCCCTTTTCCGTCGCAAGTTACGGCTTCGGGCTCACCCGCTTACCGAGCCTCCCCCATCTGTTTTCGACCCTCCTCGCCGTCATTCCGCCCACGCTCATGTTCTCCAGCGTCGGAGCCTCCGCTAAAGCCGGCCTGGGCGCCCTTTCCGGCACCGGAACCGCAGCTCCCAAGGGCCCATGGAATCACGTGATGCTCGCCGTGGGCATTCTCGCAGCCATTCTGATCACACGGCGCATCTCGAAAATCGCCACGCAAGCCCTGCAAAACGCAAAAGCGACTAGGGCCTCCTCCTCCACCGCCGCAGCAGGCCAGCCCCTTCCCTGATCTCCCCCCCTGTTTCCTCCCCGGTCTTCCACCCGACACGTGGCCGCGCCCCCGGAGGATCCGCGGCCCCGCTCCTCCCGCAACTAAGAAACCCCGCACTCGGCCGGCTCGCAGCAGGGCTTCTGCGGAACCAAATCCAGTTCCTCGAAAAGATCGCGGTCTGCATGGACGCCCGGATTCTTGGCGGTGAGCAATTTGTCGCCGTAGAAGATCGAGTTTGCGCCGGCAAAGAACGCGAGCGCCTGTCCCTCGCGGCTCATCCGGGTCCGGCCTGCGCTCAGGCGCACTTTCGCCTTGGGGAGCGCAATACGCGTGGTGGCCACCAACCGGATGAGTTGGAAAATGTCCACTGGGGCCTGGGCCTCGAGCGGAGTCCCCGGCATGGGCATGAGGCAGTTGATGGGCACGCTCTCGGGAGCGGGCACGAACTCGGTCAACACCTGAAGCATTTTTAGGCGGTCCAACTCGCTCTCCCCCATCCCGATGATGCCGCCACAGCACACGTCCATGCCCGCTTCCTGCACCGAGCGGATCGTGGAGAGTCGGTCCTCGAAGGTGTGGGTGCTGACAATGTTGGGATAATGCTCCGGAGAGGTGTCGATGTTGTGATTGTACGCTTTCACTCCCGCCTCCTTGAGTTTGCGCGCCTCCCCCGCGCTCAACTGCCCCAGCGTCACGCACACCTCCATCCCCAGACGACTCACCTGCCGGATCGTTTCCAGCACCTGCTCAAAACGCGGGTCCCCCTCCCGCACCCCCTTCCACGCCGCCCCCATGCAAAAACGCGTGGATCCATTCTCCCGCGCCCGCTGCGCCACCTCCAACACCTCCGCCGTGCCCATGAGCTTCTCGGCCTGCACTCCCGTGCTGTAGCGCGCACTCTGCGCGCAATAGCCGCAATCCTCCGAGCAACCGCCCGTCTTGATCGAAAGCAACGTGCACAACTGCACCTCGTTGCCACTCCAGTGTTCCAGATAAACCGCACGAGCACGGCTGATTAGATCAAAAAACGGGGTCTCGTATATCGCCTGTAGTTCAGAAAGCTCCATGGAACCTCCACATTGGCCGAGCCCGCCGAATCTGGAAAAGCCAAAAACCCGCGCCGCCTCAGCGGCGGCTCATCCGACGGCGCCCCCCGGGCACCTCGGCCTCCCCCCAAAAACGCAACTGCAACGTCATGCGCCTCGGTTGAGCACTCCATCCAGCCACCGACAACCACCGCACGAACGCCTCTTGAATTTTGTGAATCACTTGCATGGCCCCATTTCACCCCAGGGGGAGGGCCCATTCCGGGGGGACCCCCCTTTTTTTTGCACAAAATTCGGGAACCCCGTCCAAACCCCGCTCGCTTCTCCAAACTCCCCGCCCCTACCCTCACCGACGCCCCATGAACCGCTCGCTCCGCATGAACATCCTCGCCGGCGCGCTCGGCATGTTCTGGCTTTGCGCCCCCTTGGGAGCCCCTTTGCCCCTCCTGATGCAGGCCGTGGAAGCCAGCGCCACCCAACTGGGCATCCTCTCCGCCGCATGGCAGATCGCCATGCTCGCCCAAATCCCCTCCGCCTTCCTCGCCGAGTCCCAAGCGCGCCGCAAACCCCTCTGGGCCGCCACCGCCATCCTGCACCGCATCCTCTGGGCAACCCCCGCGCTGCTTCCCTGGCTCCTTCCCAACCACCGCCCCCTCTGGCCCGCACTCCTCATCGCCGCGCTCGGCCTGAGCAACCTCCTCGCCAACGTCGGCACCGCGTCCTGGCAAAGCTGGATGGCGGATATCGTGCCCCCCGCCTCCGCCGGACGCTTCTGGGCCATCCGCCAAATGCTGCTCTCCGTGGGACTCATCGCCGGCACCGCCCTCTACGGCTGGCTTCTCGACCACACCCCCACCCCAAACGCGCCCTTCCTCGGGTTTCAGTGGGTTTTCGGGCTCTGCTCCCTCCTCGGCATCGCCGACATCCTCGTCCACTGCCTGGTCGAGGAACCCCCGCACCGCCCCGTCCCCGCGGCCACCCCCTGGTATCAGCGCCTCCGCCTCCCGTTTCAAACCCCCGGCTTTCCCACCCTCACCGCCGCCATGGCGGCTTGGATCGGCGCCCAATCCCTCCTGGGCTACACCCTCGCACTCCCCGGGTTTTTTAGCATGGTGCACCTGCGCGAAACCTTCGGCGCCTCCTACTCCCAGGCCTCCCTCGTTTTCATCGCCGCCGCCCTGGGGGCCATCCTCTTCACCCCGTGGCTCGGCCCCTGGATGGACCGCGCCGGCGCTCAGAATGTCCTCTCCCGACTCGTCTTCATCGGCCCCCTCACGATGGCCGGATGGTGGCTCGCTCCCGCCGGTTCCTTCCAAATCGGATCCTTCACCCTGCCCAAAGCCATCCCGTGCGTCGCCTTCGCCGCCCTTTTTCAAGGCGCCGCCTACACCGGCACCCTCCTCTGCCAGTTCCGCCTCACCCAGATGTACACCCCGTCCGAAGGCCGCACCGTCGCCATGGCCGTGCACTGGAGCCTCACGGGAATCGCCGGAGCCAGCGGCGCCCTCGCCGCCGGCCTGCTCAAGGACACCCTCCCCTCCCACGGCTTCTCCGCCCTCGGCGCGCAGTGGCAGAGCTACGACCTCCTCGTCCTCATCCACCTCCTCCTCGCTTGGAGCGTGGCACTGCCCCTCTGCAATAAACTCGCCTTCAGCCGATCAGCTCCCCAATGACCCCGGTGCTGTCCCCGTGCGATTCCACCGGGACTCCCACCCCTTGGAGCAGCGTCAGCCAAAGATTGCACAGCGGCGTCTTCGGATCCCGCATCACCCAGTGCCCCCCCTGCCGAATCCCCGCTCCGCCTCCCGCAACCAGCGTCGGACAGTTGTCCAAATAATGGATGCTCCGGATGTTGCTTCCGTACACCACGACCGTGTGATCGAGAAGCGAGCGGCCATCCGCCTCCTTCGTGGCCTTCAGCCGGTCCAAGAGAAAGGCCAGCAACTCCGCCTGCTTCGCATCTCGTCGCTGGCTTGCCTCCATCCGGGGGCCGGGCGAGTAGTGGCTCATGTTGTGCCCCGTGAAGGGAATGCCCAGCCCCTTGAGCAGGGTGTCCACCGGTTGCCGGTAGGTGATCACGCGGGTCACGTCCGTCTCCAAAGCCGCCGCCATCAGCCGGTACATGAGCCGGATTTCGTCCGCCCCCGCCGGAGCCTGTTCGGGCATCCCCACCGCCTCCACAGGCTGCGCCCGCGCCACCCCCAGCCACTGCTCCTCCTTGCTCAATCGCACCTCGATGTCCCGAATCGACTGCAGGTACTCCGAAAGCTTGTCCGTGTCATTGCGACTCAGCCCCCGCGCCACGCCCGCCGCATCCTCCAACACGGTGTCCAGCACGCTCCGTTGCTGACGCAGCCGCTCCCGCTGGACCTCCACGGGCGTCTGCTCGTTGGAAAACAACCGATGATACACCGCCACAGGATCCTGCAACCCAGCCACCGGCTTGCCCTGGCGGTTCCAGGATAGCGAAAGCCCCGGCCCGTGCCCCGACTCCTCCCCCCGCTCACAACTCAGCACCATGGAGGAATATCGCGTGTCTTTTCCCAAGTGCTCCGCCGCCACCTGGTCCGCCGACACCGCATTGTGAAAACTCTGCCCAGGCTCCCCGTACCGATTCGCTCCCGTCAGCCAAAACGTGCTCCCCCAATGCGCTTCATTCGTAAACTTGTTCGACAAATTCTGGATCACCGAAAAATCCGAACGGTGCCGCTCCAGCGGCCGCAAGCCCGCGGGCAGCTCGTATCCCGGCCCCGTCTGCTCCACGGCCGGAAACCACGTCTCCTTCGTCACCCCCCACCCAAACCCCAGAAAAATCATCCGCTTGGGCCGCGCCGGAACCGACGCAGAAGCAAAACGGCGGAATCCCAAAGACTCGAGAAAAGGCAACGCAATCCAGGCCGTACCGGATCTCAAAAACGCGCGGCGACTGGATCCATGGGAAGAGACATTCATAAGTCGGGGGGGTGGCTTGGTTTCTGAAATAACGGCTCAAAGCTTGCGCTGAAACACCGGGCTGAGCACCAGACGCCGGACCAGCGAAGCCAGCGTCACCCGCCCTCCGGCCGGTTCACGCGTCAGAGCCTCCAGCGTTTCCTCGTCCGAAAATCCCACCGGCCGCCCCAAGGCGTACTCCAGCAATTGCTCCCCCACTCCGCGGACGAAGTCCGCCTCCCGGGTGGACACCGCGGCGCGCAACCCAAAGTAATCTTGGAACGCGGTTCCATCCGGAAGCCGGCCGCTCGCATCAATCGGGTGCTCCTTGCTTTTACGCGCCACCCCACCCTGGACCACTTCGGTGCGCTCCACCTCGCGCCACTGGCCCACCGCATCAAAGTGCTCCATCCCGTACCCGATCGGATCGATTTTGCGATGACACTGCGCGCACTGCGCCTCCTCCATATGCGCCGTCAACAACTCCCTCGCCGAAAGCAGCTTTCCTGCATGCCGACTCAGCTGGGGCACATTCGCCGGCGCCGGTGGGGGAGGACGATGCAACAGCTTGCGCAACACCCAGGCTCCCCGCTCCACCGGCGAACTGCGCTCTCCATCCGACCCCATCGCCAACACCGCCGCCATCCCCAAAAGCCCCCCTCGCGGACTCCCCTCCGGAACCGAAACCTTGCGGAAATGGCCCCCCCAAACCCCCTCCAGTCCGTAAAACTGGGCCAGCAGATCGTTCACCACCACAAAGTCCGAGCGCAGCAACGTTCCCGCCGGCAGCTGCTCGCGCAACACCGTGGCAAAGGTCTCCAAGACCTCCCGCCGCGCCGCACGCTTCACGCTGTCGTCAAAGCCTGGGTAAAGCCGGTGACTGAACTGGAAAAAGTCCAAGCGCTCCATGTGCAACCACTGCGGCACAAACCCCTTCACAAACTCCCCAATCCGCTCCGAAGCCAGCATCCGATCCACCTGCCCCCCAAGCACCTCCTCCCGCAGCAACAGCCCCGAATCGGCCAGCGCCTGCAGCTCCGCATCCGGCGGGCCGCTCCACAAAAAATACGCCAGTCGTGTAGCCAACTCCCGCGCATCCACCCGGCGGCCCCCACCCCGCCCTTCCGGCTCCGCCGCCGGTTCCGACAGATACAGGAAACTCGGCGAGGCCAGCACAATACTCAACGGCTGCTTCAGCGCCTCCTCAAAGCCATCGCCCGCCTCCCGGCGTTCCCGATAATGCCCCACCAACCGCTCCAAATAGGACGCTCGCACCGGCTTTCCACGAAAGGCCCGAGACGCAAACCGCTCCAAAATCTCCCGCGCGTACCCCTCATTTTTCTCCGCGCCCTCTCCCTTGAAAAACAGGGCGGCATGCCCCGCGGGCGGCCACTGCTCCACAAGCGGCCCCTCCCACTCCATCCAATCCACCCAAAGAGCCGGCTCCACTCCGAATCCGGTCGTCTCCAAAGCCTGCCGGTACCGGGCCGAGGATGCCTCGGACGTATTCGGCTGGCGCTCCCGGAGCGCAATCACCCGCTCCCCAACCCAGATCCGTTTCTTCGTCTCCGGTCCGATGTCCTCCTTCAAGGGCACCGTCAGACGGGGAAGCTCCAACTCCACCTCCCACTCCTCCCCCTGCGCAATGGGGGCCGTCACCCGCCGACAGTCAATCAGCGTCATCGCATCGTTGAGTGCCTTGCCCCGGAATCCCATCTCCACAAAGCCCCGACTCGCCTCCACCCGGCCCGACAACCCCAGCCGCGCACGAATCCGATACCGCCCCGGCGGCATTTCATCCGGAATCGCCACCGCCACCTGTCCATTGGGCTCGTGGATCGTCAAAAGCGCCCCAGTGCGCGTCTCCTCCCGAGTTAAATAGTCGATCATCGGGGCCGTGTTCGTATCCCACACGTGCTGGCGGAACTTCATCTCCCCCTCGTCCACGATTCCAAAGTCGGTCGTAGGCCGCCCCTTCGAGGCCTTCCACTCCTTGTTGGCCCGGTACCCGCCCATCTGATACCCCCGCAGAATCCCCGTGATGCGCCGGTTCGCCTCCTCCTCCACCTCCACGCGCACCTTGCGCGCCACCGGCCGCGGCCCCGTCGCAATCGCCTGATCCAAGGCCCGCCGAGCAAGAAGCACATACTGCTCGAATTGGTCGCTCGCCAAAAACAGCGCCTTGCCCGCCGTATCAAAGCTCCCCCCCCCGCCGTCGTTGGGCAAATCCTTCGCATCCACAGGAACCCCCAGCAGCTCGCGCAGCGTGTTCTGGTATTCCCGCTTGTTCAGCCGCCGCATGGTCAGCACCCCTCCCGAATCACTCAGGCGCCGCCGGGCCTGCACCATCGCCTCCGACAACTGTTCCAAAAACACCGCCTTCTCCTCCCCCTTGGGCTGACGCTCCTCCTCCGGAGGCATCTCTCCCGCATTAATCGCGTTCAGCACCTTCTGCCAGCGCTCCGCCGTCTCCAAGTCGCCGATCGCAGGCAAAAGCGTGTCCAACCGCACCTTGCCCTTCTGCTTCTCCTCCCCGTGACAGCTCACACAGTACTGCTCCAGGAACCCCCGAGGCTCAAACGCCGCGGCGGGCTCCGCCCCAAAGACCCCGCCCCCCGGACCCTGCCCCCACACCATCCAAACACTCCACCACACACACACACTTCGGATCATCGCTCGGGGGGTCATCGGCAAAAAGGGGGCTCATTCCTCCTCTCCCGCTCCGCCGCGTCTTTGGACCTCTTTTTTTCATTCCCAGAAAAAAACCCGCCCCCTCCCGCCCACGGACGCCCTACTTCAATGCCCGAATCTGGACCGCAATCTCCTCGCTCGCATCCAGCGAAACCACCACCCCCCTTGCATCCACCAGCCAGCACGTCGGCAACACATTCACCCCCCAGCGCCTCGCGAACATACTCTGCCACCCCCGGCCATCCCAGCATATCACCCAGCCCTCCCCCAGCCCCTGCCGGATCCGCTCCACACACGTACCCTCCACGTCCAAGCTCACCCCCACCCGCACCACCTCGGGAAATCCTCGGAGCCCCTCGTTCACCCGGCGCATCGCCTCCATCGAGGGCAGCGATCCCTCCGAAAAATACAGCACGACCACCGGCACCCCACGCTTCTGCTCCATCCGAAACTCCCGTCCCCCAAAATCCTTGAAACGAAGATCCAGCACACTCCCCAGCGTCCGCAGACGCAACCGGTCATCCTCCAAGCGCCGGCGCAGCGACGCATCCAGTTCGGTGCGCGAGGCCGCCTCCAGCAGCTCTCGCTTCACCTCCGGCTCCCGGTCAAACCGCGTCGCCACCTCCAGCAGCAGGCGGCCCATCCGCCGATCTCCGACAAAATTATTCTGAAATTCACGCACCGCTCCCAACAGCTCTTGCCGACGCGAGGCGTCCGGAAACCGGTTCCGCCTCATCCACTGCGTGATCCGCGTAAACGCCACCTCCGCGCGCTGCTCCTTGCTCCCTTCCACATCCAACGCATCCAGGATCTTGGCCGACTCATCCTGCCACTGGGGCCGTCCCTCTATTTCCGCCCGAATCGTCAAAACCCGAGCCAGACGCAGCCGGGCCTCAAAACGCCGCGAATCACCCTCGGGTGCCCTTTCCAAATAACGCCTCAAAGCCGCCTCCTGCACGGCCACATGCTTTCCGTAAATCCGCTTCGCCTCCGCCTCCGAGCCCGGCACCTGCCCCGGACCGGAGTCCAGCGACACCACTCCAGCCCACAGGGAGGCCAGATCCTCCGCCGCAAGGACAGATCCTGAACCCGCCCCGTCCCCCACCACCGCCACGACCGCCACAAAAAACCACGCCCGTATCGCGCTTAAAAACCGCATCAGCTCCATCCTCCCGCTCAGCGTCCAGCCACCTTGCGCACCGGCTTGCCCATCATCCACTCCAACCCCCGGGCTAAACGCTCCTCGATATGGTCCGCATGCCCCCCGACCGATTCGTAGAACTCCACCTTCGCATTCCCTCCAATCGCATCCTGAAGCGCCCGCGCCCCCTTCTGCGCTCCAAACTCATCCCGTTCCGCCCCATCCAAATAGACCCGATGGTAGGGCATGAACACATTCGGACTCCGCCGCGCAATCACCACGGGATCCTCCTCCAACCAGTTCTGCCACACCTCCTCCAACCACTCCCCCTTGTCGTTGTAGAGCCAGTAAAACTGGCCGGGCTCATTCGGTCCCAGCGGTGCGTACGCAGCCGATAGCCCCAACATGATCTGCACCAAATTATTCGGGGGCCGTACCATCCGCTCATGCGGCGCCGTGTACGCACGCAACTGGGAAGGGGTCACGCCTCGCACCACCTCCGCCTGGGCCAACGGCTTGTGCGTCACCTCAAAGTCCGTGTCCGGAGACAGCGCCACCACCGCACCAAAGCGCTCTGGCGCCATCATCGCCACCCGCAACGCCCCAAACCCACCGCTGGAATGTCCCGCAATCACCCGATCCCTCGGCGTAGCCGGCTTCCCGTACTTGCGCTCCAGCGCGGGGATCACCTCCTCCAACAGATAATCCGCATAATTTCCCTGCGCCGGAGAATTCAAATACTGGCTCCCACCCCAACGGTTCCGACAGTCCACCACCACCATGCGCATCGGAATCCCCTTGTTGGCCAGATCCTGAAACACCTCCGCAAACCGCGCCCCATTCGGCCCCAGAAAATCCTCCGAAGATCCCCCGTACCCCGGGAGATAGTAACACGTCGTCAGCTTCGAGGAAAACCGAGGCAACTCCGGGGTGAACACCGCCACCCGACGTTCAGCCGGGTCCCCCAGCGGATTCCCTTCCAAAGTCTTTCCCGGAACCCGAACCGCCTCGAAATGGGGGGACGCCTCCACCAAGCCCCCTGCAAGGCAGGCCCCCACGGCCACCACTCCCAGCCATCCCAAAACCCGGCCCAACCGGTCCCTGACTCCGTTGATCGATCGCATCTTCATGGCACGTTTTTGTCCGGTTTTGTCTGTCCCCGTCCGAATCCCAGAACCCGTCCAAGCCATCCCCAGCGACCTTTGCCCCCCGCCGCATCCCGCTTCCATTCCTCAATCCGAGCCGCCGCTTCCTCCTCACGCACGACCCGCGCCCGACGGACCACGACCCGCTGCAAGGGCGCATCATTCGTGTCCGTCGCGGATTCCCCCACCTCCTTCAAAACGTCCAACCCCTCACGCACCCTTCCGAACACCGTTTGTTTGCCGTCCAATTCGGGAAGCGCCCGCAGAGCGATGTAAAACTGGCTTCCATTCGAAACCCTCGCCGGATTAAGCGCGTCTCCCAAACGGGCCATCCCCACCACCCCCGACTCATGCTTCCGGAAAATCTCCGGGGCCAGCGTGTACCCAGGCCCACCGGTGCCAAGGTCGGCCCCTTTCTGCTTGCGGCTGAGGGGATCCCCCAGCTGAACCAGACTGCCCGAGACGACCCGATGCACCGCGATCCCTTGGTAGAACCCTTTGCCTACCAACCTCTTGAAGTTGGCCACGTGCCGCGGCGCATCCTGCTCAAACAACTCGATGACCACGGGCTGCTTTCGCTGAGCGTTGCGCTCAAACTCCACCAGAACCACATCCGCAGCACCGCAGGGCAGCGCCGCAACCGCCACCAGACCGGAGGCTATCAACAGGGGTAGTGCTTTCATCAGATTCAGACCAAGGGCTTCAAGGTCCTGCTCCGCAATTCTCAGAGCAAAACTCCCGTCGGCCTGCCAACCTTAGAAGGCTCCATGCGCCTTGGCAAAATCTCCCCAATCAGATCCGCTCCAAACAAACCCCGCTCGCAGTCTCAAATTCGCTCCCCTCCACCCCGCGCCGAACATACCCCATCGCCGCAATCCCCTCCCCGTCCAAAACCACCGCGCTGGTCACACTCCCGACCACCGCCCCCCCTTGCCGCAGCTCCGACCCGGATTGCGGCAGCCGCTCCCCTCTCCCGCGAAATCGAGCCAGCACCCGGTTCACGTGCCCCACACTCTTCAGGCGCGAGAGCACTTCCTGACCCATATAGCAGCCCTTGTGGTAATCCACATGGGTCCGATCCAGACCCGCCTCCGGGGGCAGCGTCTCCTCCCCGAGCTCCGCCCCCCACTTCGGAATCCCGCGCTCCACGCGCCACCGCTCCCAAAGCGCCCCACTCCCCCGGAGCCCCTCGGGCAAACTCCCCCAAACCCGCACCGATTCCCCCTCCGGAATCCACACATCCCATCCCCCGCCCCCCAACCGATCCACCCGCACCCGATCATACCCCTCCAACCCCTCCACATTCCCTTCCTCCGATCCCGTCACATGGAAAAGCACTCCCGCCCCCCGACCCGAAACCACCTCGACCTCATCCGCAATCACATACCGCTCCAAACGCCCTTGCAGCAGTTCCTCCATTCCCGGCTCCGCATCCACCCACACCGCATCCAAATCCCCCGCGTAAAGAGAAATCCACACCTCCGCCTGCATCCTCCCCTTCGCCGAAGTCACACACGCCGGCAAACCCATCCCGGCCCGCAAACGCTGCACATTCTGGGAAACCTGACCGTTGAGAAAGCGCACCCGGTCCCCACCAGAGACCCTGAGTCGCGTTCGCTCGGACAGGTCGAAAACTGCCACCGGAAGCGGTGGAAGAGAGGAGGTGCCGTTTGAATTTTCCATAGTCCGAACAGTCATCATGCGCCACTCCACCCCGCCCTCACCGGCACCCCTCCTCAAACTCCGGTCTCCGAAACGCCCCGATCCCAAACCCCAGCCCAATCGCGATCAAAAACAGCGAAAGAAATACCCCCCGGGGCATTCCAAAGTTGAAATCCTCAGGCTCCCGAAACTGTTCCCCCGCAATCCGAAGCAGCGCATACAGGACGAAAAACATCCCAGTCAGCACTCCCCGCGGCACCCGAATCCGGGTGCGCACCACCCAAAGAACAACGAACAACAGCACCCCCTCCAAGAGCGCCTCGTAGATTTGGGAGGGATGTCGCGCAGGCAAAATCCGGCGCAAAACCTCGGCCACCCCTTCATCGCCGCGCGAGAGGGCGATGATCTCGTCCACCGGCCGGCCCGCCAGCGGCGTGCCCTCCACCAGGCCCGGATGCTCCCGCAATTCTTGGGGAAACTGCATCGCCCACCCCACCGAACTCAAACGCCCGTACAACTCCCCGTTCACGAAATTCGCCAACCGCACCATGAACAACCCCACCGGAGCCACCACCACCAGACTGTCCCCAATTCCCGTCCACGACACCCGATGCCTCCGCGCCCAGACGAACGTAAACACCACCAAACCCAAGATCCCCCCATGGCTCGCCATTCCCCCCTCCCAAGTCCGAAACACACTCAAGGGCTCCTGACAGAACCGCTCCCAATCGTAGAGCACCATGTAGCCCACGCGCCCCCCAAGCATCACCCCAAAAACCGCCCCCCACGTGATGAAATCCCCCACCTGGGAAGGCTCCAGAGGATTCAGCCTCCGCTCGGAAAGCCACCGATAAAGCCTCGCTCCGAGAAGAAAGGAGAGCACGTACGCCACTCCGTACCAGCGAATCCCGAAGCCCTCTCGGAATTCCCAGAGAAAAGGACTCAAACGGTGAAGCACTGCTGCCAGCATCGCGTCGCCTCCATGCTCGATCGGCCCCGGGACCCGGCGCCGAAAAATCCCGGCGCCTCCCGCGGCCTCAGGTTTCTGGCTAGTGCTTCAACTCTTGCCCCGACTGAGCGTCCACGATCATGAACCGTTCGTGGTGACAGTTGGGGTCGGAGCGGAACGTCAAGCGCCCCTCGTACTTGCGCTCGATCTCGATGAGGAGTTCCTCGTCCGCAGTGCGCAAACGCTGCAGCACGTGCGGGTTCACCGTAATCTTCAGCTCGTGAACCTCCGGATAGTTGCGCAGCACCAAATGAAGCGCCCGCTGCAACTCCACGCTCACACTCATCGAACTCTTCACCTTTCCGCGGCCCATGCAGTACGGGCACGCCTCAAATACCGAGCCCGAAATGGATTCCTGCGCCCTCTGCCGAGTCATCTCCATCAACCCCAGCGGAGAAATCGGCAACACGTGCGTCTTCGCCTTGTCCCGCTTCAGCCGATCCTTCATCCGCTGATACACCATCTGCTGATCCTTGCGGGACTTCATATCGATGAAATCCCCGATGATCAGCCCCCCGATGTTGCGCAAACGCATCTGGCGCGCCATCTCATCCGCCGCTTCCAAGTTGGTCTGCAGGATCGTTTTTTCGACATCCTTTCCCCCCTTGTTCCTGCCGGTGTTCACGTCAATCGCGATCAAGGCCTCCGTCTCATCAATCACAATATACCCCCCACACGGCAGCCAAACCTGCCGGTGAAAGGCATCGTCAATCTGCTTCTGGACCCCGAAATGCTCGAAGATTGGCTGGGTGCCCACATAGTGCTGAATCCGGCTCTTGGAACGCTTGGAAATCTGTCCCACCAATTCCCCCATCCGCTTCACCGCCTGCTCATCATCGCAGTACACCTCGTCGATTTCGTCCGTCAAAAAGTCGCGCACCGTCCGTTCCACCAAATCCGGTTCCTCAAACACACACAGCGGGGCCGGACGCTTGTTGAGCGCCTCCTCGATCTTGCGCCACTGCTCCAAGAGCAGTCCAAGATCCCGCACGAAATATCGCGCCCGCTGCCCCTCACCCACCGTCCGAATGATCACCCCCATTCCCTCGGGAACATCCAACTCGCGCAGAATCTTTCGCAGACGCTCGCGCTCCTTCGGCGACTCGATTTTGCGCGAAATCCCACACTGGTCGCTGTAGGGCATCAGCACCAGATAGCGTCCAGGCAAGGACACATTCGTCGTGATCCGCGGCCCCTTGGTCGAAATCGGGCCCTTGGTCACCTGCACCAACACCTCACTGCCCACGGGATAAATCTCGGGAATGTCCTTTGCCGTGATGCGCTTCTTTTCCTTCCCTCCCTTGGTGCGCTCCACCTGCTCCACTCCACTGTCCAGAGCCGCCGGAAGAGCGTCCCAAAAGTGCAGGAACGCATTTTTCTCAAACCCGATGTCCACGAACATCGCCTTGAGTCCGTGTTCAATGTTCTTCACACGCCCCTTGAAGATGGAGCCTACGATGTTTCGGTCGGTCTGACGCTCAATCGAATACTCCTCAAGCACCCCGTTCTCAAGAAGGGCCACTCGGCGTTCCAATTTCTCAGAGCTGATTACAAGTCGGTTTCCGGTCTGCCTGCGGGCGAGACCGAGAAGGCGTTTTACGCGTTCGGTCATGGAAATAAGTTTTGGAAGAAGGTTGAAAAACACTGGAAATCATCGGGCGGGTCGGCCCGGGGGAAGATTTGAATTGGACGGGGGGGAATCCGTCTTCTTAGGGCCGAAAAGCCTTTCGAAGAAGCCTCTTTTCTCACGAGATTGCTCCTTCTCTGGCTGAGTCGAAACTTTTCCCCGCTCGTCCGCATCCGGCCGAATGTCGGGATGCGCTTCCGAACCCCGCTTTTTGGGCGCCTTCTCCACCGGTTCCGCATGCTCGGCGGTCTCCCGGTCGGAGGCTTCAGATCCAAAAACCGGGCCGCTCTTGTAGTTGACCTCGTCAATCTGCGCAAAGCTTCCCACGGCCGGCTCCAACCGGGCCAACCCAGGATCAAACCCCCGCTCCAAAGCCAAGCCCTGCTCCAAGATCCGCTGCGCGATCGGGGCCGAAACGCCCCCTCCTGACTTCGCTCCCTGTACAAACACACACACCGCAAATTTCGGCGTGTCATAGGGGGCGAAAGCGATGAACCACGTGTGGTTGTCCTTCTCCTTCTTCCCGTTCACCTCACGCCAGAACTGCGCCGTCCCCGTCTTTCCCGCCACCTCCACGGGAACCGGCACCTTGATTTGCGCCCGCTTTCCCGTGCCTCCCGGCTCGTTCACCACCTTCCACATTCCCCGCCGCACCAGCTCGATTTCCTCGTCCGTGATCCCCGCAGCGTGCAAATCCGCGCGCAACTCCGGTTCCTTCGCCACCAACAGCTTCCCCGTCTCGGGATCCACGACATCCCGCCCCTCCCCGTCCACCACCCGCGCAACCAAGCGCGGCGCATAGGACATCCCACGGTTGGCGATCGTCGCCGCCACCATGCACATCTGCAACGGGGACGCCTCCACCGATCCCTGCCCAATCGATACATTGGCCGTATACCCGTTCGACCAACGCTCCTTCGGATTGGCGATCTTCAGCCACTCCGGACTCGGCAAAATCCCCGGCTCCTCCCCCGAGAGCGGCAGCCCGCTTCGCTGCCCCAATCCCAACGCCTGCCCCACCGCCACAATATTCTCGATCCCCGCCGCATTCCCCCACTGGAAAAAAAACGCGTTGCACGAGTACTTCAGGGCGTCGGGAAGAAACAGGCTCCCATGCGGGGGCAGGTGTTTTTCCAGCACCCAACACTTCATGTACTTCGCCCCATAGCTGACCCCCCCGGCGCAACTGAACGCGTTTTTTGCCGTGAGCCCCTTCTTCAACCCCGCCAACGCCGAAACCGCTTTGTACGTCGAACCCGGGGCGTATCCCTGCACCGCTCGGTTGGTCAGGGGATGGGTCTCATCTTCCCGGATCTTCTGCCAATCCGCCCGGGCAATGCTCGGAATGAACACGTTCGGATTGTAGGAGGGCACCGAGGCCATCGCCAGCACCTCCCCCGTGTTCGGATCCGCCACGACCGCCGCACCACGCCCCACCCCCGCATCCCGCAGCGCCCGCTCCACGATGTATTGCATCCGCGCGTCAATGGTCAGGTACACGTGATTGCCCTGCTTGGGCTCAATCCGCCTCAGCTCCCGCTCAATGACTCCCTTCACATTCTTTTGCATCACCCGAACCCCGGGCGTGCCTCGAATCCAGCGGTCCATGTGCTGCTCAATCTGCGCCTTCCCCTCCGCATCCGGTTGGTAAAACGTGTAGTTCTTGATGTCCGGCAGCTTGTCCACGTCCTTGGGAGCCCCCACATATCCCAAAAGGTGCGCTCCCAGCGCCCCGTACACGTAATCCCGCACCGGCCGCAGCGCGATTTCCACCCCAGGCAACCCCACATCATTTTCGGAAAACCGGGCGATCGTATTGAAATCCAGCTCCTCGAGATACGTGAAGGGCACCTCCACGTTGTTGCGAAAGTGTTTCTGCAATCGCACCGAATTGTAGTCCTTCGCCAGCTGGAGCTCCTTCAACCTCGGAACGATGGTGCTGTTGACAATCTGCACCACATCCTCCTCCCGCTTCTCCTGCAACATCTGTCGCACCGGCGCCGTGTAGACCGTCATCGGCGGCTTTCCATACTGCTGCTGGTAACCCCGAACCATGTCCGGAAGATAAAAATCCACCTCCCAACTGGCCCGGTTGCCCACCAGGGTCACCCCGTTTCGATCCCGAATCTCGCCGCGCACCGCCGGAATCCGAACCGTCACCTCGGAGCGGCTCGCAATCCGCCGCGCGTACCGATCCCCATGGGCCACCTGAATCCACCACAACCGCCCCACCAAGACGGCCATTCCCGCCAACATCACCAACGCCAAAAAATACAGACGCAGCTCCGCATTGGGGCCCGCGTCCTTGCGCCGCTGGTTGGTGAATCCACTCATGATCTCGCCCTCGCGTTGTCTCTAAAGTCCCCGCGCCGCATCCTCCCCACGCTCCGGCCGAAAGTGCCGGTGGCCCACCAGGCGCGCCAGATACCCCAGTACCACAAAAACCAGCGGGGAAAGCACCAAGGCCACCAGCCCCGCCCCCAAAATCCGCCCCCAAATCCCCGGCGAAAACTCAAAGCGCAGGGGCTCCCTCCGCAGCGAAAGCATCACGTACTCCAGGGCCACCAGCACCGAAGTCGCCACCCCGCTGAAGAGACAATGCACCTCCCACCTGCCCCGCAGGAAAAGAGGACGCAATCCGCTCATCAACGCCCCCAGAACCGCATACGCCATCACCGACCAGCCAACCCCAAGCTCCATCGCGTCGTCCACCCACTGCACATGCAGAATATCCCAGAAAAAACCGCAGACAAACGCCAGCACCAGCATCGCATTGGTTGAAAGCGAAAGCGCTCCGTAGAAAAAAATCACCGGCATCAAAAAGACGCGCGCTCCCCAAGGGGGCACCGCCCCCAGGAAATGCTGGAGCACCAAGGATCCAAAAAGCGCGCTCAACAAAACGGCAAAAAACATCTCACTTCTGCTGGCTGACGACGACAAACACGTCCTGCAGCGTCGTTAAATCCACCGCAGGCACCAGGGAGGCAAACCCGTCCAACTCCCGCACCCGAAACTCCTGCACGGCCCCCAGCAACACCCCGGCGGGAAACACTCCCCCCACCCCCGAGGTTAATACCCGCTGCCCCGGCTTGAGCCCCGCCTGCTTCGAAAGAAAAAACAGCGAGGTCATCGGCGTTGTCGCCGAGGAGGCCCGCTCGCCCCGGGCAATCCCCTGCTCCCTGGAATTCTCCACCACCGCCGCCACCTTGCAGCTTTCATCCGAAATCAGCACCACCACCGCGGAATGCTCCGAAACCGCCGTCGTCTTCCCCACCAACCCATCCTCCGTCAACACCGGCATATCCCGACGCAACCCATCCTCGCTCCCCCGATCAATCGTCACCTGGTTGAACCAGGTCGAAATGTCCCGGCCAATGATCCGCGCCGGGAGCAGCTTGAAAATTGAACGCTCCCGGTATCCCAAGGCGTTCCGAAGCCGGTTATTTTCGGACTCCAACCCCCGCAACACTTGATTGGTTGCACTCAGCTCCTTGTTCACTGTCCGGAGCGTCCGGCACTCACTCTCCAGATCCTCCAGCGTCTTCAATCCCTCCCGAAATGCCGTGAACTTCCGCTCCAACGCAGAGCCCGACTTCAGGAAAGGCGTGATCAAAGACAAAAAGGAGGACTGCGCACCGCGCACCGCGGCCTGATTCCCCGCACCCAGAATCAAAACCCCCACCGCCACCACAAACAGGGCGGCCGCAATCAGTTTGGAGCGAAACCTCATGGCACCTCGCGCATCCGCGTCTTCGGCGTCTTAAACCTCTTCGGCGTCTCGGGCATCCCTTCCCCCCGGGGAGAAAATCGGGAAAATCCCCAACGCCTAGTTGCGCGTCTCCGTGGTCGAAACCTGACGCAAGAACTTCAACTCCTGAAGCGCCCGGCCTGTTCCCTCGGCCACCGCACTCAGCGGATCCTCCGCAGCATGCACCGGCAGCCCGGTCTCCTCCGTCAGCAACTTGTCCAGTCCCCGCAAAAGCGCCCCCCCTCCGGCCAACACCATGCCACGGTCCACCAAATCCGCCGACAATTCCGGAGGACAGCGCTCCAACGCCACGCGTACCGAATCCACAATCGTGGAAATCGGCTCCAACAAAGCCTCCCGGATTTCCTGGGAAGTGATCGTGAGCGTCTTCGGCAACCCCGCCACCGAATCCCGCCCTTTCACCTCCATCGTCGCCTCCCGCTCCAACGGGTAGGCTGATCCAATCTTGATTTTGATATCCTCCGCCGTCCGCTCCCCGATCATGAGGTTGTAGGCCCGCTTCATGTACTGAACGATGGCCTCGTCCAATTCGTCCCCGGCGACGCGCACCGAACGCGAATACACAATCCCCGAAAGCGAGATCAGCGCCACCTCCGTCGTTCCCCCTCCGATATCGATAATCATGTTTCCCGCGGCATCCTGCACCGGAAGGCCGCACCCAATGGCTGCCGCCATGGGTTCCTCGATCAAATGCACCTCCCGAGCCCCCGCACGCAGCGCGGAGTCCTTCACCGCCCGCTTCTCCACCTCGGTGATGCCCGAAGGCACTGCCACCACCACCCGGGGACGGGGCCGGAACAGGTTTTTCCCACCATGGACCTTCACAATGAAATGGCTGAGCATCGCCTCGGTCATCTCAAAATCGGCGATCACCCCATCCTTGAGCGGACGAATCGCGACGATATTTGCCGGGGTCCTTCCCAGCATGCGCTTCGCCTCGTCCCCCACCGCCAAAACCCGGGTGGTTCCCGCCTGCACCGCCACGACCGAGGGTTCGCGCAGTACGATGCCCCGGTCGCGCACGTAGACCAGCGTATTGGCAGTGCCCAGGTCGATGCCAATGTCGTTGGAGAAGAGGCCGAAAACTCCGTTTAACATGAATAAAATCCTTTTGCTGAATCCCTAACTCGTTCGTCGCCCCCCTTTTCTCCCCCCTCCCGCCATTCCGCGCCGAGGGGGGATCACCGGAGCAGCAACCCAATAAGGAGGAGCCTCTCCCCATCGTCAAAAACGAAATGCCGCTCCCTCACTTTCCCGCAAGCCCCCCCTCACCCCCTCGCGATCCATTGCTCCCAAACCCGCCAAACCGCCTCGGCAAAATCCTCCGAATGGCGCAGCAGCGCCCCTCCAAACGCCCGGAATCCCGCCCCGGGAAGGGCCACGGCCAAGTGCAGGGAAAGCACCACCAGATTCATGAGGTAAATCAGCACCACCGAAAAAAAGTTGCCGTGCATCCTCAGATCACTCTGCCCCTTCCAAATCATCCACACCGTGAAGCTCAGGTGGAAAGACCAACTCGCCCCCAAAAGCAAAATCACCCCCTGCTGCGGACTCAACCACCACCCCGCCGGATCCACTCGGAAATCGTAAAAAAACTGCGCCAAAAAAAACACCACCAGCAGCGCCATGGAATACACCGGATAAAAATACGGCGACAGCGTCACCCACACATTGGGTTTGTTCGTGAGCACATGGCCCCCTTCCCGCGTCACTTTGAAGCCGTGCACCTCCCCCCCGCACATCCAAGTCCACACCGCATGGGTCAACTCATGCCCAAACACATACACCCGCAGCGGCCGAGGCTCCCCCTGCCAATAAAAACTCCCCGCAAACCACACCAACCAAAGCAACGCACCCAGTCCAAAAAACCAAAACTCCTCCGTGCTCCAAAACGCATGATCCACCGTTTCCCGAGCCAAAATCCCGAAAAAACTCTGCGTCCACACCCAAGCCGCCGGCAACAGAAACACCCCCCCGATGTTCTTCAAAAGCCAGAGCGGCACACGCCGCTCTTTCCTCGGCAATCGGCCCTCCCCCCCCGGCCCCCTTGCGGGCGCCCCCCCCACTTCGCCCCCGCCGTACCTGCCACCGCCCGCCCGTGCCTGCTCAGACACGGACGCCCCGCGCCGGTTGACTGACCCCTTGGAAATGTGGCGGTCCCGGCTCACCGCGCGCTCCTTCCCTCGTGCCCGTCCTCGCTCCCCGATCGAAATACCCGGAGGCTACGCCCGCCCCATGTACTGCCCGGTGCGGGTGTCGATCTTCACCAACTCCCCCTCCTTGATGAACAAGGGAACCTGAATCACCTTCCCCGTCTCGAGCGTCGCAGGCTTCATGACGTTGTTCGCACTGTCTCCACGCACGCCTTCCGCAGACTCCGTCACCTTCAATTCCACCGAGGCCGGGAGCTCCAACGTCGCCGGCTTCCCCTCCACGTAAAGCACCTCCACGGACATATTTTCCGTCAAATACTCCTTGGCATCCCCCACGAAACTCGGATCAAAACTCACCGTCTCGTAACTCTCCGGATTCATGAAATGGAATCCCGTCTGGTCCTTGTACGAGAATTCCAGCTTCTCCCGGTTCACTTCCACGGTCTCCACCTTGTCCGTTGAACCGAAACGCACATCCGCAGACTTCCCCGTGCCAATGTACCGAATGATCGCCTGCACAAAGGCGCGGAGGTTGCCGGGAGTACGGTGCTGCACCTCCAAAACAATGGCGGGATTGCCATTGTAACGGATGCACATGCCTTTGCGGAGATCGTTTGCTGCTGCCATGATGTCAATTGCGTTGAGTCAAAAAGAGGGCCGACTATCCGCCATGCCCCCGCGAGTGGCAAGTGTTCTAAGCCATCTCCCCGCGTTCTTCCTTCAGAGGATCAGCATGCAGTCCCCGTAGCTGTAAAAACGGTACCTCTCCCGGATGGCCTCCTCGTAGACGGCGCGAACCAAATCGTACCCGGCAAACGCGGACACCAGCATCAGCAGCGTGCTCTTGGGGAGGTGGAAATTCGTCAGCAACCCGCCGACCACCCTAAAATCGTAGGGCGGCCGAATGAACAGATTGGTACGCCCCTCCCCTGCGAGAAGGCCTCCCGCGCTCGCGCAACTCTCCAACACCCGAGTCGTCGTGGTTCCAATCGCAACAACTCGCTCCGCCGCACGGATCCGATCCACCGTATCCTGCGACAGCACGAATCGCTCCGTGTGCATCGGATGCTCTTCCAGATTCTCCACCTGCACCGGCCGAAACGTCCCGGCCCCCACGTGCAGCGTCACAAACGCATGCGGAACCTCGGAGAGCATTTGCGGCGTAAAATGCAGGCCGGCCGTGGGCGCCGCCACCGAACCCTCCACCCGCGAGTACACCGTCTGGTAGCGCTCCAAATCCTCCGAATCCGCATCCCGCTCCAAATAGGGAGGGAGCGGAATCCGGCCCACCTGTTCCAAATCCAGAGGGCTCTCGAATTGCACCAGGCGATCCCCATCCGCAAAGACCTCCTCCACCCGGCCACGAACGCCCCCCACCCACACCTCGGCACCAAGCCGCATCCTCCGGCCAGGCTTCACCAGCGTGCGCCAACTCACTTCAGAAAGCGGTTCGAGCAGAAGCAACTCCACGCGCAAATCATCACTGTACACCCGCGCACGAATCACCCGGGTGTCGTTGAGTACCACCAAATCCCGCGGCTTGAGAAACGTCGGAAACTCCCAGAAATGGCGGTGCTCCCAGCGCCCTTCCTCACGGTGCACCACGAGCATCCGCGAGGCCTCCCGCCGCTCCAGAGGATGCGAGGCGATCAACTCCTCCGGGAGAACATAATCGAAGTCCGAAGTTCCTAGGCTTTTCGCACTCATCCTCCCCGAGCTACCTTTGTCAGTTTCTGCTGAACCTTGGCTTCCGCAGAACGGATAAAATCCGCTCGCACCTGAGGGTGGCGCTCCATCGCCGCATCAAACGCCGCCGAGGAAAGACTCAGCGTCACAAGCGGGGTCAGCGCCGTCACGGTCGCCTTGCGGCGGCGCAGCTTGCTGACCAAAGCCACTTCGCCAAACATTTCTCCAGCCAGCACTTGCCCGAGAACCACCACCCCGCTCACCCCCGCCGTGGAAACCTCCGCAATGCCCTCGACCACCACGTACATCCGGTCCCCCATCTGCCGCTCCACCACCACCTCGCTCCCCGCCTCAAAGCGCTCCTCCTGAAACCGTTCAGCAATACTGTGCTTCACCGCTACCGGCAGCTCCGCAAAGCCGCCCAGACCCGAAAGCAGCTCCACCCGGCGCTCCATGGAAACCTCGCTGGATTTAAGCGGCTGCGTCATAAGGCGTCATCAAAAGTCAGGGCGTGATCGGCCGCAAGGGAGTTCAGCCGCACCGCCAGAGTCTGCCCACTTCAGGGGATCGCAGCAAGCAGAGGAAGCGCAGCCAGCCGTTCCCTCTCCACAGGGGACCGGGAAATCCCGGCTGCAACGATGCGGGTCGCCTTCCGCCGAAAATCAGCGATAATCCCGCCCCGCCTCCTATGAAAAGCCCGACGCTCATCGACTGTTTCCGAGGCGAAGCGGGTAGGCGCCTGCGCATCGAATGCCTCATGCGCCAGTGGCTGCTGCGCGGAGACGAAAGTCTGGCAGCCTATTTCGCAGAAGTCGGGGAACTGCAGGAACTCGCAGCCGGCGACATCTTGATCCGGCAAGGCGAAGCGGAAACCGACGTCTATTTTATTCTCACAGGCCGGCTGAGGGTTCTCGTCGATCAGCAGGAGGTGGCGCTGCGCGGAGCCGGACAGCATGTGGGGGAAATGGCGCTGATTGATCCCGGACTTCCGCGCACCGCCACCACCATCGCAGCGGAGCCAACGGTCGTTTCGAAAATCCCTGAGGCCCTCTTTGCCCCCCTGGCAAACGCCAATCCTCGGATTTGGCGGGCGCTCGGCGCGGAGCTCTCGCGGCGCCTCAACCAACAGGGCAGCTTTCTGGGAACCCCGAACCGGCTCCCCCACCTCCTCATTCGCGCCTCGCACGAGAGTCTCCCCTACGCAGAGGCGCTGGCCGCCCGCATTCCGGCCGAGGCGGCCACGGCAAGGGTCTGCTCACGAGAATTTTTCCAATCCGAATGCCTTCCCATCGAGGACTTGGAGTCCCACCTGCGCGTAGCCGATCTTGCGGCACTGGTCGTGCCGGAGGACGAGCGCCTTCTGCGGCGCAATGCTGCGGATTCCGGGGCGCTCCGGGATCGCATCGTCTTCGAGGTGGGCCTTCTCATGGGGGCCCTCTCCCGGCACCGCACCCTGTTGCTCCTCCCGGAAGGGTGCACTTTGGAAATCCCGCTTGCCCTCCTGGGGATCACCCCCCTTCTCTACCACCCGACGGTGGGCACAGCCGATGCCGCCATCCTTGATGCCGCCCATGAAATCCAGCACATCCTTGCCTATGTCGGACCTCGCTGAGTGGGACCTTGGTCCCTCGGCACAGGGACGCCGGGAGACCCGGAGAGGGCAATCTTAAGCCATGTGGCCCGTCATCCTTCGAGGAGCACGCTGGTTCGCCTGTCTCCTGGCCATCGTGCTCTGCGTCCAAAACATCCGGGACCTTCTGGATCTGCGTTTTGGCACCGGGCTTGAAGCCCGCATCTGTGCCCTTCTGAGTGTCCTCGGCATGGGGCTTGCCATCGCCCTCATCGCACCGGAATTGACCGCAATGACAAGCGATCCCGTCCTGCGTCTGGTGGACCGCATCATCCTTCCGGGATGGAGACGAAAGCCAGAGGTGTCTTTTTCGCTTGCCCGCCGCTACCTCGCCTCCGGGCGCCCCGCCCTCGCGCTCAAAGAGTTCATTCGAGTCACTCGGAACTATCCCGAGGAACTGCGAGGCTATCGCGAGGCGATCGCCCTCGCCTTCCACCTGGCAGAACGCGAAAGCGCCGAGGCGCTGCTTCAAAAAGGCCTGCGCCGACTGCGCAAAACCGAAGAACGCGAAGACCTCAAAGCCCATTACCAAGCGCTCCAATCGCAGCGGCCCAAGTTCGGCCCGTACGCGCTGTAGCGCCAGGTGACCTAGGGCGTCTCGCCCTCGCCGCGCATTTCGCCGAGTCGGTGTAGGGCCTCCGGGGCTCTCTCGCCCCGCCCCCTCCTCCCGCAGCAAGGCCCCGCCCGGGGAGCCTCCTCCCGGTGGCATGGTTCATGCGGCTGGGACGGGGGCCCACGCCTCCAAAAACACCCGGTCAATTCGCCGGTTCCGCAACATACGCATGCGAATGGAACCCTTCCCCCTCGCGCCGCCGCACCTCGACTCCAGGCAGTCCGATTTCGTGGAAAGGCTGACCGCCTCCCACGAAAAACTTCTGGGATACCTGCTTTCCCTCCTGGGCCGCTGGCACGACGCCCAAGACGTCCTTCAAAGGGCGAGCCTCATCATGTGGCAGAAGTTTGATGCCTTTGAGCCCGGAACAGATTTCGTGGCATGGGCCAGCACCATCTGCTTTTACGAGGCCAAAAATTTCCAGCGCCTCGCCGCGCGCTCCCCCTTTTCCCTGAGCCCGGAGCTGCTGGAAACCCTCGCCCGGGAACGCTTGGCCGACCTTCCGCAGCAGGACCGTCGGATGCAGGCCCTCGAGCGCTGCATGCACTCGCTCCCCCCGAAATCCCGCCACCTCTTGGAGGCCGCCTACGCCAGTCACGGCGGCATCACGGAGATGGCCAACCGAATCCAACGCGCCCCACGCACCCTCTACAACAAACTCACCCAACTGCGCCGCCTGCTCGCCGAATGCGTGCTGCGCCGTCTCCAGGAGGAGTCCGCATGACCCCCGAACAGCTCCCCTCTGGGACCTCTTCACCGCCCACGCCGAGGGAACGCTTGATGCGCCGCGCCACGCCGAACTCGAGCACGCCCTGCAGTCTAATCCCGAAGCCCGCCGCCTCTGGTTTCCCTCCCACGAAAAACTCCAACCGCCGCGAAACCGCCCTCTCCCCAAACGCCCCCCCAGTGGACGCGCCTGCGCAATGACCTGCCCCTGCCTCCCGGCACCCGGTACGTCCTCGTCACCCTCCACGCCATGGATGCCCAGTCCAACGCGCGCAAGGGACCCGCTGGAGAGGTCCCGTTCCCAAGACACTACCTCGACGACATCCAAGTCTGCCTGAGGCTTGGCCAACCCCTCCCCTGAGCCTTGGCTCTCCCCGTTCACCCCACCCCCTGCCCATGAACCGCTCTCTCCTCTGGCCCGGCTTTCTCCTGCTCCTCCAGATACTCTCCCATCTCACGGAGGCCTCCGAAGCCCCACCCAAGGCCTCCCTTCCCGAAAAACACCGCGCGTTTCTGCAATCGCACTGCGAAAGCTGCCACGGCGCCGAAAAACAAAAGGGCAAGTTCCGCGTCGACGACCTTTCCCTGACCCTCTCCGACCTCCCCTCGGCCGAGCGCTGGCAGAAGGTCCTCAACGCCATCAACTCTGGAGAAATGCCTCCGGAGGACGAAAAACAACCGTCCGCCACCGCCAAGACGGACTTTCTCGACGACCTCGCCCAGACTTTGGTCGCCGCCCGCCGTTCCCTCTCTGACCAGCATGGCGTCATCGCCCTGCGCCGCCTAAACCGGCGAGAATACAAAAACACCCTCCACGCGCTCCTCGGAGTGCACCTCGATGTCAGCGAACTGCCGGCGGACACGCGGCCCAGCGGCTTCGACACGGTCGGAGCAAACCTCTTTCTCTCCTCCAGCCAGGTGGAGGCCTACGAAGCCCTCGCCAAGGAAGCCCTTGAGGAGGCCTTTACCCTGCACAACGCCGCGGGAGTCTCCAAAAAGATCCGCTTTGAAGCCGAAAACACACTGCCTTCGTTTAAGAAAAACTACCAGGACGCCCTCGGAGACCACAGCCGCGCCACCGCCTGGGTGAAGGCTTTCAACCAAGCCGTCGCACGCCCCGAAAACGCAGCCCTCGTCGCAGAACTCCGCAAAACCCACAACTCCGAGGAAGGCCTTCGACACCAGTGGGAAAAAATCCCCGGCGTGCCCTCCCCCGAGCTTTTTGGGCTGCCCAAAAACGTTTTCCAAATCCAAGGACTCTTCACCGTCGACGACTTCGTCGCCTACGAGCACCGCTACCTCCAGTTGCCTGGCCTGGACACCGGCGCCTACCTCACCCACCCCTTCTCCAATCTCGGGCGCGCCTCCAATAACGCCTTCTTCGTGCCTGGAATCCCCGCCGACTGGCCCCCGGGCGAGTACGTCATCCGCATCCGCATCGGGGCCACGCCCGAAGCCCCCCCGGAGCGCCGCTTTGTGGAGTTTGGACTCAACCACCGCCTGGACCAGTCCCCCTTCCTTAGCACCCACCACATCACCGGCACCCGCGAGCAGCCGCAGATCCTGGAAATCCCATACCCTATCCCCTCCAAGTTCCTCAAAGAACGCGCCCGCAACCTCTTCATCCGCGAGCGCGGGATGGGCAGCAACCTCAGCCAATCCGTGGAACGGTTCCGTCAGGCCCGCGCCCAGAACGGGTTCGGCCCCGATTTCGTCCTCTGGGTAGACTGGATCGAAGTCGAACGCCTCCCCACGCCCGAGGATGCCACCCCGCCGGGAATCCGCGCCCTTGCGGGTCTCTCCCTCGACCCCCAATCCCCGGCGCCCTCGGAGGAACAGTTCCGGCAGGCCCTTGAGCGTTTCATCGTGGAGGCGTTCCGGGGAAATCCCCCGCGTCCGGAAACACTCACGCGCCTCGAAAAGATCTACCGGAGCCGACTCGCACTCGGGGCCAATCCCCGGGTGGCCCTCCGGGACACCCTCGCCGCGGTGCTCACCTCCCCCCGCTTCCTCTACCGCGCGGAACCCGAACCCCACGAAACGCACCGCCCCCACACCCCCAACGAGCTCGCCTCCCGCCTCTCGTACTTCCTCTGGGGTGCTCCGCCCGACCCCACCCTGCGCGCCCTCGCCACCTCCGGACAACTCGCCCAACCCGAAACGCTTCGCACGGAAACCGAGCGACTCTTGTCTGATCCTCGCTCGGCAGAATTTGTGAACGCCTTCCTCTCCCAATGGCTTTCTCTTGAGCGCCTCGATTTCTTCCAGTTCAACCCAAAGCGCTTCCCCCGCTTCGACCCGAACACCAAGGCCGCCGCCCGCAGCGAGGTCACCCAAACCTTCGCCCATCTCCTCAAGGAAAACGCTCCGCTCTCCGACTTCCTCAAGGCCAACTACGTCGTCGTCAATGGCGTGCTCGCCCAGTACTACGGCCTCGAAGGCGTGCAAGGGGATGCGTTCCGAAAAGTCGCCCTCCCTCCCGAATCGCCCCGCGGCGGACTCCTCGGAATGGCCGCCATCCTGGCCATGGGCAGCAATGGCGAACGCACCAACCCCGTCGAACGCGGCGCATGGGTGCTTCGCAAACTCCTCAACGATCCGCCCCCACCCGCCCCGGCCAATGTCCCGGAAATCACGCGCCTCGCAGGAAAACTCCTGACCACCCGCGAACGCCTCCAGGCCCACCAGGAAAACCCCCAGTGCGCCAGTTGCCACCGCAAGATCGATCCCCTCGGCTTCGGACTCGAGAACTTCGATGCCGCCGGACAATGGCGCACCGAGGACAGCTACACCGCGCTGGATGCCACGGGAAAACCTGACCCCAAGGCGAAAAAGACGTGGACGATCGAGGCCTCGGCGACCCTTCACAAAGGCCCCTCCTTCTCAGGCTACCTCGAGATGCGCGAAATCATCGCCGAGCGCAAAGCCGCCTTCGCCCGCGGATTTACCGCCGCGCTCCTGGAATACGCCTTGGGACGCCCCTGCGGCTTCAGCGACGAACCCCTCCTGGATGCGGTGATGGATCGCGCCAGTCAGCACGGCCTTGCCACCCGCGAATTCCTCCACGCCCTCATCCAAAGCCCTGCCTTTCAGTCCAAATAACCCTCCCAAACCATGCACACCGCCCTCCCTCGCCGCCGTTTTCTCCAGACCAGCACCGCTCTCATCGCGCTTCCCTTCCTCGAGTCCCTCGGCTTCCGACGCTTCGCCTCCGCCACTCCCGGAAGCGGCACCCCCCCTCCCAAACGCCTCCTGTTCCTCGGCTTCGGTTGGGGCGTCACGGAGGAATCGTGGTACCCCAAGGCCACCGAGAAAGGTCCCGACTACACGCTCCCAGCCGGACTCGCCCCCCTGGAACGGCACAAGGCGGACTTCAGCGTCGTCCAGGGACTCGCCAACCGGTACACCAACAACGGCCACTACGGCAGCACCTTCTGGCTCACCGGCGCCAACGAATTCGGCGAACCCGGGCAGAGCTTCCACAATGCCATCTCCCTCGATCAGG
>JBEBAG010000117.1:0-3980 GCA_041159065.1 Verrucomicrobiota bacterium | reverse complement strand
GTAACTAGCCCTTTGGAGCTCCCTCCCCAGAGCCGCCCCGCAGAAGCCCCCCCTCAGCGCCCCACTTCCTGGACCCCCACCACGTCCACCTGGATGAACGGCCCATTGTAAGGCGCCGGCGCCGGCGCAATCCCAGGCACCACCAGCTTCTTGAAATTCGTGATCATCCGCCCGTTCTGACCATCCCCGAAAAACACCACCTCCGCCCCACCCTCGATTTCAATCGTCTGGGTGTAGTCGATCGTGAAAATGCGATGCCCCACCTTGTCCTGGCGGTTGAGGAAAAAGTGCGCCTTCGGTGAAGACACGCGAATCTGGTAGATGTTGTACGTCGCATTGTCCTTCTCCCCACCCACATAGAAATATTCCCCAACCTGCTGACCCCCCTTGTACATCATCGGCTCCACCACCCCACGAAAGCGCAGCGTCACCGCATACCGCTTGCCCGGCGTCCCGCCAAACGTCTTGGTCACCGTGAAGTGGTCCGTCGTCTTCGGATCACCCGTCACCAACCCGGACAGACCGTCCGCCCCCTCCTTCGGATTCTCAGGCATCGGCTCCTTGCAGGGGAACTCAAAACGGAACCCGTCCAGCGGCGCCGCCGGACTCGCCGGATCGAGGGCGTGTGAGGAAAGGCTGAGACTCGCAAAAACGAGAACCAGCGCAGACAGACGGGAGAGGAGGGGCTTATTCCGGAGGTCCATGCGCCGCACCCTCGCTCCGGGCACCGGCGAAGTCACTGCGAAGTTTTGCAGCGCCAAAACGCCCTTTCCCTCACACTTTTTGCGAGGAGCCGCCCGGCCCCGCGGCCGCTTCTCTGAACCCATCCTTCACCCCATTCCCTTGTGAGCGCCATCCACGCCCATTTCACCGCCCGCCAGACTTCCCTCGAAACGGAGCTGGGTTTTCCCGTCTTCATCAGCGGCCTCACCGGGGCGTGGCGCATTTTCCAAAGAAAGGGCGGCCATCGGCACTCCATCGACGACGCCACCACCGCCTGGTACGCCCTGCAAAAGGCCCCCGGCGCAACCCATTGCCTCGATCTCGGTAGCGGCGTTGGAACCGTCGGACTCATCGTCCTCGGCGGACTTTCCCAAACCGCAACGCTCACCTGCGTCGAGGCGCAGGACGTCAGCCACGGTCTCCTCCGCGCCAACATCGAGTGCAACGGGTTGACCGGGCGCGTCACCCCGCTGCACGCCGATCTGCGCACCCTCGACCTGCCCGACCGATTCCCCCTCATCACCGGAAGCCCGCCCTACTTCCCGCTCGCCTGCGGGACCCTCCCCTCCGATACCCAGAAGGCCCACGCCCGCTTCGAACTCCGGGGCCATGTGGGGGATTACGCCCGAGCCGCCGCAAGGCACCTCCAGCCCGACGGCGTCTTTGTCTTCTGCTTCCCCTTCCCCCAAAAAGCCCGCGCCATCACGCTGGTCCAAGCCGCCGGATTCGGCATCGTGAGCCTCCGCGATGTCTTTCCCCGAAGGGATCGCCCCCCCCTTTTCTCCCTCTACGCCGCACGCCTCGGCTGGACGCTCCCCCTCCAGGAAGAACCGCCCTTTGTGGTCGCGGAACCCGACGGATCCCCCACCCCGGAAATGGCGGCCATGCAGGCCAGCCGCGGCTTCGGCCCCGGGGGCAGCAACCACATCGCCTAATCCGGCCAGCAACCAGAGGAACGCCCGGGGTGCGGAAACGGCGGTTACACGCAACCCCAGGGCTCTTCTCACTCCGGGGCCGTCACCGGCTTCGTGGCGAAAAACCGTAACCGCACATAGTCCGCGCGCCATTGCCCCTCGGCGTCACAGAGCACCCCGCGCAGTGCCTCGACCACCTCGGAAATAAATCCCTCCCGCTCCGCCTCCGGCAGGCCGCACGTATGGGGTTGCGCAAACGTCCGAAGCCATCCGCTCACATCCCCCGCCAACAAGGTCGGCCTCGGTAGGAGCTCCATGAATCCCACCTCAAAGCCGCAGGCCTCCAGAAGGCCTCGGTATTCGCTCGGTCGAGGGAAGAACCAAGGGTTCTCCACCGTCCTCCCCCGACGTGACAGCGCGGCTCCGAGCGCCCTGACAATCGAGGCCACATTCCCAAATCCGCCAAACTCCCCCACAAAGCGACCGCCGGGCCTGAGTCCACGCCATACGCCCGCAATCACCCGCTCCGGGTGCTTCATCCAATGCAGCGCCGCATTGGAAAAGACGGCATCAAACTCGTTGCGAAATCCGAGCGCGTGCCCATCCCGGACGTAGACCTCCAGCCCGAGGGACCTCGCGGCCTCCACCATCGCCTCACTCGAATCCACGCCCACCACCCGGCAACCCAGCTCCACGAGCTTCCGCGACAACACGCCATCTCCGCACCCAAGATCCAAGATTCGCTCGTCCGGCTGCGGCGCGAGTAACTCCACCACCGGCATACCCAGATCAGAAACATACCGGGCATTCGCGCCGTATTGCGCTGGATTCCATTGAGGCCTGCTGGTTGCGGACATCGCGCAATCAAAAAGCCGGGCCTTCAACTTCCCAGCGGTAAATCGCGCTTGCACGAAAAGTTTCCTCAGACTGCAAGAACGCGCACCCGATCACCACGCAGTCCCATTGACCTTCAGTGTGCCCCGTGTGTGCCGTATCCCGAGACCGAGACCGTTCACCTCCGCGTTCTGAATCGTCATGTCGAGCGTGCACCCCTTCGGCTTCAGCTCAAACAAACCCATCGGAACCCAACGCTGAGCACTCTCATCATACAACTTCCCCGCCAGATCCACCCGGAGTCCCCTCACCGTCACCTCCCGGGAACCCGTGCTTCCGCCTTCCCACGTAAAGGGGGCCATATTGTAAAGCTGCTGCGCGTCTACCCCTCGGATGGTCAGATCCTCGATCACCGCCTTGGCGGCCCCCGATTCGCCCCCCCAACCAAACTGAATCGCCGCTCCATTCCGATGCTGCTCGATGGTGACATTCCGGATCGTGATATCCTGATAAACCTTGATCCCATCATCCGACGTGCTGATCAGCGAATCCGTGATCGTCGAGCCCGCCGCCCCCACAAAGCCGTCGCTGTTGTTATGATCCCCGGGACGGGTGTCGATCAGGTTGCATCGACTCACATGCAGGACGGCTTTGTTCGCATACCCAGAGATGTTGTACCCGCGAGGATTCTGTGAAGTCAGATTGGATACGTGAACCACCGCGTCGGCTAATACGCTGACCGCCCCGTATTTCCATTTTTCGTTATCTGCAATCCGCTGGTCCACGGTCCAGTGTTCCGCATCCGTCCCATAAAGCACCGAGGTCTCCCGGTTTTTGCCCGCAATCTCCAACGGATTCGACGCCTCACGAAAAGGCACCCGAAATGCCCCCTTCACCCGAACGCCCTCGCCAATGAGAATCTTGCGGACCCGATCCGGCACCGTCCAATGAAACCCTTCCTTGGAATCGGGCATGCTCCCACTGGATTCAAAAACCAATATCCCGGAAACCGAATCCCAACGGGTCCGGCCACTGTAAACCAAACCCTCAGGATTCCCAGCGATTGCCCCGAGGGGAATCAGCACTGCAAGCAAATGAAGCGATCTCCGCATGGGTTAGAAATGGACCGGAACGCAGGCCCTTTTTCCATCTCAGAAACGTTCAAATCCACGTACCAACCCCAACGCTCCCTGAGAACCAGTCCCCCTGAGGACCGCGCTCAGCGGGAACCGTAAATCGAAACGGGGTTCTCAATCCCAAGGCAGCGTGGACTTTTGACCGCAATCCACTGTTTCATTTGAAAAAACATCCTATTTCCGCCCCGCATATGTGAACCTCACCACCGTCAGAGCGAGCGCAAAACTAAACCCGCAAGCAGGGTAGATCCACGCGGGGAATATTGAATCGGAATACCGCGACTTATATCTCGCCAAAACATAAGAAATCCAAGCAGAACAAAGTGGAGCGACAAATGGAGATGGAATCCACGGCATGAGGCATAAGCGGGAA
>JBEBAG010000116.1:0-2882 GCA_041159065.1 Verrucomicrobiota bacterium | reverse complement strand
TCCCCCAAGGACGTCTCGCTCGTCCCCCCCCTCGCGCATCCCTCCCCCCCCCCAGCCCCCTGACGTCCCTCCCATCCACTTTCGCCTCCTCCAGCCAAGTTTCTCCCACCCGCTCCGTCTTCCGGATTGCCCCCCGTCTACCTCCCTCACTAAACCTCATCCATGTTCTCGCGTTCCTCTCAAAGTCCGATCTCCGTCGTCACGGGCGGCGCTGGTTTTCTCGGTTCCCATCTCACCGACCGCCTCTTGGCGGAGGGACACCGCGTCATCGGCATCGACAACTTCATCACCGGGAACCCCGACAACGTCAGCCACCTCGCCGGTAACGACCGCTACCGCTTCCTCAAACAGGACGTGTCCAACTTTATCTTCGTCCCAGACGACGTGGACTACGTCTTCCACTTTGCCTCGCCCGCCAGTCCCATTGACTACCTCGAGCACCCCATCCCCACCCTGAAGGTGGGCGCAATGGGCACTCACAATGCGCTGGGCCTCGCCAAAGCCAAGAAATCCACCTTCCTCCTTGCCTCCACCAGTGAATGCTACGGGGACCCGCTGGTGCATCCCCAGCGCGAGGACTACTGGGGCAACGTTAACCCGATCGGACCCCGCGGCGTGTATGACGAAGCCAAACGCTTCGCCGAGGCCATGACCATGGCCTATCACCGCTACCACCAAGTCGACACCAAGATCGTCCGCATCTTCAATACGTACGGTCCCCGGATGCGCCTTCGCGATGGCCGGGTGGTGCCCGCCTTCATCGGACAGGCCCTCGCCAACCAGCCCCTCACCGTCTTTGGCGACGGCTCTCAAACACGCTCATTCTGCTACGTCAGCGACCTCATAGACGGTATTTTCAAACTCTCCCAGAGCAACTTCCATGAACCGGTCAACATCGGCAACCCGCGTGAAATGACCATCCTCCAGTTCGCGGAAGAAATCATTCGCATGACCGGCGCCACCTCGACCGTCGAGCTGCGTCCTCTTCCCGTAGACGATCCCAAAGTCCGCCAACCCGACATCTCTCGAGCGAAATCGGTCCTTCATTGGGAACCGAAAGTTCCCTTCGAAGAGGGCATCGGATACACCATCGACTTCTTCAAATCACGCTTGAACGCCAACAGCACGAACGCTATTTCCTAGGGAGCGTTTTCTTAGGCGCAAAATCCTCCTCCCCCCCATTGAACCATGAATGCATCCGCTGCTCTCTCGGTTGTGGCTCTTCTCACCCTCGCTGGCACCTCTCTGGGCGCCGGAAAACAGAGGCTCCAAAACGTCACCCCCAAGGTCGCCCTCATTGGGACGCCCGAATTCGCCGCAACGATTCCGCTGATGCAGCCCAAGAGGCCCCGTCCTCCGGTTGCCAATGAAAACCGGCTCTGGCTGGAATTCGAAACCGACTTCGATGCGCTGGAGAACCTCCCCGAAGTCACTTTCAAATACGGACTGCTTATCAATGTCCCAGGCGTTCTGCCAAAGCTGATTGAGGGCGAGGTCACCCATGTGGACGTCTCCATGGGCCGGGAGAAGCACTCGGTGATGTATATCGCCCCCAAAACCATCCAGAAACTGACCGAAGGAAAGACCTTCATGGTCAATAACATCAAAGCCTACTGGGTCGAGGTCAGCGTCGCGGGAGAAACGCTCGGCGTCGTTGCCAAGCCCTCCAACGCCGAGTTCGAAAAGATCCAGAAAGCCAAGGAATCCACAGACCCGAAGGTAAAAGAGTCCTTTGAGAAGGTGTCAGACTCCCTGCTCAACAAACAGCAGACTCCTTTTGCCCCGCTTTTCGGAGATTACTTTGAGGCGACCAAGGCGACTCGTTAGCTCGCTCGCTCCCTCGCCCTTGGTTCTATTGCTCGCCGCCTCGCCCTACAACTCCCTCGCTCTGGCCCCTCTGCTCCCCCCTCTTCATGGCTTCCAAGCGCATCCTCACGCTCTGCATCGGATCCCAAACCATTTCAGTCGCCGAGTTTAAGTCCAGCGCGAAGGGAGCCATCATCCTGAAGGCTTTCGAAACGCGCGAACTCCTTGCAGACCCCGCGGCGGATGCCTCCCGGGTCTCGCAGGCGACCTTGGCCCTCGGTGAAATCGCGGAGGCCATGCGCATCAAGAAGGGCGACGCGTTCTGCTGCCTGCCCTCCCAGTCCGTCTTCAGCCGTTTGGTCAAATTGCCCATCGTAGAACCGGGTAAACTTGCGCAGACCGTCGCCTTCGAGGCACAGCAAAACATACCCTACCCCCTCAATGAGGTTGTCTGGGACTACAAATCCCTATCCGACGAGCAGTCTAGCGAGCCCGAGGTGCTCATCGTCGCCGCGAAAACGGATATCCTGGAGGAGTGGACGGCTGCGACTCAGGGAGTCGGTGTAACCCCCTCTGCGTTCGATCTCGCCCCGTTGGCCCTCTATAACGCATTTCGATTCAACTACGGAGAGCCCGAGGGATGCTCGCTCCTGATGGATCTGGGCTCCCGGACCACCAACCTTTTGTTTGTCGAGCCCGGAAAGTTTTTCATTCGTGTGATCTCCTCCGGCGGCTCGGCCCTCACGGGCGCCGTGGCGAAGGAGTTCAGCGAAAACTTCACCGCCGCAGAACAGCGTAAACGCGAGTACGGATTTGTCGGCCAAGGCTCGAGCCACGCCGACCACGAGGATCCAGAGATCGCGAAGCTTTCCAAAGTGCTTCGGGGCGCGCTCACGCGACTCCATTCCGAGGTGGCCCGTTCCATCTCCTTCTACCGCTCTCAGCAGGGAGGGTCCGCTCCGACCAAAGTCTATCTCTCCGGCGGGGGGGCGAGACTCGGCATGATCTCCGAATTTCTTCAGGAGAAACTCGGGATTGCCGTGGAGCCATTCAACCCACTCCGCTGCGTCAAAACG
>JBEBAG010000115.1:0-12086 GCA_041159065.1 Verrucomicrobiota bacterium | reverse complement strand
GTTGCCCTTCATCCTGCACGCATCTCCGATGCTCCCACTTCCCAACGCGCCACTGCCATGAGCGACCCGCTCTCCGCCCTAGACCTTAAATTCCTCCCCGACTGGTTGAAGGAATCCGCACCCGCGAACCCCTACGCAGGCTTTCAGGGGGATGCCCAGGAGGATCGCCGCGAGCGCTCAGGACGCAGACCCTTCCCTCGCGATCCCCGTGGCGAACCCCGCAGCCGCCCAGACAATCGCAGATCAGACGGCGGACCGCGCAACCGGGACCGGGACAACCGCTCCCGCGATGGCCGCCCTCAGAGACCTCAACGCCCGCACCCCGCCGGGCCTCGCCCGCCGCGCCCCCCGCAGGACTCCACTCCCGCCAACGTCCGCGTGGAATTCCTTCCTGAACCCCAAGGCGCCACAAACATCTCCAAGCAGATCCGCCAGAGCGGCCGTGCCTACGCTCTCTTCGCCACGGCCAGGCTGTTCTTGGAAAAACCAGAACGCCATCTCGTCAGAATCACCTCCCTCGACTCCGACAAGCCGCTCTTCCAAGTTGGCATCGGACAGATCAGCTTCGACCGCTCACTGGTGGAGCGGTCCGCCTTCCGCCAGTTCCGCGAAACCTATTACCGCGAGGAAGTGCTCGAGGTGGAGCCTCCCAAGGGCAACTACACCAGCGTCGCACGCTGCAGATCGAGCGGAACCCTCCTCGGGCCAACGAGCTACCACGGATATCAGGTCGCGATCCGCAAACTCTATGAGGAACGATTCAGCCGCCGAATGAGTTTCCCCGAGTTCCAACGTGAGGAAATCGAACTCCTCACCGGAGAACAGGCCGTCGCCGACTGGAAGGCCTCCGTTAGCAAACAAACCGTCTTCCACACCACCGAGGAATCCGAACCGCTCCAGTTCAAGTCCCTGCAGGAAGCCGAGGCGCATTTCCGCAAGACCTACCTCCCGGGACTGGTCAAATCCAACATGACCCTCGAATGCTCCGGCAAAATCGCTCGTGAACTGCCGGAACGCGCTCTCACCAGCGCCATCCGCGAGGCCTTCGATCGCGAACTCGCCTACCCGGCGGCCCTCGTCCGCGGACTGCGCGACTTCCTCTCCGAGCAAAACCTCCAAGTCTTCAAGCACCGCAAGCGCGTCCTGTATCTCTCCGCCATCCGACCCAAACGCGCCGAGTCCGCCAAGGGGTTCTCCGAGGGACCGGCCTCCATCTTGAAGGTCGTCGAGGAGCATCCCCGGATTTCCCGCAGGGATCTCGCCATCCGCATTCTCGGGCAGGCCGAGGCTGACTCCAAGGAACCCTCCGAACTCAAAACCCAGCTCGCGGCCGACCTCCACTACCTCGTGCATGCCGGTTTCCTGATCGAATTCTCCGACACGCGCCTCGACCTCCCGCTCTCCCCGCATCAAATCAACCAGTCCGCCCAAGCCGCCGCGGCCGCAGAAAATTTGGAGGAAAGCGACTCCGAATCCGCCGCAGACGCGGATGGAGCAGTATCAGCAGAAAGCGCGGAGCCAGTCTCCGAACCGCCTACGGAACCACCCCTCGCCGGCGAACTTCCTGAAACCGCTCCCGTGGACGGCCTCGACTCGGGTGCTCCCGAGGCCGAATTGGTTCAGGATCTGCCCCCCCCCTCCGCTCCGCTGGAAGAACCCATACCCATCGCCGCGGAAGCCCCTTCGGCATCCGCCGAAGAGGTTGCCGCGGTCGGCGGCCTCGCGACGCTGCCGCAGGAACCCTCCGCTCCTTCCACCCACGAAACGGAGCCGACTCCCCAGGCCGAGGCCCATCCTCCGCACTGGGAAACTTCCGGGAACCCTCTGCCTTCCAATCTTCAATAGAATTGGCACAAGGGATTTACCTCCCCTTTTCGCTCCGATCGGGCGCCCCTGGATTCTCCGGCGGGCGCCCGCTTCGCGTTCAGGCCTGAGTCACGCATCCCGTCTCAGAAATCCATCGGTCAGAATCTTCGCCCTCAACCCTCCACACCCCTTCAAAAAAGCCTCCGCTCCCGGCGCAAACGCCAGGTTCATCCACTCGCACGGCGCACACTCGCCCGTCCCAAAAAACCGAACCCCCTGCACCTCAAACTCCTTCCCCTCCCAGGCCCGAAGATCCAGCCCTTCGGTCACCACATTCCGACGCAGCACCGAAGCCGGCACCGACACCCCGGGATAAGCACGGCAAAGCGCCACATACGTCTCATGCGCGAAGAACGTCACCTGCCCTTTGTAGTCCGGCTTGTAGTCAAAGAAACGGTCCCCCTCCAAACCCCTCCCCGCCACGCAGCGCACCTCGTCCACTTCCTGAATCCCAAAAGTGCCCGGCGGCTTCCCGTAGTGGCCAAAAAAATTGTGCCCCGCCGAGAGATAAATGTGCCGGATTGCCATAGGATCGGGTTCTTTGGGTCACGCTAACCCACCCGCCCCCGGAATTGTCAATCAGGCCGCCCCCTCGCATTTTCTCAAAGGTTTCTCCCTGCATCGAGTCTGCTCGGCATAGCTGCACCCCACCCCATGCCTCCCGCCCCCCGCCAACTCCCGAAACCCCTGCCCCGCCTGCTTCGAACCCCAGGGCTCAGGACCCTCCTTTCCACAATCCTCGCCCTCCTCTGGGGATCCACGGCCCGACTCCCAGCCAACCCGACGGAGCTCGACTTTCAGAGACGCATCACCCCCCTGCTCCAGGAGTTCTGCTACGACTGCCACGGCGAGGGATCCAAAAAAGGGGGCGTCTCCCTCGATCAATACCGCAATCACGACGCCCTCCGAAAGGACCTCAAAACGTGGCTGGCCGTCTGGCGCAATCTCGACTCCCAGCTCATGCCGCCCAGCGACAAACCGCAACCCTCCGCCGAGCAGCTGCAAATCCTCCAAACCTGGATCGAGCAATCCGTCTTCCGCCTCAACCCCCAGAACCCCGACCCAGGCCGGGTCACCCTCCGACGCCTCAACCGTCAGGAATACCGCAACACCATCCGCGACCTCACCGGCGTTGACTTCCAAGTCACCGAACAGCTCCCCGCCGACGACACCGGCTACGGATTCGACACGATCGGCGAAGTGCTGAACCTCTCGCCCTTGTTGATGGAGAAATACGTCGAGGCGGCCCAGTCCATTGTGGATTCCGCGCTCAACCCTCCACCCGGCCCCCAGACTCGCAAGCTCCTGCCCCTGGGCCCCCCCCATCCGCTGCGCGCCGAACGCGAAAAGATGGCACGCTCCTTCCTGCACCAATTCGCCACACAAACCCTCCGACGCCCCCCGGAACCCGCATACCTCGAACGCCTGATGCGTCTTTTCCAAGCCGGAGACAGCCGGCCCGACGGTGGATTCGAGCGCGGCATCGCAGAAGCCATGACCGCGCTGCTCGCCTCTCCCCGGTTCCTGTTCCGTTCCGAGTCCCAGCCCGAGCCAAACAACCCCGCCAAAACGCATCCCATCGACGAGTATTCCCTCGCCAGCCGACTCTCCTACTTCCTTTGGAGCTCCACGCCCGATTCCACGCTCCTCGAACTCGCGCGTCAGGGAAATCTGCGGACTCAAATGCGCTCCCAAATTGACCGCATGATCGCCGACCCTCGCTTTGAAGAATTCGGCGCCAACTTCGTCGGCCAATGGCTCCAAACCCGCGACGTCGAGGCCATCCCCATCCAAGCCGCCGCCATTCTCGGAGTCCCATTCGAAGCGGGTGAAAAAACCTTCAATCGCCAGATCCGCCGCGCCCTCCGTAGGGAAACCGAACTGTTTCTCCTCCACCTCATCCGCGAAAACCGCCCCACGCTCGAACTGCTCACCGCCCGTTACACCTTCCTCAACGAGTCGCTCGCCAACTTCTACGGAATTTCCGGCGTCTCCGGTCCAAAATTCCAGAAGGTCGATCTCCCGGAAAACAGTCCCCGCGCCGGCATCCTCACCCACGGAAGCCTGCTGGTAGTCACCTCCAACCCAACCCGGACTTCCCCCGTCAAACGCGGGCTCTTCGTGCTTGAAAATCTCCTCGGCACCCCCGCCCCTCCCGCCCCCCCGGACGTCCCCCCCTTAGAACACGCCAAAAAAGCGCAACCCGCCGAAAGCATGCGGCGCCTGATGGAGATCCACCGGGAAAAACCCCTCTGCGCCAGCTGCCACGCCCGCATGGATCCCATCGGACTGGCACTCGAAAACTTCAACGCCTTGGGCCTTTTCCGCGACCGTGAAAACGGCAAGCCCATCGACACGGAAGGGGTCCTCATCACGGGGGAAAAGTTCCGCAACATACTTGAGCTCAGCCACCTTCTTGCCACCCGCCGCAGCCATGACTTCCACCGCTGCATCAGCGAAAAACTGCTCACCTATGCGATCGGACGCGGCCTCGAATACTACGACACCACGACGCTCAACCAAATCGTTCGTACCCTCGAGGCTCCCGGGAGCACCTTCCGCACCCTCCTCTACGCCGTGGCTGAAAGCGCCCCCTTCCAAAAACGCCGGGGCGACGGCGATCCCCTCGCCTCCGGAACGCCGCGCTAATCCCTCCACCTGTCCCCTGCATTCCATGTCCAAGACCGCCGTACTCATCCCCGCCCGCTGGAGCTCCACCCGTTTCCCCGGAAAACCCCTCCACCCCCTCGCCGGAAAGCCGCTCCTCCAGCACGTCTGGGAACGCGCCTCCCGTGCGAAGGGAATCGACACCGTCATCGTCGCCACCGACGACATGCGTATCGCCGAGGCCGCCTTCGCCTTCGGCGCCGAGGTCGCCCTCACCTCCCCCAAATGCGTCTCCGGAACCGACCGCTGCGCCGAGGTCGCCAAACGCCTGAGCGGCTTCACCCACCTCATCAATGTCCAGGGCGATGAGCCCCTCATCGACCCCAAACTCATCTCCAAACTTGCCGCCGCTCTCCTCAAGGAACGCGGACTCCCCATGGTCACCGCCGCCACCCCGTTTACCCCGGCAGACGACCCCCAGAACCCCAACCAAGTCAAAGTGGTCCTCAACCGCGACTCCGACGCCCTTTATTTCTCCCGAAGCCCCATCCCCTTCCCCCGCGACGGGGGCCCGTTTCCCTACCTCCGACACCTGGGTATCTACGGCTATTCCCGGAAGTTCCTTCTGGATTTCGTTCGCTGGAAGCCGGGCAAGCTCGAAAAGGCCGAGTCCCTCGAACAACTCCGGGCCTTGGAAAATGGAGCAAAAATCCGCGTCGTCCTCACCTCGGAGGCCTCCATCGGCGTCGACACCCCCGCCGACGCCCTCGCGGCCGAAACCCTGCTTCGCAAGGCATAAAACAACGGGAATAGGGAGGCGTCCCCCCTTGGAGACGCCTTTTTTCCACCTCGCGAGCGCGCATCCTTGCGAGACCGCCACGCTGCTCCCTATTAGTTTCGCACACCCATGAAGTATATTTTCGTCACTGGCGGAGTCGTTTCATCGCTGGGCAAGGGGCTCGCCGCAGCCTCCTTGGGAACCCTGCTCGAACAGCGCGGGCTCAAGGTCGTGCTCCAAAAGTTCGATCCCTATCTGAATGTCGATCCGGGGACCATGAACCCCTTCCAGCATGGGGAAGTCTATGTTCTCGACGACGGAGCCGAGACCGACCTCGACTTGGGACACTACGAGCGCTTCACCAACTGCGTTCTCTCACGCTCCAACAGCACAAGCTCCGGCCAAGTCTACGAAACCGTCCTCGCCCGCGAACGCCGCGGCGACTACCTCGGAAACACCGTCCAGGTCATTCCCCACGTGACCGACGAAATCAAAGCCCGCCTCCGCACCCTCTCCAAGGAACAGCCCTGCGATGTGCTCATCACCGAAATCGGAGGCACGACCGGCGATATCGAAGGCCTCCCTTTTCTCGAGGCCATCCGCCAATTCGTCCTCGAAGTCGGACCGCGCAACGTCGTCATTATGCACGTCACCCTCGTCCCCTTCATCCGGGCCGCGGGGGAGCTCAAAACCAAACCCTCCCAGCAGTCCATCGCCAAACTCCGCGAAATCGGACTCCACCCCCAAGTCCTCGTCTGCCGCACGGAGCACCCCATCGAGGAGGATGTGCGCCACAAGCTCTCCATGTTCTGCAACGTCCCTCTCGAGGCGGTCGTCGAGGCGCGCGACGTGGATTCGACCATCTACGAAATGCCCCTCATGCTCCAGCGCGAGCATCTCGACGACACCATTTGCAACCTCCTCGGCCTCAATGTTCCTCCCGCCGACATGACGGAATGGAGCCGCTTCGTCGAGCGCGTCGTTCATCCCAAAAAACGCGTCAAAATCGCCGTCGTCGGCAAGTACATCGAACTCCAAGACGCCTACAAATCCATCTACGAATCCCTCACCCACGCCGCCGCAGCCAACGACTGCGGCATCGATCTCGTCCGAGTCGACGCGGAAACCCTCGAGGACACCTCCCCCGCAGAGGCCCTCAAGGGGGTGGCCGGCATCCTCGTCCCGGGAGGATTCGGAGAACGTGGCGTCGAAGGCAAAATTAACGCCACCCGGTTCGCCCGCGAAAACCAACTCCCCTTCCTCGGCCTTTGCCTCGGCATGCAGGTGGCCACCATTGAGTTCGCCCGCAACGTCTGCGGCCTCAAGGAAGCCAACTCCGCAGAGTTCGATCCCGAGGGACCCCACCCCGTCATTCATCTGCTCGAAGAACAAAAGGGCGTCACCGACAAGGGCGCGTCGATGCGTCTGGGCACCTGGCCCACGCTCATCAAGGATGGCACCCGAGCCCACAAGGTCTACGGCACCCGCGAAATTCGAGAGCGTCATCGGCACCGTTACGAGTTCAACCTCAAGTACCGCGAAGCGATGGAAGCCCTCGGTTTTGTCATCGCCGGGACCTCCCCCGATGGCAGCCTGGTCGAACTCATCGAACTGCGCGACCACCCCTACTTCCTGGCCTGCCAGTTCCATCCAGAATTCCAATCCAAACCCAACCACCCCCACCCCCTCTTCACCGGCTTCATCCAAGCCTGTCTGGGCAAACTCTAGCCCCCTCCCGAATTCGCTTCAGACCCACGCCGCCCTCACCCATGGATCCCTCCAAGCCCCAAAACCTGATCTTGGTGGGCTTCATGGGCAGCGGAAAATCCTCCGTCGGCCGGCTCGCCGCCAAATCCCTCGGCTTCGATTTCTTCGACACCGACCAACTCATCGTCGAGCGCATCGGAAAACCCATCACCCAGATCTTCGCTGAAGAAGGGGAGGAGGCCTTCCGGGAAATCGAGACCTGCGTCCTCCGTTCCCTCGCGCACTTCAACCATGCCGTGATCTCCACCGGCGGCGGAGCCGTGCTGCGCTCCATCAACCGCGAAATGCTCCACCACGCCGGCTTCGTCGTGCGCCTCCAAGCCTCCGAGGACGTCCTCTTCGAGCGCGTCTCGCGCAACACCAAACGCCCCCTCCTCCAAGGTGAAAACCCCCGCGAGAAACTCCGCGAACTCCTCGCCGTGCGCGAACCCGCCTACGAACAGGCCGCCGACTGGTCCCTCGACACCTCCGCGCTTTCGCTGAACCAAGCCGTGGATGCCATCCTCCTCGCGCTGCGCCACCACTTCGCGTGGACCCCGTCGCCTTAAAAACCAGCCTCCTCCAAACGGCGGCTTCCCTCGGCTTTGACGCCTGCCGCGTCACCCCAGCCTCCGCCCCTCCGCACGCCGAGGCATTCCGCAAATGGATCGCCTCCGGAAAGGCCGGCGAAATGCACTGGCTCTCCAAAAACGCAGACCGCCGCACCAACCCGCAGCTCGTCCTCCCAGGTGCGCGATCCATCGTGGTCGTCGCCAAAAACTATCTCCCTGCAAACGAAGCCCGGCCCGCAACCGACCATCAAATCGCACGGTACGCCCTCGGGGAAGATTACCACGAGGTCCTCACCCCCCGGCTCCGGCAGCTCGAGTCCGTGCTCGCCGCCGCCGGGGGATTGCAGCGCAGCTACGTCGACACCGGCCCCGTCCTCGAGCGCGACTACGCGGCTCTCGCAGGCATCGGCTGGCAGGGAAAAAGCACCATGCTCATTTCCCAAAAACTCGGCGCCTTCTTCTTTCTCGGCGCGCTCCTGACCACCCTCGAACTCCCCGCCGATCCCCCAGCCACGGACCGCTGTGGCTCCTGCTCCCGCTGCATCGACATCTGCCCCACCCAGGCCATCACCGCCCCCCACCAACTCGACGCCACCCGCTGCGTCTCCTATCTCACCATCGAACTCAAAGGCAGCATCCCAGTGCCCCTGCGCCCCCTGCTCGGCAACCGCATCTACGGCTGCGACGACTGCGCCGCCGTCTGCCCCTGGAATCGCTTCGCCAAGGCCGCCACCGAGATCCGCCTTGCCCCGCGTCCCGCCCTCTCCCAGTGGCGACTGCGCGACTACCTCGCCCTCGATGAGGACGCCTTCCGGACCCTGTTTCGGGGTTCGCCCATCAAGCGGATCAAACGACGCGGCTTTCTGCGCAACGTGTGCGTCGCCCTTGGCAACACCGGCTCCGCCGAGGATGTGCCCGCGCTGGAAAACGCCGCACGGGATCCCGAGCCGCTCATCGCGGAGCACGCGCTCTGGGCTTTGGAACGCCTGCGCCAGCGACTCGCCTCCTCCGTTCCCTCAAACTGAATGGTTCGGGAAGTTGATCCCTTTCCGCGTTCTGTTTTCCTTCCTCCGCCTCCCGCACTTCCGCACCCCCGCTCTCCCGTATGACCTCCATCTACCGCCGAGTCATCGATTACTACCTGCCCTCTTGGTGGCCCACGACCGTCGCCATGGGGCTGAACCTGCTGCAAACCCCGCTGCACATCGTCAAAATCGCCGCCCCAGCCTATCTCCTTGGCAACGTGCTTCCCGCCCTCGGAAAGCCCCAGCACGGGCTCACGCTGCAATTTCGCGACTCCCTTCACGTTTCGCTGGAACCCTTTTCGCTCTCCCAAATTGTGGCGGGTTGCAGCATCGCCTTTGTCGCGGCACACCTCCTCTCCGCCTGGCTCAATGTCACCTCCCAAATGATGTTCTTTAAGGTGGGACTCAAGGGACTGCTCGCGCTGCGGACCGATCTCTACGGTTACCTGCATTCCCTCCCCCTCAAATTCCACGACTCCCGACGCAGCGCAGACTCCACCTCGCGGGTCGCCTACGATTCCCAATCGCTCCAAACCTTCTACTCCAAATTCATCTTCCTCCTCCAAAGCGCCCAAAACTTTTTCACCTACATCCTCACCATGTGGGCCTTGGACATCGGCCTGACCATCCTCGCCCTTGCAGTGATCCCCCTGATGGCCATCACCTTCCGCGCTTTCGCCGACCGCATCCGCAATCAGGCCACCCGCATCTCCGAACGGGAAAGCGCGGTCCTCAGCCTCGCGCAAGAAGGCCTCAGCTCCGTCAAAATGGTCCAAGCCTTCGGCCGCGAACAGCACGAGATTCAGCAGTTCGCCACCAGCGCCAGACAAAGCCTTGAGGCCAACGTCCGCATGCAGTCCATCTGCATGACCAGCTCCCTCATCTCCGCCACCCTCCTCGTCGCCACCACCGCCGCCGTTTGCTGGATGGGCGGCGAACACGTCCTGTCCGGACAGATCTCCCTCAGCAGCCTCCTCGTCATCAAGGGCTGCATGGACATGCTCTACCAGCCCATCGAATCCATCACCTCCGTCGGCTGGGACCTCGAACGCGCCGCAGGCGCCGCCCGACGCTGCTTCGAGGTCCTCGACCAAAAGGACGAGGTTCCGGAAAAACCCAACGCCCAGCGCATCACCCACACCCGGGGCGATCTCCGCTTCGAAAACGTCTCCTTCGGCTACACCCCCGATCGCAACATCATCTCCAACGTCAACCTCCACCTCGTCCCGGGACAAACCGTCGCCTTCGTCGGCACCACGGGCGCCGGCAAAAGCACCCTCCTCTCCCTCGTCCCCCGCTTCTACGATCCCTCCGGCGGCCGCGTGCTTCTGGATGGCATCGACCTCCGCGACCTCGAAAAAAAGTCCCTCCGCCAGCAAATCTCCATCGTCCTCCAAGACACCCTGCTCTTCTCCTCCACCATCCGCGAAAACATCGCCTACGGACGCCCCGACGCCACCGATGCCGAGATCATCGAGGCCGCCAAACGCGCCCAAGCCCACGATTTCATCACCGCACTCCCCCAGGGCTACGACTCCGAGGTGGGAGAACGCGGCGGCCACCTCTCCGTCGGCCAGCGCCAACGCATCGGGATCGCCCGCGCCTTCCTGAAAAACGCTCCCATTCTCCTCCTCGACGAACCCACCTCCGCCCTCGATCCCACCACCGAGTCCGCGATCATGAACACCATCGAGGAACTCATGCAGGGCCGCACCACCCTCATCATCACCCACCGCATCGCCACCATCCACAACGTCGATAAAATCGTCGTCCTCGGCCCGGGGGGCGTCGTCGAGGAGGGCCGCGGACCCGAACTCGTCGCCAAGGGCGGCTTCTACGCCAACCTCTACCTGTCCGCTAACCTTGGCGAAGCTTCGGGAAACGTCTAGCCTCCCGCTCTCGCCCGTACCGCCCCCCTTCGCCTCTCCCTTCTCATGAGCAATATCCGGCCCGACCGCACCGTCGAACACGACTGGTGGCCCAAACCCATCCCCGCCAACGTCACCTTTGGCGAAGGCGTCTATCTCGAGTCCGCCCAGGTCTTCAAAAACTTCCGCGGCAAACGCGAGCCCGCCGTCGAAATCGGCTCCTATGTCTCCTGCTACTGCGGTTGCTCCTTCTCCGTCGGTGAGGAGGGCCACGTCTCGGTCGGCGATTACACCCTGCTCAACGGCGCCCTGATCATGGCTGATGAATCCGTCGAGATCGGCTCCCACTGCCTCATCTCCTGGAACGTTGGAATCGCCGACGGCGACTTTCATCCCATCGACGCCGCCTTGCGCAAACAGGACGCCCTCGCCCTGTCCCCGTACCTCCCCAACCGCCCCCCGCGCCCCAAACTCACCACGGCCCCCGTCAAAATCGGCAACAACGTGTGGATCGGAATGAACGCCATCATCCTCAAAGGCGTCACCATCGGGGACAACGCCGTCATTGCCGCCGGCGCCGTCGTCACCCGCAGCGTCCCAGCCAACACCATCGTCGCGGGAAATCCTGCTGTCGTCGTCAAAGAACTGCCCTGAGCCAGTCCCTTCGTCCCCCCCGTTCCGAGCCCCTTGCTTCCTTTTCTCATGCAAAAGAAAAAAATCATCGTCATGGGTTTTATGGCCGGCTGCCCCATCGCGGGCGTCGTCTGGCAGCACATCCACTACATCGTCGGACTCCAGCGCCTCGGCCATGAGGTCTACTACATCGAGGACTCCGCCCGCCTCCCCTACGATCCCGTCGCCTACGAGGTCAACGAGGGCTACCAGTACGCCGCCAGCATCCTCGACAAACTGAGCCGCGAATTCGGCTTCGAGGGCCGCTGGGCCTTCTGCGCCCGCTACCTCAAAAAACCCGAGGCCGCCGGGCTTTCCCTCGAGAAAATCCGACAGCTCTACAAGGAAGCCGACGCCATCCTCAACGTCTGTGGCGCCCAGGAGATGAACGAGGACCTCCTCCAAAGCGAACGCATCCTCTACGTCGAGAGCGACCCCGGGGTCGAACAGATGCGCATCGACAACGATCAAGGCAAAATCCCCGAGTTCATCCACCAGCACCATCGCCTCTTCACCTTCGGCGAACTCGTCGGGTCCTCCCAGTTCCCCGTCCCCACCCACGGTTTGCAGTGGCTCCCCACCCGGCAGCCCATCGTCACGGACTTCTGGAAAACCGACGCTCCGCTCCGCCCCAACGCCCGCTTCACCTCGGTCGCCAATTGGAACACCAGCGGCCGCAAGGATGTCGTCTGGCGCGGAAGCAACTATCTCTGGAGCAAATCGTTGGAATTTCTCAAGTTCGTCGAGGCCCCCACCCGCGCCGGCGAATCCTTCGAGCTCGCCACGGAAATCCAAGACGCTCACGCGCTCCAAAAATTTGAGTCCAACCGCTGGGTCTTCACCGACCCCAACCCGCTCTCCATCGACTACAACCTCTACCGCCAGTACCTCCAAACCTCCAAGGGTGAGTTCACCGTGGCCAAGGACCAGTACGTCCGACTCCTCACCGGTT
>JBEBAG010000114.1:0-6238 GCA_041159065.1 Verrucomicrobiota bacterium | reverse complement strand
CTTCAAGAAACGCTCAAAGATCGCGACCGCCCCGGCTGGGTCGTCCCGCATAAAAGTGCAGTGCCCAGCACGAAACAACACCATCGCCCGATCCTCTTTGCTCAGTTCCGAGCGCAAGGCCATGTTGTAAAACTTCTGCGCTTGCTCGAAATCCCCCTTCAGAAAGTGCGTGTCCGCAATCTCGCGCTGCGCCTTTCGGGCAATCCCCTGCTGGGACTCAAAATCGCGCCCCCCCACCTTGATCGCCATATTGATCACCCCGTAAAAGCGCGAAATCGCCAACTGGTAGGCCCCCGACTCGCGGTACAACACCCCAAGCTTCACCAACCAAAGCGGCATCTCCGTGTCGTTCTCCATCAAGGTGCACAGCTTCTCATAAATCGCCGCCGCCTTCACCCGGTCTCCGTGCGACTCGTACAACTCCGCCACTTCCCGTAGCGCCGCCTTCTTCGCCGCGTCAGGCATCTGTACCGCCACAATCGACTCCAAATAGCGATCCGCCAACTCCGCCTTTCCCTCCTCCATCGTCTTCCGAGTCGCCTTCACCAACCCCTTGATCTCCGCAAGCTTCGACTCCTCGCTCTCCGGATCCGCGGCGGGCGCGCCCATCCGCCCCACACCCAACTCCTTCATGGCACGGCTCGCCTCTTCGTCCTTGATCCCATTCGCCGCACTGGGAGCCGCACTCGCCTTAGCCCCTCCACCCCCACCAATCGCCGCATCCCTGGCTCCGGGCTCCGGATTCACCGAGGCACGAGGCGCCGGCGTGCTCGCCCCACCACTGCGCTCCGCCTTGTCGACCGTAATTCTCTCCACCACACGAGGATCCACCGATCTTCCGGGGGCAGGCGATCCCGAAACACTCGGAGCGGCCGGAGCCGGCTGTGGCGACGCCGGCTGTGGCGAAGGCGCCGTCGGGGGCCGAACCGCCGGAAGTGCCGGTGCCGCAGGGGCAGGAGCTGGCGTTCTCGAGGGGGTCTTCGAATCCTCCGTGCCAGTCCGGAACAACGAGGGATCCTGCGCCACCGTGCGCACCGTCACCCCCGCCCCCCCCGCGAGAACCAGCAATCCGAATCCGATCGCCCCAACCCTGCCACGAAAGCGTCTCATGCGGCCCATCCGGCTAGTTTTGGCGGAAGGTGGCGCGACTCGGCGGGGCCGACGCCGGCGGCACCGCCGACTGGAATGACTGCACAGGGTCGAACATGAACCTCAACCGGCGCCCCTGCATCTCCGGATCGACCTGTTGGGGACGGAAAAACTGAATCACCTCGTCGGTGGGGGTACCCAAAACTTCGCGCCCGCCTCCCGTCACAATCGTGGTGCTCTGGAAAGTGCTCCCAGTCACCGGGGGAGGGACCTCCGCGGGGGGCGCGGGCTGCGTTTGCCCCACCACCCCGCCACTCACCGGAGCCTTGCGCGAGGAGGAAGGCACTCTCGGGGGCGTGCGTTCATTGCACCCTGGAGAGGGCGGACCGAAACGCAGGGGAGCCGGACCCACCGTCGCCAAGTAGCCCACCTGCCGGAAAGTATAGGGCGTCTCCGGTGAAACTCCGGCGGGAACAGGGCCTTGGGGCCTTGCTTGCAGGGCCACGTCAGCTCCAGAGTTTCCCGATCCATTCGGGCTTCCGCCATTCCCAAGCCCATTGGAATTCCCCCCCGCAGCCCCCGCGCGCGAGGCCCCGGATGAGCCTCCGCCCGCAAAAACGCTGCAGGAAAAAATCGCACCAACCAGAGCAACAGGGAACAAACGGGAAATGCGCATACGGCGGCCTTCAGATGCAGCAAGCATCTTGCCACAACCCTTGAAAGTTAAGCAGAAACCCGCCCAAAAGCCGCGCAAATTCCCAGTTTCTCCCCCGCTCCCAGCACCCTAAACTCGCGTTTTGACCCAAAAGACATGACCGATTCCCAAACCGCCCTCCCCTCCTGGCTGCCCGCCCTCTCCGAATCCGAGTTCGAGGGCCTCATTTTTGATTGTGACGGCACCCTGGCCGACACCATGCCCACCCACTTTGAAGCCTGGAGCAGCGCACTGGGCGAATTCTCCCGGTATTTCCCCGAACCGGACTTCTACGCCCTCGGGGGCGTTCCCACGGGCCGGATCATTGAAATCCTGAATGAACGCCACGGGCTCTCCCTCGAGGTCGACCCCATCGTGGAGCGCAAGGAGGCCCTGTTCCTCGAGCTCTCCCGGAGCGCCATCGCCCAGCCGATCGCCCCCGTCGTCGGCGTGGCCCGGCGCTTCCACGCCAAAAAGCCCATGGCCGTGGCCTCAGGAGGACACCGCCACGTCGTCCTCAACACCCTCGAGTCCATTGGCATCACCTCCCTGTTCGGAGCCGTCATCACCGCCGAGGACTACCAAAACGGCAAGCCCTCCCCAGACCCCTTCCTGGAGGCCGCAAAACGCCTCGGGGTTCCCCCCGAGCGCTGTATCGTGTTCGAGGACACCGAAATTGGACGCACCGCCGCTAATGCCGCCGGGATGCGCTGCATCCTCGTGCCGTCCGCCCTCGAACGCCGCCGCCCATGAACCTCCGGGAGCTGCAGGCGCTCCTCAAACGGTCCTTCGGCTACGGCTCCTTCCGGCCTCTCCAAGCCGAAATCATCCAAGACGCCCTCGCTGGACGCGATGTGTTCGCCCTGTTGCCCACAGGGGGCGGCAAATCGCTCTGTTTTCAGTTGCCCGCCCTCGTCCATCCCGGACTGACCATCGTCGTCTCCCCCCTCATCGCCCTCATGAAGGACCAGGTGGACGGCCTCCAAGCCAGCGGCATCCCGGCCACCTTCCTCAACTCCACCCTCGACGCCTCCGAATCCAAGGCGCGCTTCCGAGGCCTTTATCGGGGAGACTACCGGCTGCTCTACATCGCCCCCGAACGCCTCCTCCTGGAGAGCTTTGTCGAACGCCTTCCCGAACTCCAAGTCCGGCAGTTCGCCATCGACGAGGCTCACTGCATCAGCGAATGGGGCCATGACTTCCGCCCCGAGTACCGCCAGCTCGCCAGTCTGCGGAAAATCCTGCCCGACACCCCCTTCATGGCCCTGACCGCCACGGCCACCGAACGGGTGCGTGCCGACATCATCCGCCTGCTCGAGCTCCGAGAACCCCGCTGTTACACAGCCAGCTTCAACCGCCCCAACCTCACCTACCGCATCCTGCCCAAGCAGAAGCCCTCGGAACAGATCCTGCACTTCCTCAGGCAACACCGGGACCAGTCCGGCATCGTCTATTGCCAAAGCCGCAAATCCACCGAGGCACTCGCCGCCCGCATCCAAAACGCTGGAGTCCAAGCCCTCCCCTACCACGCCGGTCTGGAGCCCAAACTGCGCGAACGTACCCAAGAGCAGTTCCTTCGGGATGATGTGCGCGTCATCTGCGCCACCGTCGCCTTCGGGATGGGCGTCCACAAACCCAACGTCCGCTTTGTCCTCCACTACGACCTGCCCAAAAACATCGAGGGCTATTATCAAGAAACCGGCCGGGCCGGGCGCGACGGACTCCCCGGCAACTGCGTTCTGCTCTACAGCGCCGCCGACGCCATCAAACAGAAGGCGTTCATCGAGGAAAAAACCGACCCTGAAGAGCAACGCATCGCCCGCGAACAACTCCAGCAGATGATCCACTACGCCGAGTCCGCCGAATGCCGGCGGACCGCGCTCCTGCGCTACTTTGGCGAATCCTTCCACGAGGTCCCCTGCGGCGCATGCGACAACTGTCTGGAGCCCAAAGAACAATTCGACGGCACCCTCGTCGCCCAAAAATTCCTCTCCTGCATTTACCGCCTCCGCCAGGCCTCCCCCTTCTCCGTAGGCCTCAACCACATCGTCGAGGTGCTCACCGGGGCGGACTCCGAAAAAATCCGCCGCTGGGGTCACCACCAGGTATCCACCTATGGCATCGGAAGAGAACATTCCCGAAACGAATGGCAAAGCATCGGCCGGGAGCTGGTCCGGCTCGGCTTCTGCAGCCAAACCACCGATCGCCTCAGCACCCTCGAACTGACCCCGGCGGGCACCCAATGGCTCCGCTCCCGCTCCTCGCTCACCCTCACCCGCCCAGCCCAAGCCCCCTCGCGCCAGCGCTCAACAACCATCGAAGGAGACCTGGTTTGCGACGAGGCCCTCTTCGATTACCTCCGCACCGTGCGGCGTCACCTTGCCGACGCCCGAAACGTCCCCCCCTACATCATCTTTCCCGACGTCACCCTGCGCCACCTCGCCGCCCGGCAACCCAGAACGCCCTCCGACTTCGCCGAGCTTCCCGGGGTGGGCGAACGCAAACTGCGCGACTTCGCCGAGCCCTTCCTCGAAGCGATCGCCCAGTGGCAGGCCCGCCAATCCGGTGCCTGAGTTTTTCGAGGACGCCGCGAGCCCCATGCCGTCAAAGCACGGCCCGCTTCACCGACGCCCCTCCCCACACGGGACCTCGCGTTACCACGCTCCCCCCCGACGTCTTAGGAAAGCCACTTACTGAGAAAGGGTACTGAAAAAGACCACCCGAAAAAGCCCGCCAAACCCATCGCCACGCCAAAGAGGAAAAACGCGGCCGCCACGCCAAAAAGCCACCGCCGTTTCGCCAGCGCCGCCACCCCGGACAGGGCGATCCCCACCGACATCGCCGCATCCGAGAGATCAAACTGGTCGTCCACCTGGTTCAGCTCCTCGTACTTTTCCTCCCAGCGCTTCGCCTCTTTTTTGATCTCCTCCTTCTCCCTCTCGTACCGCTCCACCTTTTGCTGAAACCCCGTAATTTTCTGGTCCAGCGAAGCCAACGCCTCGGACGAGGCCCCCGCACTCAGCATACGCAAGCTCCGCAATTGCTCGAGGGTGCCCTCGGCGATGTGCTGCTTGGTGCTCTTCGCCTGATAGAAGTTCCACGAATCCACCTTGCGCACCTGGGCGTCCTGCATGGCTTGATTGATGTTCCCATCCTTCACGTTGCTCAGCGCCATGAAGGTCCCGCCCAGGGCCACCGCAATCGAGATCGCGGTGTTCAGCGCAGAATCCTCCTTGGACTCCCCCGACGGGGGCACAGGCAAATCAGCCGAATCGCTCATACTCAGAAAAACTCCGCAAAAGGGTGAGCGGACCCGGTGCCCCGACGCAATCCCCGTCTCCGGGCCCTTCTTCCCTCTGCGGATTCCCTACGGCTCTTCCCGGGCCTCCACCCTGGAGCGCACCACCCCGTCGCGCACCCGGGTCACCAGAAGACTCCCGGGAGTCACCGAGGCGATCGAACGCAGCGCCTCCCCGCGCTCGGTGAGCGTGATGCTGTACCCCCGCTCCAAGGTCGCCTCCGGCGAAAGCAGCACCAGCAGTTCGGACAACCGTTTCAGCGCTGCTTCATGCCCCCTCAGCTTCTCGCGGATCCCCCGCTCCATTCGACCCGCAAACTCGCGCACCGACTGCCGCTTCATCGCCAGCACCTGATCGGGCCGGTGTTGGCGCACCGCCCCGGCCAACGCCTCCACCCGCTGAAGCTTCCGCTCCACCGCACCACGCATCGCCCGCAACAGCCGATCCGCCGCCCCGTCCACACGCTGCGCGGCTTGCTCCAGCCGATTGCGCGGCTCCCGAAACAGGGCGCTTTTCTCCAGTAAATCCACACGCTGCCGCCACCGCCGCACCTGCGCGGCAAGCAACCCCTCCATCCGCTCCCGCTGCATCCGCACGTGCCGCCTCAAATCCTCCCCGTCCGGGGTCACCAACTCCGCCGCCGCACTCGGCGTAGGCGCACGCTGGTCCGCCACAAAATCCGCAATCGTAAAATCCGTCTCATGACCAACCGCAGACACTACCGGGATCTGCGACGCCGCAATCGCCCGGGCCACCACCTCCTCGTTGAAGGCCCAAAGATCCTCAATGCTCCCGCCGCCCCGACCCGCAACGATCACGTCCACCTCCGGAATCTCAGTCCCTGAGGCACAATTGATAAACTCCACAGCCTCAGCCACCTCCTGAGCCGCCCCCTCCCCCTGCACCCGGACCGAATACACCAACACCCGCACCCACGGAGCCCGGCGCCCCAAGACATGCAACATATCCTGCAAAGCCGCCCCACTGCCCGAGGTCACCAACGCCACCGTGCGCGCATACCGCGGAAGCGCGCGCTTGCGTGCCCGCTCAAACAGCCCCTCCGCGAGCAACCGCTGTTTGAGCGCCTCAAACTTCGCCTGCAACATTCCCGCCCCGCCCGCCGTCACGCTCTGCACATTGATCTGATACTGCCCCC
>JBEBAG010000113.1:0-40687 GCA_041159065.1 Verrucomicrobiota bacterium | reverse complement strand
GGAGTTCCTCCACGTAAACGCCCGCAACGCCTCCTCCCAGCCCTCCCAACCCGAGTCCACCGCCCCGGACTCCCACAACAACACCCCCCACGCCCCGATCTGGAGGAACGCTAAAAACAGCACCCGCCACACGGCCCGCAAGCGCCCCGCAGGGGTTTGCAACTCCGCCCCGCGAGCCGGCGTCAACGCGGCGCAAAGCGTCACATTCGCAGCCAAGACCGCGAGCCCAATCACCAAGTTTAAGCGCTCACTCATCACCCCCCTAAAAGCGCACGCGCCCCCCCGCTCCGCAAGGGAGAAACCGGCCAGGGCCTCTCGGCAGATTTCCCCCGGGCAGACTCCGCTCCACCCCCCTAGGGAGCGGTAAAGCGCACTTGGGCGGACTTCGCCCGAAGCACCGGCGGAAGCGCCCCGCGTTGGAGCTCCACCACCAGGGTGTGCTCTCCCACGCCCAGATTCGCCTCAAACGCCGCGCCGCTCTGGGACTGTCCGTCCAGCCACACCGCCGCAGCCCCCTCCACCGCAAGGCTTACCTTGCCCTCGGTGCCCACGGCCAACTTGGTCAGGGCGAAGACCGGCCCGCTGCCGGGGAGCATCCCGAGCTGCACCTGCACATGCTCGGGCAGAAGCCGCCCGTCCGTCAGCGAAAAGACGGCGGGGGCCACCTTGAGCGCTTCGGGGTTCTTCGCGGCGTCCAAGCTTCCAAGGAGCTTCCACGCCCTCGTGACCCCGCCATTGCTGGCATCAAAGGCTCCCGGACGGCCCACCGAACCCAGGAAGGCGAACAGGTTTAACTTGTCCGCCTCGGGGAGCGCATCCACGAGTCCCGCGGGCATCAGCGAACCAATCGTCTCGCTCGACTTGATCTTGGCCTTGGCCACCTCCATCTCGATCCCGCCCGGCAGGCGCACCTTGATCGCGGTTGCATTTTCCTCGAAGGGCACGCCCACGACCGCCCCGCCATCCGTCAGGGTGTAGCTCACGCCGTGATAGCCCTCCTTCACCTTCGCGCTGGGAACCAGGACGCTCTCAATCACGTAATCCAGAGGCGCGCTCGCCCCGAGCGTGGACATATCCGGCCCCAGCTTGCCGCCGGCTCCGCCAATGGCGTGGCACTGCACGCACACCATCGCGGTGCTGTGGTAAATCTGCTCACCCTTCAACGCATTTCCCTGCTCCTGAACCAGCTTCGCCCACTCCTGCATGGTGCGCGCCGAACCCGCGGAGGCCGCCCCCGCCGGGTTGCGGAGTTTACTGAAGGCCGCCGTCAACCTCGCCCCCTTGCGCCCGAGTTCCTGGGACGCCTCCTGCCCCGCCTTCAGGGCTTCCGGCGAAAGCGCGGCCGCGATTTCCCCGAGCACCTTTTCCGCCAAATCCGGGTTCAACCGCACCAAAACCCGCCACGTCTCGAGGGAGTCCGCAGGGCTGGAGGAATCCTTCAACAGCGTCTGGACGGTTTCTCCAGCCAGTTTGGGACGGACTTTGAGAAGAATCGCCAAAGCCTTGCGGCGCAGTTCCATGGGCTGATTCGCACTCAGCAGCTTCTGGGCCTGGGCAAAGGCCGGTTCGCCTCCCAGCTCCGCAAGCCCCTCCACCGCGGCATCCCCTAATTTCTTGTTGGTTCCCGCCGCAATCCCCCCCAGACGTTCCGCCAGCTCTTGGCGCTTCCATGCGCCCGCCAGCCACAGGGCTTTTGCCACCACCCCGGCATCCGGGTGTCCCAAAAGCGCCGCGATCGCCTCCGGTTTCTCCGAAGGAATCGCCCCACGCTCCGCCACGCGACGCAACACCGCCAACCCCCGGCTCACCAAGGCGGCGGACTGGTCCGGCTTGGACACAAGGTTCCAGACCAGATTCGCCTCCGGAACGCCTCCCGCATGCTCGATCAACTCCAGCCACGGCCCCGAACCATCCCCGGGCAGCGCCATCCCCCGGAGCACCGCCGAAACCGCCGGCCCACTCCGCCTCGGCTCAATCGCAAGCAACCCCGCGCGAAGCTGCGCCTCTTTGCCCTGCCATTTCCACTCGCCCGAAACCAATTTCCCCAACCACAAATCCGCCACTTCCCGAATCGAGCGCGCACTCGAAAACCCGTAGTAGACATCGCCCTCCGGAGCCAGCGACGCACTCTTCAAAATCAGTTCCGCCGCAGGAAGATCCACCCGCCGCGCCAGCGACCACATCGCCTCCATCCGCACCCTCGGCGAAGCATCCTCCGCCAGCGCCCCCAGCCGCGCCAGACGCTCAGGAGTACGCTCCACCGCCCCAAGCCACCGCGCCTCCAGCGCCCGTCCCGACTCGTCTCCAGGCACAAACCCCCGCAGCGCCGCCTCCGCTCCCAACGCCCCCGATCGCACATACGCCGCCTCACGCTGCGCCTCCGCACTCCCCAACCGCTTCTGCCATTCCGTCACCTCCTCCATCCCCCCCGAACGCAGCTTCTGGCTCAATAGCCGCCGCGATTGCTCCTGTTCCCAGAGATTCTTCGAAAGCAGCCCATCCAAAAGCTGCTGCGTCGTCCGCTCCGTCAGTGCCTGCCACGCCACCCCCTGCGTCCCCTTCCCCGCAATCCGCCAGATTCGCCCGTGCGTCTTGTCCCGACGCGGATCCCGAAAGTCCACCTCCCCGTGGTTGATCACCGGATTGCTCCAGTCCGCCACATACAACGCGCCGTCCGGACCAAACTTCACGTCAATCGGACGGAATCCCTGGTCGGGCGTCCGGATGACGTCAGGCTGGTCCGACGTGGCATAGCCGCTCTTCGCTGGACTCTGGGCGGCAAGGTCGTTGATCGAAAATCGCACCATCCGGTGCGCGCGAAAATCACAGGTGATCGCATTGCCCTGCCAGTCCGCGGGAAAAAGCGGGCTGCGAACCAGGGCCAGGCTGCAAAACTTGGGATAGCCCCCCGCGCTGATGCTCGGCGCAGTCGCGGAAGCCCCCTCGAACGGCGAAAAAATCGCCCCGGGAAAACCCCAGCTCACCCCGTTGCCCCCCGCCCCGTCGGTCAGAAACAGCTGTCCCTCCGGATTAAACGGGTTTCCCCAGGTGTTGACCAAACCGCGCGCCACCACCTCGACGCGCTCCGAACGCGGATCATAGGCCAGGACCCCGCCGCTGTTCAGGCGCACCACCCCCCACGGCGTCTCCATGTGCGAGTGAATGTAGATGCTCTGGCTGAAATACAAACGCCCGTCCGGCCCCCAGTTGAGCGCGTGAATCGTGTGGTGCGTGTCCTCCGTTCCAAAACCGCTCAGAAGCACCCGACGCCGGTCCGCCTTCCCATCCCCGTCCGTGTCCGTCAACAGCAGCAACTCGGTGGAAGCCCCCACATAGGCGCTCTGGGAAGGCCCCGCACCCAGTTCGGGCGCCACCCCCGTGGGAATCAGCAAGTCCTCCGAAAACACCGTGCTCCGATCCGCTTTGCCCTGATGCTTCGTGTCCTCAAGGATGAAGATCTTGTCCGTCGCAAACGCACCGGGTTGAATCTGAGGATAAATCGGGGAGGAGGCCACCCACAGCCTGCCACGGGCGTCCCAGTTGATCTCGATCGGCTTCGAAAGCAGCGGGTTCTCCGCCCAAAGTCGGATCTCCAGCCCGTCTCCCAACTGAAAGTCGGGACTGGCCATCGGCTCCGGACTCAACGGATCCGCCGGAAGCACCGGCAGCGCCGGAACGGGCTGGCCCGCCTTCAGCGCCGCGATCGCCTCGTCCGCCCCCCGGATCAATTCGTCAAACTGCTCGATCTCAACGGCGTTGCGGCCCTGCTCCCGCTTGCGGAACCCGAAAATATAGGTGTGATTCGCAGGGCGCCACCGGTGGAAAAACAGCTCGTTTTTGCGCTGCATCGCCTTGCGCAAGGCCGCCGACTGCTCCTTCGTGCGCGCCTTGTGAGGCGCAGCCCAGCCCAGTTCCCTCGCCACGCCCTCCGCCCACCGCTCCAGCCCCTGCTCCGAAGGGTGAATCCCATTCTCCGTCAATGCCTCGTGTCCCCCCCCCTGGAGAAGCGCGGCCGAGTCCACAAAACGCGCCCCCTTCTCCGCCGCCAACTCCCGAATCACCGTCGTGTATTCCGCCAAAAGGGCGTTGTGCGCCGCCGGATCCGGAAGCGCCGGACGCTGCGCACGCAAATCCTCATGCTTGAGGGGCGCCAGCAGCACAAACCGAACCGGCTTCCCCTCCGCCGAAGCCGCAATCGCCTCCATCAGCGCCGCCAAATCCGCCTTGAACTTCGCCGGCGTGAACACGCCCCCATACCGGCCCGGATCCGGATTCAGATTCGGATCCCCCGATGCGTAGGTCATTTGCTCCAAACTCGCCGCCATCCCATAACCCAAAATCGCCACCGTCGGCTTCACCAAAGCCAACTGCTCCCGCACCCGCACCATCCCCGTCGCCGCCGGATCAAAGCTCGCACGAGAAACGCCCGTCGGCAGATCCGCGCTAAAGGACAGGTTGCGCACCACCACCCCTTCGGCCTCCATGCGCGACTCCAGCGCCGCGGCGGAGCCCTCCCGCTCCAGCAAGGTGTCGCCCATGATCAAAACCCGGTCCCCGGGCTGGATTGCGAAGGGCTGTGCGGCAAAGAGCGGAGAGGCCACCAGCGGGGCACTCAGGGCAAGGGCGAGGGGGGCGAGGAAACGAGGACGCATGGGGGGGAGGGTTGAAGTTGAGGAGGTCGAAAACAATAACCGGCGAAGCTCGGATTTGTTGGGAACGATTCTTATTCCGCTCCATCCGCCCGCTTTTGGCAAGCGGACTTCCCTCCCTCCCCTTCTTCCCCGATGCTGCCTCCCCAGACCTTTCGCCCTCTCTGCGCCCATGCCCGCTCCCTTCTCCGCCGAACTGCAGTCCGCCCTCCAACGCATCCTCTGGAACCCGGACTCCCTCACCGAACGCTCCTCCAGCGAGGCCATCTTCGGCCGCCCAGCCCCCCTCGAGGTCGATTTCGGATGCGGCGAGGGGGCGTTCCTTCTGGCCATGGCAAAGCGCCACCCCGAAATCAATTTCCTCGCCACCGAACGGATGGCCGGCCGCGTCGAAGGCGTCTGCAAAAAGGCCGCCCGGGCCGGACTCCAAAACGTCCGCGTCCTCAGGCTCGAAAGCCTCTACACCGCCACCCATCTGCTCCCCCGCGACGCCGTCTCCCGCGCCTACGTCTTCTTCCCCGACCCCTGGCCAAAACGCGCCCACCACAAACGGCGCCTCATCCAAGACGACTTCCTTGAACAGGTCCGCCTCTGCCTCCAGCCGGGAGCCGAACTGCGACTCAAAACCGATGACCTCCCCTACTTCCTCTGGATGGAGAAAGTCGCCGCAAGCGCCCAAGGCTGGACCCGCCAAGACTGGCCCGAGGACCCCGAGTACCCCGTCACCAACTTCGAGGCGCGCTTCCTCGCACAGGGCCTCCCCATTCACAAAATGATCCTGCGCAAGAACTAGCCCTCCGCCTCCGCGCCTCCAGACCGGTCCACCAGCCCCGTCATCCTCACGTCCCGGCCCATCCGCCGGTACTCCACCCCCCGCAGACGAACCCCCTCCTCGGAGCTCCCCACCCCAACGCCTCCAATCCCTAGCGTCGGGCCCCCGCATACCCATGGCGTGAGGTAAAAGCAGACCTCATCGACCAGCCCTTGGTCGAAAAAGCCGCCCAAGACCTCCGCGCCGCCCTCGACCAGAACCGAGTTCACCCGCAGCCGCCCACCCAGCTCCTCCAAAACCGATTCCAGCGGCCGCCCCTCAAAGACCAGCGTCCGCTCCCGAAAGGCATCCGTGAACAAATGAGCCTGCGCAGGCAGCGGTTGGCCTCCCCGGGTCAATACCACCCGCCATGGCTGGACTTTTCCGGAATCCGGGCCGGGAATGCGCACCGTCAGCCTCGGGTTATCCACCCGCAGCGTATGGGCCCCCACGAGGATCGCGTCGACCTCGCTGCGCAGCCGGTGCGCATCGCGCCGGGCGGCAGCCCCGCTCAACCACTGCCCCTCCCCCGGGGGACGGGCCAACCTGCCGTCCAGAGAGAGCGCCGCCTTAGCGATCACCCAGGGGCGCCCCGTCGTGATCCACCGGAAAAAAGCCCGATTCAGGAACGCGCACTCCCGTTCCAGGACCCCCTCAATCACCTCCACTCCCGCCTCCCGCAGACGATCCAAGCCCCGGCCTGCATGCAAGGGATTCGGATCCCGGGCTCCGATGACAACCCGACGCACCCCGGCGGCGAGAATGGCCTCGGTGCAGGGAGGAGTACGCCCATGGGTGGAGCAGGGCTCAAGGGTGACATACAGCGTGCCGCCCCGCGCGGCCTCGGGATGAGGCAGGGAGGCCAGCGCCTCGATCTCGGCATGGGGCCAACCCGCCCGGCGGTGCCAGCCCCGCCCCACCACGCGTCCCGCCTGGACGAGCACGGCGCCCACGGCGGGATTGGGACTGGTGAGGCCCACGCCGCGGCGCGCCTCCCGCAAGGCCGTTCGCATGAAACGTTCGTGCAACATGGAGGGGAGTGTCGGGGGTGACCCCAGAAAACTCCAACTCCGACACGGCCCTTCAACCCCCGATTTCCGTAAGCAGAGTGAGGGCCCGTCCGCCCCGATCCACTCCCGGGACGAGGGCCTTGCAAACTCCGGCGGAGCGCCGGTGGAGCGCCGCCGGTCGGAAACACCCACCCCCGCACCCTCCACCCATGAACCAACCAACCAACCAACCAACTCAATAAAACCAACACAACCAATACTATGATGACCTTACGCTATCCAGGCTCCGAATCCTCCCTCTGGTCTCCTGTGGAAAGACTCTCCAGTCTCCGTCAGGAAATGGACCGTCTCTGGGAACTGACTTTCCCGGGAAAAAGCACCTCCTTCTTCAGCGGATGGAGTCCGGCACTGGACCTCTTCGACGCCGAGGAGCGCCTTCTGGCCAAAGTCGAGCTTCCCGGCATGCGCCGCGAGGACATTGATGTGGGCTACCAGGACGGCATCCTCACCATCACCGGGGAGCGCAAGCCCGAGCCGGCCTCAGAAGGCAAGGAGCCTCAGCCCTACCGAACCGAGCGGTTCACGGGGAAATTCCAGCGCTCGCTCACCCTTCCCGTGCCCATCCAGGTGGACCAAATCCACGCCTCCTACAAGGACGGCATCCTCACCATTGAGATGCCCAAGAGCGAGGAAGCCAAGCCCCACAAGGTCGAGGTGTCCATTGCCTAAACCCTGAACCCAAGGGCACGCGTGCCCGGGCGGAAACCCCACGCCCCGGGCCGCCATGCCCCCAAGACCCCATGAAGATCCCCCTTTCCTTCTCCGCCCCCTCCTCCGCCCGGGGCGCCGCAGATGAGTCCCTCCAGTCCCCTTCCCAGCCCACCCAGCCCACCCAGGCTGCGCAGGCTCCCCGGTTGCGGTCGCCTCCGTCGCCCCGATCCCTTTTTCCTCCAAGCCCATCCGCCTTTCCTCGGACGGACACCGTCCCCCCCCTGAGCGAATGCGCGGAAACCCCCGAAGCGTTCGAGCTGCGGATCGAAGTGCCCGGGGTGCCACCGGATGCGCTGGAGATCACCGTTCAGAACGGGTCCCTTCGGGTCGAGGGGCAGAGGCGCCTGGAAGAGCGAGGCGCCGTGCTGGTGCGGGAGCTGCCCACAGGCCATTTCGCGCGTGAATTCCACCTCAGCTCCACCATCGATCCACAGCGCATCTCCGCCTCCCTGGATCAGGGACTGCTGCGCTTGCACCTTCCCAAAACGCCCGCGGCGTTGCCCCGCCGCATCCCCCTACAGATCCCCCCCCCGTAGGTTCCCCCCCCGGAACACGCCCAGCCCTGACCCCCGCCAAAGGGAACCCCGCGGGAACCCCGCGCCCCGTCCATTCCCGCCACAGAATGCCGCTCCGCCCGCCCCTCCCAAGGCCTTCCGGCGGGCGGCCCGCCCGGACGGTTTCTTCGCGCTTTCTCAAAAATGGAGGACCCCCTAGATTCCGCGGCATGTCCCAGTCCATTTCCCTCAAAACGGCGGTCCAGCTCGGCGTGGTGCCCACCCATCTCAAGTTTGTCGGGAGCATCGTTCCCAACGCCGACGGCCGATTCCCGCGCAACAGCCAGGGCGTGCTTGAAACGCTGGCAGGAATGCAGGAGCTCTGCGCCCTCTCCCCCGTCCGGATTTCCTGCATCCAAGTCCCCTATTTCGCCTCCGCCAACCAAGAGGAGGTCCAAGAATTGATCCTCGGACTCAAAGCCCTCGGACTCGACATCCACTTCATCATCATGGTGGGCGGCGCCAATCCGATGGATCCGAAGGACGAGGATGCGGTCGTCCAACAGCTCGTCGCCAGTCTCCGGGCAGCGGTCACCCACGGGGTGCAGCATGTTTCCTCCACCTCGATCGAGGAATGGATGAGCGCCAAGGAGTCCCCCCGCGAGGGAGCGGCCTTCGAGGCCGCGATCGCGCAGAACGTCAAAGTCCACCTCCGTGCCTTCCAGGAGGCGGGCCTCGCGAATTCGTGCGTCCAAAACTGGCACATCGAATTCCTGCGTCCCGGAGAATTCAAAACGTTCACGAGCGTGGCTCGGGGCTGGGCGTTCGTGCGGGCCGCCAATCAGGCTTTGGGACGGAAGTTCTTCAAGCTCCTCGTGGATGCCGCGCACTGCGGGGATTCGGGGGTTTCGATCACGGAAAATGCCCAGCTCATCGCCGATTTGGCGCAGTCCGACGAACTTGGCATCTTTCACGCCTCCGCAAAAACCACCCGGGGCTGTCTTTCCACCGATGACGGTTGGATTGGAGCCCTGCTCACCGCGGCGGCCAAAACCGGCAAGCTCGAACACGTCTTCGTGGAGGTGTTCCACCATGAGGACCCCGCCCTCGAACTCCTACGCAAGCTGGATTCCGGCCATGGCATCGACACTCGCGACGGCAGATCCTACGCACAAGTCACGGCGGAGGGCTTGGGGGATGTCGCGCACCGCCTGAACAACCTGAAGGCGCGCGGTTTCCTTCAGGCGTAACGCCTCGGGCTCAGGCGTAACGCCTCGGGCTCAGCAGGCCGAGCGCATGCGCTTGGACGCGCTCGATCCAAGCGCCCAGTGCCGGGTGGCTTTCCAAGGCCACCCGCATCCAGGGATCCTCTGCAGCGCAGATCGGATCTCAGAAAACCGGAGCAAAGGGAGCGGAGGGGAAGTGCCCAGAGCGCCCCCCGCGCCCCCTTCTTCGGAGGGAAGCGCCCTTCGACCTTCGCCCTCCGGGCTACTTGCCTCCCTTCGCCAAGGCGTCGAGATAATCCAGCAGGGACGCAAAATCCTTCACCGAGAGATTGCCCACCAAGCCCTCGGGCATCATCGATTTCGGGTCGGTTTTGCGCTCCGCAATTTGCGCCATGGAAACCGGAACCTCCTGCCCGGCGATATTCCGCAGCGTGATTTTCTCCGCCCCCTCCTGGACGATAAAACCCATCTGGATGGACCCATCCTTCAGCGTAAACAGGTTGGTCACAAACCCCTGCGCAATCGTCTTGTTGGGATAGAGAATCGCCTCTGCCAGTTCCCGTCGGTTGTAGGTCTGAGCGATCGTCCCCAGATAGGGCCCCTTCAGCGGTTGCCCTTGGGCCGTTGTATGGCAGTTGACGCAGCCCTGCTGCACAAACAACTGCTCCCCGCGCCCCACATCCCCCTTCACCCGCGCCACCTCGTCCAACACCTTCTGCCCGTCGATGCCTGCAATCGCGGGCCCGCTCGGCTTGTCCGCCGCCAGAATCTTTTCCGGATCCAGACGCAGCTGCTTCATCGCCTCCGCCGCGAGTTTCGCCACCGAGGCGTCCGCGTCCTCGCGCGCCAAAACCACCCGCTTCTCCAAGGGGCGGTAACTCGCCCGCAGCGCCAGCATCGCCGACAGGATCTGTTTCCGACGCGCCGCGCCTGACTCCCAGCCCTCCTCCAGCGCCTTGGCCGCCATCATCCGCGACTCGGGAGCCCCCGAGGTGCGCTTGGCGAGGCTGATCACGATCGTCTCCGCCCACTTCCCCTCCGGCCCCTTGGCCGTGGCCGCTAACGCCTCAAACCGCTGGTGGGCATTCTCCAGCTTCGGGGAGTCCAGAAACGCCTTCTGCGCCTTCTGCACTTCCGACCCATACCCCGTGGTGCTCTTGGTGAAGTGCGGGAGCACCTCCAGCATCGCCTCCATCGCCTCCTTGCTGTCCGTCTTGACCAACGCCATCACCGCCATGCTGCGCGTCAAATCCGACTGCGAGACATCACGCAACGCCTTGACCAGCAGGGGAACCGCCGCCTCGGGAATCGTGTCCTCCTGCGCCATCTGGCGCGCCAGCGTGGGCAGCACCTCCGCATTCTGCTCCGCCAACGCCACAAGCTTCCCAAGCGCATCCCCCGGCTTGATCCGGTGCCTCCCAAATTCCGAACTGAACGCCGCAGCCTCCTGCGCGTCCGCTTTATTCAAAGCCGCATTCAGAACCTCACCGATCCGGTCCGACTGCGCCCACTTCTCCGGCTGATAATAGGGCCCACGCGTGTCGGGACGCGTCCCCCACGAGTCCCCCTTCCACGCCCCCTCCACATGATACAAACGGCTCAGCGCCCGGACCAACTCGAGGCGGCGGGAGGAATCCGTCGCCTTCTCGAGCCGCGCAATCAGCGCATCCACCACCTCTGGCTCGTGGATGGCTTGGAGCACCCGCATGGTCGCCTCACGCATCTCGGCGGAAGCACTGCCGGAATCCCAGAGCAACAGTGCCACCTTCGAAGCCTTCAGGCGGATGAGCGTTTCCACCGCCGTGTGGACCACCACCGCATCCTCGTCGCCCAGCAACCGCGCCGCATGCATCGCCAGCCCGACCTTCCCCAGCCGCGCCAAGGCCACCGCAGCCTCCTTGCGCACCCTCGCCTCCCCGCTTCGAGTGCCCGCGAGGATCGGTGCCTCCGGCACACTCGCAAGCTGGTCCCAACGGTCCGTCAGCGCCCGGATCGTCCACGCCGCAATCGTGAAATCCGCGCTGCTCTTGGCCAGAAACGCATGGGACGCCTCCCCCTGCCCCTGCTTGAGCGCAAACACCGCCGCCACCCGAGTCGCCAGCGGCTTCGAGGCGTCTGAAACCAGCCCCCGCAGTGCGCTCACCGTGGAATCCTTCAGTCCCCGGCGCAGCAGTTCGCGTTGCGCCTCCAGACGCCGCCGGTGACTGCCCGATTCGAGCAGCGCCAGGAGCGCCTTTTCGTCTGCCTTTGCAAAGTCCGGAAGCGGCTCCGGCTGAAATCCTTTTGGGATGACCCGGGCAATGAATCCAATGTGGGGATGGGTGTAACTGAAGGTCCCGTCCTTCCAGCTGCTTACATACACCCGGCTCATCGCATCCACGTCCGCATCCGTGGGCTTCGGCACCGACACCAAGGACTCCGGCTTGCTTGTTTCCTCAAATGTCGCGCCCTTCGGACGAATCGCGTGCCGAAACAACGGGCCCGGACCCCAGTCACACGTGTACGGCAGGTTGTTCCAGCCCGCCGGAAACCCCGGCTCATCAATCCATACCGCCCCACACCCCGACCCTCCACCGTACTCCCCCAGCGGCTTTACGTGTTCCTTCGGGAAAAATTTGAACAACCGCGGATACCCGTGGTTCTCCAGCCCGCTGAAATGGTGGAACCGAATATCCCAACCGTCCCCATCATTGGTGTTGTCCCGCGTAAACCCGTCCAAAAGCGGGCTCACCGCCACCTCCAGGATGTTGCGCGTCCCGTAACTGTAAAGCTCCAGCCCCGTGCCGTCCGGCCGCACCCGGACCACCCCGCCCCCGCGCAACTGCAGCTTGCGGCCATCCGTGCCCTCCGCCTCCATGAAGCCAAAATCCCCGCAGGCGATGTAAAGCCAGCCGTCCACGCCGAGGGAAAGCCCGTTGGTGGTGTGGTCCGCAGGCCGGTCCGCAAAGGTGAACGCCAGATTCTTCACCAACACCTTCTCCTCCTCCGCCACCCCGTCCCCGTCCTTGTCAATGTACACGCTCAGATGCGGGGGATGCACCACGTAGAGCCGGTCCTTGTCCCACACCAAACCCCGTGGCGAATCCACATTCGCCACAAACTCCTTCACCTCGTCCGCCCGCCCCGTGCCCTTCGTATCCCGCAACCTCAAAATCCGCCCCATATTCGGAAGCCTCCCCAGCGAGCCGTTTTTATCCGAGCTCACGTACAGCGTGCCATCGGGGGCGGCGGCGTTGAACACCGGATAGTTCGCCTGGTCGGGCGTCGCAAAAATGGTGGCCTCAAACCCCTCGGCAACCTTGACCGTCTTAAGCAGTTCCTCGGCGCTCGGAGGGGGAACGTTTTCCTGGCCCTTCGGTTCGGCCGCCCCCACTGGAGGCGCCCAGAAGCCCAGCGTGCTCAGGGACAGGACCAGAAAGGGAATGCGGGAGGTGAGAGGGAACGTCTTCATGGCGTAAAAAGAGTCAGCTATACACTAGCACGCGCTTTCCCCACTTCTTAGGAGAGACTTCGCCGCCGCCCCACTCGCGCCCTTCCCTGACGAAACAGGCTCGGCTTCCGTCCTCCGCTCGTGTGGGGTGAGCCTCCCATGTCACCCGCCCTCGCCCAAAGTCTTCCGCTCCTCGCCGGGGCCGCCTACGCGGCTTCCGCCCTTTGGAGCAAGCGGGCCTGCATCGAAGGCGGGGGAGTGTGGCGGATCACCTTTCTGACCAATTGGGGACAGGCCCTTTTCCTCCTCCCGCTGATCGGCTCCGGAGAGGGCTTCCCTGACGGACAAGCCCTCCTCCACGTGGGGATCACCTCCCTGCTGTTTTTCCTCGGGCAGGTTGTGGTTTTCGCCGGACTGCGTTTCGGCGACGTCTCCGTCCTTACGCCCGTCATGGGAATCAAAGTGCTCGCCGTCGCCGCGCTTTCCGTCGCGCTTTCCGGCAACCCCCTTCCCACCCGCTGGTGGTGGGCCGCCGGGCTGGCTTCCGCCTCCGCCGCGCTCCTCGGCCTCGGGGGGAGAGGTTCGGGTGAAAAACGCCGCCTCTTGGCCGGCGTGCTCGGCGGTGGCGGAGCCGCCCTCGCCTTCGCCGGAGTCGACCTCTGCTTCCAGTTCTGGGGGGACACCCTCGGCGTCTGGCGCTTCACCTCCCTGGTCATGCTCGCCACGGCCCTCTGGTCCCTTCTCCTGCTTCCCTGGCTCGAAGGCCCGTGGTTCCGGCTCCCCAGCCCGGCCCGCCAAGCCTTCCTTCCCAGCCTTGCGATGAACCTTGTCCAAGTGGTGCTGATGGCCTACTGCGTCGTCGTCCTCCAAGGCGCCGCCTGGGCCAACCTCCTCTACAGCTCCCGCGGACTCTGGAGCGTTCTGCTGGTCTGGTCCCTCGGCCCCGCCTTCGGTAACCAGGAACGCGAAGCCGGTGCCGCCCAAATGCTGCGCCGCCTGGCCGGCTCCGCCCTGCTGCTGGCCGCCATCGCCCTCGTGCTGCTCTAGCCCAGAGCCACGTTCCCCTCCCTGCCCCGGGAATCCCACCCCACCAGCACCAGAGCACTCACGATCACCCAAAAACCCTGTCCAAACCCATCCCCTCTGGGACTCTTCTGGAAAACCCCTAGCCCCCAGAATCTCCCACCCACCACGCACTCCCCAAAACCGACAGGGAATCCCCCCATGCAGGCCCCGACCTCCCCAACATGAAGCCCACTTCCCGCCCCGTTTCCTTCACCGCCGCGCTCTCCCTCGCCCTCGCCATGCCCCTTCCGGCGCGGGCCGAACTCTCCGCAGAGCAACGCACCATCCCCCTCGAAACCCTCGATCCCAACACGAAGGGTCCAGTGGTTCTGCTGCTCGCAGGGTCCCCCTCCAACAAGCCCGGCCAGCACGAATACTTCGCCGGATGCACCCTCATGGCCAACTGGCTCCGCCAAAACGGCGCGGTCCCCGTCCAAGCCGCCGAGGGATGGCCCAAAGACGAAAGGCTTCTCGAGAAGGCGCAGGCCATTGTCGTCTACGCCGATGGCGGTCCCAAGCTGCCGTTCCTCAACCCGGAACGTTTCCAGAAAATGCGCGAAGCCATCCGGCGCGGAGCCGGACTCGTCATGCTGCATCAATCCGTGGATGTCCCCGCCACGCACGCGCAGGAAATCGGCGACTGGCTCGGCGCCGTCTTCCAAACGGGCATCGGCTGCCGCGGACACTGGGACATGGATTTCGCCTCGTTCCCAATCCATCCCGCCACACGGGGCGTGACGCCCTTCTCCGCTCCCCTCGACGGCTGGCTTTACAACCTCCAATTCCGACCGGGCGTCGTCCCCCTGGCCAGCGGCGCCGTCCCCGACAAATCGCGCTCGACCCCGGACGCCAAGAGCCATGCGGGCCGCGACGAAGTCATCGGCTGGGCCTACGAGCGTCCCGGCGGAGGACGCAGTTTCGGATTCACCGGCTGCGATCTCCACCGCAACTGGGGGGTGGAAGGGCAGCGCCGCCTCGTGCTGAACGGCGTTCTCTGGACGGCCGGGCTTCTTCCCGAGGCCGGGGGGGCCCGCGTGGAGAATCCGCCCGCCGACCTCACCCGCTGGCTGGATCCCAAAGCGGAGGGGAAGGCCACCCCCTGACGCCACCCCACCGTCACGCCGCGGCTCCGGCCCTCCCCGCAGACGCTACGCCAGGATCTCCCGCACCACCCGCGCCTCCTCCACCCCGGTCAGGCGCTGATCCAACCCTTGGTAACGGAACGTCAAACGGCGGTGGTCCATCCCCAGACAGTGCAGGATCGTGGCGTTCAGGTCCCGGATATGGACCGGGTTCTCCACGATGTTGTACGCAAAATCATCCGTCTTGCCGTATTCCAGCCCCGCCCGGATCCCGCCCCCCGCCAACCACGTGGTGAAACACCGCCCATGGTGGTCCCGCCCGTGATCGTCCGCACTCAGACTGCCCTGACTATAGATCGTGCGCCCAAACTCGCCCCCGCACACCACCAGCGTATCCTCCAGCATCCCGCGCTGTTTGAGATCCTTCAAAAGCCCCGCGCACGCCTGGTCAATATCCTCACACTGCAGACGCAAATTCTTGGGCAGCGAACCGTGCTGATCCCACCCCTGGTGATACAACTGCACAAACCGCACGCCGTCCTCCACCATCCGCCTCGCCAACAAACAGTTGGCCGCAAAGCTCCCGGGTTTCTTGACGTCCGGACCATACAGGCCAAGCACCGCTTCCGATTCCTTCGAAACATCCACCACGCTCGGCACGGCCGTCTGCATCCGAAACGCCATCTCATACTGCGCAATCCGCGTCGCCGCCTCCGGATCGCCGCTCCAGCGCGCCGCCTCCGCATTCAACGCCCCCAGCACATCCAGTTGCGCCCGCCGCGCCGAACGATCCAGACCGGTCGGATTCGATAAAAACAGCACCGGATCGCCCGCGCTCCGAAACTGGACCCCCTGATGGTTGGAGGGCAGAAACCCACTGCCCCAGAGCCTCGAGTACAGCGCCTGCTTCTGCCCGCGTCCCTGGGAGATCATCACCACAAAGGCCGGCATGTTGGCGTTCTCCGAACCCAGACCGTAGCTGAGCCATGCCCCCAGACTGGGCCGGCCTGGCTGCTGCGCACCCGTGGCGATGTAGGTGATCGCCGGGTCGTGATTGATCGCCTCCGTGTGCACCGACTTGATCAGCGTGATCTCATCAATCACCGACGCCGTGTGCGGAAGGATGTCCTTGTTCACCCAACGCCCCGATTGCCCAAACCGCTCAAACTGAAACATCGGCGCCACGCACGGAAACGCCTTCTGACCGCTCGTCATCCCCGTGATCCGCTGTCCATTCCGGATCGAATCGGGCAGTTCGATGCCGTGAAGCTTTCGCATCTCGGGTTTGTAATCGAACATGTCGATGTGTGACGGGCCGCCGGCAAGGAACAAGTAGATCAACCGCTTCGCCTTCGGCGCAAAATGGGTTTCCGTTCCGGGGGCGGCCGCCAGAAGGCTTGGATCGAGCAGTGAGGAAAAAGCGGCCGCCCCCACGGCGGTCGCGGACTGGGAGAGAAAAGCGCGGCGATGGAGCATCATAAAAACTTCACATTCAGGGGTGCATAACCATGGAAAGGGCAGGGCGCCTCAGGGTTTCACGAGGAATTCGTCGAGGTTCAGAACCGTGTTCGCCACCACCGTCCAGGCGGCGTGCTCCGTTTCCGAAATCCTCGAATCCCGGACCGACTCGCCAATCGAAAGCAGCCCCGCCGCCTTCGCAGGTTCCTTCTCGAACTGCACGCGGGACGCCTCCGCCAGCTCGCCCAAGAGCCGCAGCTCAGACCCCTGAGGGGCGCGGCCCAGGGTCAGTCGCAGCAGGTGCGCGATGCGCTCCGACGGGGAGTTCCCCGCCTCCAGAAGGGTGCGTTGAGCCAAAGCCCGGGAAGCCTCCACAAATTGCGGATCATTCAAGGTCACCAACGCCTGCAGCGGAGTATTGGTCCGCGAACGACGCCCCGTGCATTTCTCGCGCGTGGTGGCGTCGAAAGTCACCATCGAGGGATGCGGCGAGGACCGCTTCCAAAAGGTGTACATCGAACGCCGATAAAGCCGTTCCCCGCTGTCCTGAACGAATTTGGAGAGGCTCGTGTCAATCGCCACCTCCTCCCAAATCCCCTTGGGCTGGTAGGGCCGCACACTCGGCCCTCCCACCTTCGCATTCAACAGTCCGGCCACCCGCAGAGCTCCGTCCCGGATGAACTCCGCCTGCAAGCGAAACCGCGGCCCCCGAGCCAAAAGCCGGTTCTGCGGGTCCCGCTCCAGCAACTCGCGGCTCACCCGCGACTCTTGTCGGTAGGTGTCGCTCAGGAGGATTTTTTTAAGCAGCGCCTTCACATTCCACCCGCTCTCCACGAAATCGACCGCGAGCCAGTCCAGTAACTCCGGGTGCGTGGGCAGCTCCCCCTGGTACCCAAAGTCCTCGCTCGTGGAAACGAGCCCCTCACCAAAGAGCATCTGCCAAAACCGGTTCACGCTCACCCGCGAGGTCAGCGGATGGTTCGCCTGCACCAGCCAGCGTGCCAGGCCCAGACGGTTCCCGGGAACCCCGGCCTCCGGCGCGGGCAACACGGCCGGCACTCCAGGCTGAACCTCCCGCTCCTTCAGTGGCGCGTCATACTGGCCCCGCTGCAACACGTAGGTCGCACGCATCTGCTTTTCAGGCAGCTCTTCCATCACCATCACGCTGCTCAATCCCTTCGACACCTTCTCCTGAACCTCCAGCGCCTTGGCGTACTCCTCCCGGCGCCCCGAATCCCCGTCCGCCTTCCAAATCCCGTACCCCACCTCCAACGCTGTCCTCTGCTCCGGGGTCCGCGCCGCCTCGTCCATCCCGCGCAAGGCCTCGACGTACTCCCCTTGCGCCGCAGGCACCTCCGCCGGATCCAGCACCCGGCTCCAGAGGGTCACGGCGGAAACGTCTCCTTTGAAGCGGCGCAGCTGGCCCCGCCCCCCCAGTTCCAAGTGCCAGACCCCCTCCGGCTTCGCAACCAGTTGATCCTTCTCCACCTTGGCTTCTTGAGGCACCCCATCGACATAGAAACGCACCCCGGACGCCTTCAGCGAACCGTCATACGTCACCACCACGTGATGCCACTGGTCCCCCTCCCATTCCCCAGCCGCCACCACCTGGATCTGGCCACCCGAGCCCTCCTGCCCCACGCGCATCCAAGGCCGACGCCCCTCAAACCCAAACTCCACTCCCGGCCCCTTCGAATCTTTCCCAGCCCACGCCAGCAAGGTCGACGCCCCCGCCTTTTCCGGAAGTCTCACCCAAGCCCCGAAGCTCATCGGCTCCGCCCCCGCATAGGGCGTTCCCTCCGCCCAGCGCGCCGTCCCGTTCCCCTCCCAATGCAATCCTCCGGAACCCGGCCGCCGCCCCTGCGCGCCCCCTTTCACCTCCGTCTTCGAACGCATCAAACGCACCGCCCCAGTGCGCCCCAGCGTGCCATCCAGCGCCGCAAGGGTCCGCGTCCGATCCACATCCAAACAGGGCACCTGAAAACGCACCCCGGCTACGGGATACCCCAATCCGTCCACGGTCGCCTCCGGCTTCGCCCGCAGCCACTCCGCAAACGCCTTGCTCTTGACCCGCTCCTCACGCGCGCGCTTCAGCCGCTCCTGCACACCCCGCACCTCCTCCGCCGCACGCCGCTGGTTCTCCGCCGCATCCGGATCCGGGATCTCCACCAAGGGAGCCGTGTTCCCATTGCGCGTCTGCATTCCCGGATCCCGCGTGTTATTGAAATACGCGTAGAAGCGGTAGTACTCCGTCTGCGAGATGGGATCGTACTTGTGGTCATGGCATTGCGCGCATTCCAGGCTCAAACCCAGCCAGACGTTCGAGGTCGTTTTGACACGGTCCACCACGTAATCGACACGGAACTCCTCCGCGATCACGCCCCCTTCGTCGGTCGTGGCGTGGTTCCGGTTAAAACCCGTGGCGATCTTCTGCGCCGCACTCGCGTCGGGAAGCAGGTCGCCCGCCAATTGCTCCACCGTGAACTGGTCAAAAGGCAGGTTGGACTGAAACGCCTGAATCACCCCATCCCGCCAACCCCACATCTCCCGCGGTCCATCCGCATGGTACACGCTCGAATCCCCGTAACGCGCCAGATCCATCCACAACAACGCCATCCGCTCTCCGTACCCGGGCAGCTCCAGCACGCGATCCACCAGCCGTTCATAGGCTCCCGGAGCCGGGTCCTCCACAAAGGCCCGCACTTCCTCCGGAGTCGGCGGCAAACCCGTCAGATCCAGAAAAACCCGGCGCCCCAGCGCCTCCTTGGAGGCCGGACCGCTCATCGACAACCCCTCGGCTTTCAGCCGCGCCCCGACAAAGGCGTCCACCGGATGGCGCCCCTCAAACCCGACCGGAAGGGGCGCCTTCGCGGGGGGCACAAAAGCCCAGTGCTTCGCATAGGGAGCCCCGCCGGCCACCCACGCCTTCAACGTCGCCACCTCCTTGGCACTCAGCTTCTTGTCAATATTCCCCTTGGGCGGGGGCATCTGCTCCTCGGGATCCGTCGATTCAATCCGGCTCAAAAGCTCGCTCTTCTGCCACTGCGCCCGGTCCAGCGCCTTCGCAGCCCCCTCCGGGGTGTCGAGACGCAACTTCCCCTTCCGCTTCTCCTCGTCCGGTCCGTGGCAGTAGTAGCACTTGTCCGAAAGGATCGGGCGCACCTCCCGGTTGAAATCCGGCACCGCCGCCTCCGCCCCCCCAGCCCCCACGAACCAGCCTGCACCCGCCCACCAACCCGTCCGCAGTAGGACGAAAACCGCACACACCCCATTCCGGTTTCGCTTGAAGGAACGCATCATAAGGAGAGGAGGAGGAAAATCGCTTCCGCCGAAGACCCGGACCGGGTCCTGGCTGACGCCTAGGTCAACCATCCGTCTTCCCTGCTCTTAGACTTCCCCTGCAGTGCCATCCGATCCGCCGCATCCAAGCCCCCCCTCCCGTCCACCCGTTGCCATGCCATGCGCCATCCGCTAAGCTCTCCAAGAACCCCTTATGAAAACCCGCTCCCTCCTCGCTCTCTGCCTCGCCGCCTCCCTCCTCCAATCGCCCGCGTTCGCAGCCGAGGGAAAATACAAGGTCCTCGACTCCTTCAAATTCCTGGATCCGAAAACCACCAAGCAGTGGGAGCTCAAGTCGAAAATCGCCTCCACCCAGGACCCCGCACACTCCAAGGTGCTCGACCTCCAGGTCGATTTCGCAAAACCCGGCGCCTGGCCCAGTTTCCGGAAATACGTTCTGGAGGGCACCTTCAAGCCCTCCAAGTACTCGGGCATCCGATTCTTCGCCCGCTCCGAGTCCTCCACGGAGTTCGACCTCGTCGTGGGCAGCGACCGACGCACCCCGGAGGGCCGCTCCATGTCCTTCGTCAAGCGAATCAAGGCAACCCCCGAGTGGACCGAGTTCAAAATCCCGTTCGAGGAAATCCGAACCTGGGCTGAAAAGTTCTGGGACGAGAAGCTGAAGACGCAAAAGCAGTTCCCCGGGGGCGAACCGATTCCGGCGGAGGAATACGCCGAACTCAAATGGGTGGGGTTCGGCTTCTTCGTGGAGGGTCGTGGATCCAGCACCGTCGCCAAGGTGCAGATCGACGAGCTCTCGCTCATGGAAAAGTAACCGACGCCGGACGCCTCCCACCGGAGCCGTCCTTGGATCACGGGCGCGGCTTGGGTCTCGGTGTTGCGGGGGCGCATCCCGACGGTTGCGACTGTTCCGCTGGAGGGCACCCATCCACGCGGGGTGCCTCATGCGATGTCCTGAGTGAAGCCGGCGTGCGTCCGACGGGATCGCCACCGACGGGGTAGCCAAGTGGTAAGGCCGGAGTCCGCAAAACTCCTGTTCGTGGGTTCGATTCCCTCCCCCGTCTCCCGGCTGGCTCAGTCCAGAGGGAGGGAGAGGGGAGGAGGGGAGGGGGGGGGGAGGGCCTGCCGGGGGGGCCCCGCTCTCGGCACTGCACGAGGCCTCAGGGCTTCTCTCAGTGCGTGTGGTCGATCTCCATCGCGTGCTGCCACTCGTGGAGGATGTGCTCCACGATTTCATCCACGCCCCCTCCGTGTTTGACCTTCGCAAAAACAAACGGGCCCCTGCCGCGCATCCGCTCCGAATCCCGCCGCATCACCTCCAGATCCGCCCCCACCGCCTCTGCCAAGTCCGTCTTGTTGATCACCAATAAATCCGACTGCGTGATTCCAGGTCCGCCCTTGCGGGGGACCTTGTCCCCGCCCGCCACATCGATCACGTAAATCGTGTAGTCGGCCAGCTCCCGGCTGAAGTGCGCCGCCAAATTGTCCCCCCCGGATTCGATCAGCAGCACGTCCGGAGAAAATCGGCCGTGCAACTCCTCCAAGGCCAAAAGATTGCCCGTGATATCCTCACGAATGGCCGCATGCGGGCATCCCCCCGTCTCCACCGCACGGATCCGCTCCGGTTCCAACGCGCCGTGACGCACCAGAAACTCCCCGTCCTCCTTCGTGAAAATGTCATTCGTAACAGCGGCCACCCCCATCCGGTCCCGCAAACGCCGGCAGAGCTCCAACATCAAAGCCGTCTTACCGCTGCCCACGGGCCCCGAGATCCCCACCGTGAAGGCGCGCCTGCGGAAGTCCCGCGCCAGCCGCTGCTCCCGCTCGTGAAAGTGCCCGGGATGATCCATGGACTCGTGCGTATGCCCCCCGGGGCCGTGGTGATGATGATGGCTGTAACTCATGAATTGCGTGAGGTTAAGTCTGGAAAAGACGCGAATAAAGACGGTCCTGCATCCCCTGAAACACGTCCACTAAAGGCGCGCTCTGATACGCGTCTTCACTTCGCAAACCCTCGTGCTTCTCCATCCACTCTCCCGCTCGCGAAAGCACCCTCCACTGGATCGCCTGCCCCTCCAAAGGCCCCGTCACTCCAAGACGAATCCCCGCAGACACACAGGCCCGAATACCTTGGTAAACAAAAACCTCCAGCGCCTCTCGCAGCCCCAGTCCCAGCTCTCGGAATACCCAACCCGAAACCGTCGCCAAATGCGCCGCTCCCTCCCTCGGAAATCCAATCCCAAACACCCGCTCCACCGCCAAGCGCATCGCACCTCCCTGCGCCCGACTCCCACGATTCGCGACCGGGTTGCTCAGCATCGCATCCCACAATTCATCCAACTCCCTCAAACGTTCCGGCTCGCTCCACACCTCTCTCACAAACACAAGCGCCCCGGTACACAGCTGCTCCAGCTGTAACAGGCAATACCACTCCAAATCACGCCCCCCGCTCACACGCCCCGATTGGACCATCGCCTCCAGCCCCCCCGAATGCGCAAAGCCCCCCGTGGGAAACGCCGAGTCGCTCATCTGCAACATCCTTTGGATGCCAGACCCGCCCCAGCTTCCCATCCCCCATTCGCACCCGCTCGCATCGTGCACCATGCCTTAGAAAAGGTTGTAACACTGCGCCAGGGGCAACCACACCGCCGGCTCACATACCAACAACTCGCCATCCGCACGCACCTCGTACGTCTCCGGATCCACCGTGATCTGCGGCTGACTCTGATTCCAAATCATGTCCCCCTTCCCAATCGAGCGACACCCGCGCACCGCCTCCAAGCGCTTGCTCAAGCCCGCCTCCAAAAGTCCTCCCTCCTCCAAAGCCAAGGCGCTCACAAACGATACCCCACTCCGCCCGGGCACCCGTCCATGCCCCCCAAACATCTTCCGCATCCAAACCGGCTGCGGCGTCGGAATCGATGCGTTCGCATCCCCCATCTGCGACCACGCAATCACCCCGCCCTTCACCACCATCTCCGGCCGAACCCCAAAAAACGCCGGCTTCCACAATACCAAATCCGCCAGCTTCCCTCCCTCGATCGACCCCACCAAATGCCCCATTCCATGCGCCACCGCAGGATTCAACGTGTACTTCGCCAAATACCTCTTGATACGAAGGTTATCGTCCCCTGAGTTCTCCCCGGAAAGCGCTCCACGCTGCACCTTCATCTTGTCCGCCGTCTGCCACGTGCGCGTGATCACCTCGCCCACACGCCCCATCGCCTGACTGTCGCTGCTCATCATGCTGATCGCCCCCAGATCATGCAAAAGGTCCTCCGCCGCGATCGTCTCCCCACGAATCCGACTCTCCGCAAAAGCCACGTCCTCCGGCAACGCAGCATCCAGATGGTGGCACACCATCAACATGTCCAAATGCTCGTCTACTGTGTTGACCGTGTACGGCCGCGTCGGATTGGTCGAACTCGGCAGGACATTCGGATACCCACAAATCCGGATAATGTCCGGCGCATGGCCGCCTCCCGCCCCCTCGGAATGATACGTGTGAATCGTCCGTCCCCCAATCGCTCCAATCGTCGCCTCCACAAACCCCGACTCATTCAGCGTGTCCGTGTGAATGGTCACCTGCACATCGAACTGGTCCGCGACCCGCAGGCAGGCGTCAATCGCGGCCGGGGTCGTGCCCCAGTCTTCGTGCAGCTTTAATCCCAAGGCCCCCGCGCGCACTTGCGAAACGAGCCCCTCGGGGTGCGCACTGTTCCCCTTCCCCGTGAATCCGAAATTCAAAGGCAACCCGTCCACGGCCTCCAACATGTTGCGAATGTAAAATCCATTCGGCGTGCACGTGGTGGCACACGTTCCCGTCGCCGGCCCCGTGCCTCCCCCCACCATCGTCGTCACCCCGGACGCAATCGCTTCCTCAACCTGTTGGGGGCAAATAAAATGAATGTGCGTGTCAACCCCGCCCGCCGTCACAATCAACCCCTCCCCAGCGATCACCTCCGTCGTCACCCCCACCACCAACCGCGGGTCCACTCCCCGCATCACATCCGGATTCCCCGCCTTCCCAATCCCCACAATCCGACCATCCTTGATCCCGATGTCGCCCTTCACAATCCCGTGCACATCCAACACCACCGCATTGGTGATCACGCAATCCAAGGCCTCCTCCTCGCACCGCCCCGTCGCCTGTCCCATCCCCTCCCGAATCGTCTTCCCCCCGCCAAACTTGCACTCGTCCCCGTAACTCGTGAAGTCCCGCTCAATGCGCAAAAACAACGACGTGTTCCCCAACCGCACCCGGTCCCCCACCGTCGGACCAAACATCTCCGCATACTGACCCCGCGTTACTTCGTGCGACATACAGCCTCCTCCCGGTGAGCAAATTTCTTTTCCTGAACCCGTTCCAAAGCCGCCGCACGCCCCTGCTCACACACCCTCCCAGCCCCCAATCCGTTGCCACCGCTAATCACCCGGTGGCCATCAATCTCCACCAACCCCACCGAACGCGTTTCCCCCGGCTCAAAACGAACCGCCGTCCCCGCAGGAATATCCAGACGCCGCCCGTAGGCCCGCCCCCGATCGAACTCCAACGCCGCGTTCACTTCGATGAAATGAAAATGGCTCCCCACCTGCACCGGACGATCCCCCAGATTCGTCACCCGCAAATGCACCGCCTCCCTTCCCTCATTCATCGTCAAACTCCCCTCCTCCACCCGCACCTCGCCGGGAATCCGCTCCTCCACAGGGCTTTCCCCAAACACCGCCAGATCCGGACACGGAAGAAAACTGCCATACAAAGCCAACCGCATCTCCCCATCCTCCCGCACAATCGGATGGTGCACCGTCACCAGCTTCGTCCCATCTGGAAAGGTGCCCTCCACCTGCACCTCGGAAATCAGCTCGGCCACCCCCTCCATCACCTGGCGACGCCCCAGCAACTGCCGCCCCAGCTGCATCAGTTCCGCCACCCCGCGTCCGTCCCGAATGAACTCGAGGAGCTGCGCCGCAATCAACCCCACGGCCTCCGGGTAGTTCAGACGCACACCACGGGCCAGGCGTTTCTGCGCAAGCGCACCCACCTGGTGCAAGACCAACTTGTCCAAATCTCTCGGTGCTAAATGCATAACGTGATCCCCATGCTTCGAATCAACTCTTTCTTCCCAGGGGATTCTCCCCCAGGCGGCTCCCAATAAAACGCAAGAAACCCGCCAACTCTGCGCGCACCCCCTCCACCTCCCTCCCCGAACAACGTACCAACACCCCAGCCCCATTCAGCCTCCCCGCCGCAACCGCCACCCCGCTCTGCTCGCCCGCTGGACGTCGCTCAATCTCCCGAAGCATGCCCGCTGCCTCCACCTCGAGCCCGGCTCCGCACACCAACGCCAGCGCAAAACACTCATGCCCACCACGGCGCAACCCCTCCATCTGCGCGGCATTCTCCCCATCCAAACGGAGCGCATCCACAAGCAACCGACGACCTCCAAGCCACACCTCCGTGCGACTCGCATACGATGAAAACTGCCAGCGCTCCCCCCGCGCGCTCCTTCCCGAACAAAACCAGTCCACCAGCACCAACCCAGCATCCTCCTCCACATGAAACACCTGCCGTTGCGTGTACTGCGACCCCGCAAACGGTTGAATCACGTCCGGCACCCAGGCCAAAAAACCTCCCGCCCCCACCGAGACCCGCGCCCTCTGGCTCACCCCACCGGGCCGTCCCGAACGGTACACCTTGGTGGACGCCTGCGTTCCCACAAACACCGACGCCCCCTCCCCGCACTCCACGTCCATCGCAATCCGGTCGCCAGAAACAAACCCGCCGCCAAAGCTGCTCCCATACGCCCACACGCTTCGCCCGCGCGCACGGGGTACCAGCCAGCGAAAAGGCTCACGCGCGTAGAACTCCCTCGCAAAACTCCGACCGCCGCAGGCCTCCACCACCAGACGTGCCTCACCACTTGCGCCGCGCCCCCGCCAGACCACGCCCTCCTCCGGCTCGGACGCCCGTCGGGCACCTCCAAGCCCCATCATCGAGCGCGACCTCTTCCTCCCCCAAATCCCCGCGCCCAAAGCCCCACCATCCCCGCCACCAACCCGGCACACAGCAGCATCCCCCCCCACGAAAAATCCACCCCCCCGGCATATCCATGCCCCGCATGACCCGGATGGGCCTGCAACACTCCCAAACCCGCCCCGGCCTGCACGGCCACCAGCCCAAGAACCCTTCGAACGAACTGTTTTGTTTGTTTCATACGGTCAAATACTTGCGAACCACACTCTCCGTCAGTTCGGACATGGCCCCCTTCGATACCACGCTTCCACGCTCCAGAATATAAAACCGATCCCCGATCCATGTGCAAAAGTCGAGGTATTGCTCGACCAACAGAATGCTCATCCCCCCAGCCCCTTTGAGCTTCATCAACGTTTCGCCAATCAGATCGATGATGTTGGGCTGAATCCCCTCCGTCGGCTCATCCAGCACCAAGACCGACGGATTCGTTAAAAGCGCCCGCGCAATCGCCAACTGCTGCTGCTGTCCTCCGCTCAGCACCCCGCCCTTGCGCCCCAGCATCTCGCGCAGCACGGGAAACAACTCCAGCACGGACTCCACGTTCCACTTGCCCTCGCCCGCGGCGGACAAAGCCCCCACGCGCAGATTCTCCAACACCGTCAGCGCCGGAAAAATGTCACGCCCCTGCGGGACATACCCCAGACCACTCCGCGCACGCTCCGCAGGTCCAAGCCGATCCACCCGCCTTCCGCCCACCTCGATGCGCCCCTCCTCGCACGCCACCAACCCCATCAGGGCACGCAACGTCGTCGTCTTGCCCACCCCGTTGCGCCCCATCAAACACACCAATCCCCCACGCTCCACCTCCACATCCACCCCGCGCAAAATCCGCGACCCCTCGTACGACACCACCACACCCTCCATGCGCAACCCGCACACGCCCCCTTTCTCGCCCACCCCTGCCTCGATCTCACCCATGCTTTTTCCTCCTCCCCAAGTACACCTCGATCACGCGCTCATGGTTCTGCACCTCATCCACACTCCCCTCACACAACACGTGCCCCTGGTGCAACACCGTCACCTTCCTCGCAATCTGCCGCACAAACACCATGTCATGCTCAATCACCACCACACTGTGACGCCCCGCCAGCCGCATCAATAGCTCGCCCGTCCGCTCCGTCTCCTCATCCGTCATGCCGGCCGCAGGCTCATCCACCAAAAGCAAACGCGGGTTCTGCGCGAGCAGCATCCCAATCTCCAGCCACTGCTTCTGCCCGTGGGACAGCGTCCCCGCCTTCCGCTCACGCAACTCCTGCAACCCGGTCTCGCACAGGACTTCCTCGATCCGCTCCCGATCCGCAGGCCGCACCCGCGCAAAGAGCGTGCTCCACACCCCCCGCTTCCCCTCCAAGGACAACCACACATTCTCAAAGACCGTGTGGTCCCCGTACACCGAAGGCGTCTGAAACTTCCGCCCGATCCCAAGACGGTTGATCTCGTACTCATTCAACCGCGTCAAATCCGTGTCTTTCCCAAACTCCACCCGCCCCGTGTCCGGACGCGTCCTCCCAGTGATAAGGTCCAACATCGTGCTCTTACCCGCTCCGTTGGGCCCGATGATCACCCGTAACTCCCCTTCGTCCAGGTAGAAGTTGAGATCCCGGATGGCCTGGTAGCCATCGAAGGATTTATTCACGCCCTCCAGCATCAGAATCATCGGATGCACACTCATCGATCCCCTCCCTTCTCCAGCGCTTCCACCCCGTCCTCGACGATGGAACCGCCTTTCGGTTTCCACCCGAGCCTCCCCGCCAGCCGCTGTAACGCTCGCGGAATACCCACCATTCCATCCGGCATCACCAAGGTAACCAACACAAACAGCCCGCCCAGGATATAAAGCCACTGCTCCGCGAAGGCGCGCGTCGCATACGTCTTCAGCGCATTCACCCCGATCGCTCCCAGAATCGGCCCGGCCAGCGTGGATCGGCCACCCACCGCACACCACACCACCGCCTCCAGCGACTTCTCCGGCGACATCTCACTCGGATTGATAATCCCCACCTGCGGCACAAACAACGCCCCTCCGATCCCGCAGATCGCCGCCGAAAGCACGAACACAAACAACTTAAAGTGCCCCGTCGCATACCCGGAAAACAACACGCGGTTCTCGCTGTCCCGGATCGCCCTCTGCACCAAGCCGAACTTCGTCCGAGAGAGCCAGCGCAACAGCAGATACACCCCCAACAAGGCCACCCCCGACGCCACACACAAAGCCCGGCGCGTGCCCGCCGCATTCACATCCCATCCAAGCAGCATCTTGAAATCCGTCAGCCCGTTGTTGCCCCCCAGCGTAAAGTCGTTCCGGAAAAACATCAGCGTCGCCGCGTACGTCAGCGCCTGGCTCAGAATCGAGAAGTACACCCCCCGAATCCGCGACCGGAACGCCAGATAGCCAAACACCAAGGCGACCAAGGCGGGCACCCAAATTACCGCGGCGAGGGCGAACCAGAAGCTCTTGAAGGGAATCCAGTGCGGCGGCAGCCCCCCCGTTTCCGGGAACCGCTTGGGGAATTCCAGAAACACCATGAAATCGGGAATATCCGCCTGGTACTGCCCCAACCTGCCGATCATGAGCATGAGGTGCATCCCAAATGCATAGCCCCCAAGCGAAAAGAACAGCGCCTGCCCGAGGCTCAGCATCCCCGTAAACCCCCACAGCAGGTTCACCCCCAGCGCAAGAATCGCGTAGCACAGATATTTGCCCACCACCGATACGGTGAAGTCGCTCACCCACCAGAAACTCTCCCGCTGCGGAATCGCATTCAGCAACGGAAGCACCAGCAGGATCAACCCGGCGCACAAACCGAGGACCAACGCCTCGCCTCGTCTCATCCCATTCGCCGTCGCGCTCATCCTTCGAGGCTCCGGCTCTTCGGGGCAAAAAAGCCCGAGGGATTCCACTGCAGAAACAGAATGATCGCCACGAGGACCGTGATCTTGCCAAGCACCGCCCCAAGCCAAGGCTGCAAAATCTGATCGCAGACCCCGATGCCCAGCGCCGCCAGCACCGTCCCGACCAGACTCCCCACCCCCCCCAGCACGACCACCATAAAACAATCCACAATGTAGCTCTGCCCAAGGCTCGGCCCCACATTTCCAATCTGCGAAAGACACGCCCCCGCCACTCCGGCCAGACCCGACCCCAACGCAAACGTGAGCATATTCACCCGATCCGTCCGCACGCCGAGCGCGGCCGCCATTCCCCGGTTCTGCATCACCGCGCGCACTTGCAACCCGAGGTTCGTTCGCGTCAGAAGCGCCCAGGTGCCTCCCACCGTCAGCACCGCAAACCCGATCACGAAGATCCGGTTGTAGGCGAACAACACATCGCAAACCACGAAACTTCCACTCAACCAACCGGGTGAACTCACCTGCACATTCGCCGCTCCAAACAAGTCCCGGTAAACCTGCTGCAACAGCAGACTCACCCCCCAGGTCGCCAGCATCGACTCCAACGGGCGGCGATACAGAAACCGTACAATCCCCCGCTCAAGCACCAAACCCACCAGCGCTGCCAAGCCAAACGAGAACAGGATGCCGAACGGGAAATAGTAATTCAACCCGTTCTCCCCAAACCACCTCTGGAATGCGCCCTGCGTCATGTAGGCCCCGTAGGCTCCCACCATCATCAATTCCCCGTGGGCCATGTTGATGATCCCCATCAGCCCAAACGTGATCGCCAACCCCAACGCCGCCACCAGCAGCACCGCGGCCAAACTCAACCCCCGAAACCCGGTCCCAACCGTATTCCCCGCAGCCACGTAACGCTCGATGTCCCGAATCGCCACCTGCACATTGCGCAAAAACTCCGACCGCCGCGTCTCCTCCAACGCACCCGTTTCCCCGGGCAACTTCTGCAAAAAGGACAACCCGGCGATCGAACGCAAACGGCCCAGCTCGGTCACCGCGCGCAGCCTCGCCTCGTACTCCTCCGACGCCAGGCGTGTGATCGCGATCGACTCCTCCAACGCCCGCCGAACCCCCCCATCCTTCTCCTGCTTCAGCGCCGTTTCGAAAAAGGAAAGATAATCGAGGCTCTGCTCCTCGCCCAGTTTGCGAGCCGCCTCGAGTCGCACCCGAGGCTCCCTCGCGCCGAGCGCTCCAAGGTCCAGGGCCGTCTTGATCGCCTTGCGAAGCTTCGCATTCGTTTCCAGGGCTTCCAGGCGGTCGCTCGCCACTTTCAAGGGCGCTCCCCCGGCTCCCATCAGCCGCTTTCCCGTAGACACCAAGATCACGTACCCTTCGCCGCCCACCTCGAATTCCGAATCCAAAAGCACCGGGATCCGCTGCTCCCCCTCCGTAAGCACATGCACCGCCCCCTGTCTCCAGGCCGACAACACCTCCCGCACCCACGGATCTTCCACGCCCACCAATCCCCTGATTCCCTCCTGCTGCGCCGCCGCATCGTCCAGCAACAGCAACCCAACGAGGGTCTCCCGCGCCGCGCCCCGCGCCCCGAGTGGGAACAAGAGCAGGGTGCACAGGAGTAGAAGGAATTGGAACTTTCTCATTCGCGCGGAGATCGCAAGGGATGGAGGACGACCTGACACCTAGCCGCCCCCCACCCCCGCTCGCAGAAACACAGCGATCGTTTTACTTGGCCCCCTTCAGGAACTTCTCGCTAAACGGCTCCCCAGCGACCGGACCCAGACTCTTGATGATCTTGAACTGTCCATTCGACAGCGTTTCCCCAATGAACACCGGGTTCACCAAGTGGTGGTTCTCCTGCATGGTCACCTCCCCTGCCGGCCCCTTGAACTTCTGGCCGATCAAAGCGGTACGCACTTTGTCCACCTCAAAGCTCCCCGCCTTCTCGACCGCCTGCTTCCAGAGATACACCCCCATCCGTGACAGATTCATCGGACTGCACGTCACACGCCCCTTGGGATCCACTCCCGTTACCGGGAAGGAGACGCCCGTGACTTTTGGGTCCTTCAACCACGACTTGAAGTCGGCGACGAACTTGGTGTTCTCCGGCGACTTCACCGACATGAAGTAGGTCCAGCACCCCAGGTGCCCCACCAAATCCTTGGAGGGCAGCCCGCGGAACTCGTCCTCCGAAATGGAGAAGGAAACCACGGGGCAACTCTCCGAGGTCAACCCAGCGTTCGCGAACTCCTTGAAGAATGGAACGTTGGTGTCGCCGTTGAGCGTGCTGATCACCGTCGCCTTCCCTCCCGCTGCGAACTTTTTGATCGATGCCACGATCGTCTGGTAATCCGTGTGCCCAAACGGCGTGTACACCTCCTCGATGCTCGCATCGGGAATCCCCTTCAGCTTCAGATACTGCTTGAGGATCTTATTCGTCGTGCGCGGATACACGTAGTCGGATCCCAGGAGATAGAATTTCTTTTTCCCCTCCCCGAGCATGTAGTCCACCGCCGGCACCGCCTGCTGGTTCACCGCCTCCGCGGTGTAGAAGATGTTCTTCGAGAGCTCCTCTCCCTCGTACTGAACCGGGTAGAACAGGAGGCCATTGTCCTTCTCGAACACGGGCAGCACCGATTTCCGGCTCACCGAAGTCCAGCATCCGAAGACCACACTCACCTTGTCCTGCTCGAGCAGTTGTTTCGCCTTCTCCGCAAACAACGGCCAGTTCGAGGCCGGATCCACCACCACCGGCTCAATCAGATGGGGCTTTCCTCCCACCTTGATACCGCCGGCCTTGTTGATCTCATCAAACGTGAAGAGCAACACGTCCTTCAGCGACGTCTCGCTGATCGCCATCGTGCCACTCAGGGAGTGCAGCACCCCCACTTTCACCGTGTCCGCCGCATGCGCCCCGAGCGACACCGCCGCACAAAGAAAGGTTCCAATCGCTTTTCTCATCATTGGGTCTTCCGGTTGAAACTAAAACGCGTAGGTGATCCCCGCACCGAGGATGACGCGGTCCTGCTTGCTCCCAAAATCGCGGCTCACGCTCGAGTGGTCATACCGAATCTCAGGCTGGATTTTCACGTTCGGCAGCGGTGTGTAGTTGAAGGTCAACGTCACCCCCGTCACATCCCGCGAGCTGTTGATCGGGAAAAACGGCATCGCGTTTCCCGACGTGAACGCTCCGGTTCCGTCGCTCAGATAGTCCAGCCGCAGGGCCGGCTTGAACGTGTCCGTCAGCTGGTAGGAAAGCCACGCCCCCGTGGAGTACGCCTGGCTGTTCGTGGCGTTGGAGCGGTAGTTCCAGATATCCAACTCCGTCCCAGCATGGAACTTGGAGGTCAACTGGCTGCCCGCCAGAATCGATCCGCCATACATGTGCGCGGACGCCCCCTGACGTCCGGTGAACCCGAGGAAGTTGATCCACGTGTCGGCGGTCGGCTTGAAGTTGACCGAGCCCAGGAAAAGTTTGTCGTCATCCGGATCCAGCGCACCGACTCCCCAGATCTGGTTCTGCAGGCGGGCCTTCACCTCCACCTTCTCCGTCACGTTGTAGCTGAGCTGCAGGCCCGTTTGCGGACCGCTGCCCGTAAACCACCATTGCAGACCCTGCGAAAAGTTGTCATTCGCCGCCCCCCCGTCTCCGGACTCGTAGTTGAGCAACGAAATCAACTGCCCGGCACGCACGTTCAAGCCCGTCCCCACCGGCACGTTGAGTTCGATGAAGCCCTCACGCACGTTGCCGTATCCATTCGGCACGGTGTTCAGGAACTGCGAGTCATTTCCGAACATCAGCGACCCACGGAACGCCGCGCTGAACTCATCGCCGCTCCGCTTCACGGGCGGCGTGGCCAAAGTCACCTTGAAACGGTTGAGGGATGCGTTCCCGGGCTGGTTCCACAGATACCCCGGCGAGTAGGCGGTCGGAGGGTTGCTCAGGTCCGTGAAGTACGAACCCTGCACGAATCCGCTCAAAGTGATGGGCATGGAGGAGCCAACCGTGAACGCAGTGGGTGAAGCCGCGGCTTTGGGAGCAGACACCCCCTTCGCCTTGAGCGCGGCTTCGATCGACTCGAGCCGGCTCTTGAGCAGGCCATTCTCCTTTTCCAACTTCGCCAAGCGTGCTCCCCCATCATCCGCAAAGGCCTCCAAGGCCGTGGTGAAAGCAATGCCCAGCAGGCCACAGGAGCGAAGCGTGCGCATTCGGTCGGTACGTGTTTTGAATAGGTACATAATTGGTTTTTCAGTTGGCGACGGCGACCGCAGGACGAGGGGGAGACCGAAACCCCGCAAACCACATGGCTTGCGAAATGCTCACGGTTTTCAGCGACGATCCCGACGCCGGAGCCCAAGAGCATCGGCGGTGCCACGGTGCGGTTCCCCCCGGAACCAGTTGGTGAAAGAATTTCATCTTCTGTGTGAATTAGTTTCACCTATCTATAGAATGCTTGATATTAGACAGTTAATCACTTTCGAGAAATTGGCCCAGACGGGCAGCTTCGCCCAAACCGCGAGGGAGTTGTTCCTCACCCAGTCCGCTATCAGCCACTCCCTACGCACCTTGGAGACCACCGTGGGCTGTCGGTTAATCGACAGGTCTGGAAAAAAAACGACACTCACCGACGCCGGCGAGGCGCTCCGGATCCATGCCCAGCGGCTCATCGCCGAAATGGACGCCGCAAAGAACACCCTGCATTCCCTGAACCGCTGGGGATTCAAACGCCTCCGCATCGCCTGCGATGCCCTCGTGGGCCGAACGCTCGTCGCGGCCTGCCTCCCCGAACTCCACCGGAAAAACCCGAGCCTGCTCGTCGAGGTCGCCCATTGCGACGCCTCCACCGCCGCCACGCTTCTCGCAGAGGAGTCCGTCGACGTGGCCATCTGCGAACAACCCCGAATTCCAGGTCCCCTCGCCTTCGTCCCCTTGATCCAAAGCGCACTGTTTCTCGCCTGCAAACCCGGACACCGGCTCTTGGATCCGAACGAAAACCCGCTCGAACTCCTGCCCAAACAGCCCTGTATCCTCAGCGGCAGGTCCACTCCGTCCCGCCAACTCCTCGAACGCTACTGCGCGGAATGCTGCATCTCCCTGAACCCCTGCGTGGAAGTCGATGATCCCGAGACGCTCCGCCGCCTCCTCGTGGCGGGCAATGGCGTCGGATTTCTCTCCCCGTGGATGATTTCCGAAGAGATCCGCTCTGGAAGCCTCGCAGTGCGGGATCTGCGCAACGAATCGCTGCAGCAGTCATGGGGAGCCTTCCATCGCAGCTCGCGGCCCCTCAAGCCGATCGAGGTCGAACTGCTCGACCTGCTCACCGCGCACGCCCATGCACTCGCCGCCTAGCTCCGCAGGGCTTCACGTCGCGCGACCCCGCCCACTCCGCGCCTGCATGCGGCCCCGCCTTCGCGTTAGATGAATCCCATCGGACCGGGGTCCATGGACGGCGCATGGGCTGGAAGCCCTTCCCGCGAGGGCCCTCGGAACGCCCTCTCCTGGAACCTCTAAATGACCGCCCCTGCTTCCCTGACGCGCCAAGACGCCCTCCTGCAATGGGAGGCGTTCCTCCCCAAGGTTCCAGCCTACGCCGCCCGGCGGAATCACGTGGTTCCGGGGCACGAAAACGTCTCCCGTTTGAGCGCCGCCCTGCGCTTCCGCACCCTTCTCGAGGACGAGGTCATCGCACAGACGCTTGCCTATCACCCCTTTCCCGTCGCCGAGAAATGGCTGCAGGAGGTGTGCTGGCGTCGTTACTGGAAGGGCTGGATGGAGATGCATCCGGGGGTTTGGCATCACTGGCGAAACCAAACGCGCGCGCTCCCAGACAGACTTCCCGCCGCGACTTTGGCTCGGGCGGAGTTGGTCATGGCGGGACAATCCGGAGTTTCCAGCATGGACCGGATCGCCCGGGAGCTCGTAGAGACGGGTTACCTCCACAACCATGCCCGGATGTGGTGGGCCAGTTTTTGGATCCACGTCGAACAGCTGCCTTGGGAGCTCGGTGCGGACTTCTTTTACCGGCACCTGCTGGATGCCGATCCCGCCAGCAACACCCTCTCCTGGCGTTGGGTGGCCGGCCTTCAAACGCCGGGAAAAACCTATTTGGTGCGCCTCTCCAACCTCGAAAAGTATGCGCCACACTACCTCGGGCTTCACCCAAGCGAGAATGCGCGCCTGGCGGATTCGGACGTTGCTCCCCTGCGCGGGATCGAGAGCGTGGACTGCCCAAGAATCGCCCTTCCCGAATGGCCTGCGTCGCTCGATGCCTTCACCGGACGACGCGGCCTTTGGCTGCACTCCGAGGATCTCGTTCCGGAAATGGGGCCGCTTTCCTCCCTCGCTCCGGCCGCGATTGCGGCGTGTCTTCCCGAGCCGGGTCCCGGCGAAACCGATCGCCCGAGCGCGAGACGCATCGCTTCTTTGCACACCGTGTTGCAGGACGGATTATCGCGAGCCGGAGCCTATTACGGATGCCACTCGGAAGCTCTGCACGCAGCGGACCCAGCGCTCGCCTTGAGCCGCTGGGCGAAATCCCAGGCGCTTCGGGAGGTGGTCGCCATGACCCCCATGGTGGGGCCCGTTGCCGACGGGCTGCCCCGTCTGAGGAGTTTGCTCGAGCGCGAACAGATACGGCTCACCCTCCTTCGCAGGCCATCCGATACCCGCGCGTTCTCATGGGCGACCGCCGGGTTTTTTGCGTTCTGGCAGAAAATGAGCCGTCATCTGCAATCCACGTAGGGCGGTGAGGCGGAGCCGCCGATGCGTTCTTCGATGGCTCCGTTTCTGAGCGCGGCGCCTCACGCTGAAGTCCGCCGCCTAAACCGCCCCACCAGACGCGGGTCCGCCGGTGCCTTCTCCTGCATCCCGTGGCGTGGCCACCAGCCGCGCCCAATTACGGAATACGTACCGGTGGATCAGTTTGATGCCGAGACACAGGAGGAGCCCCCGAAACCTACGCAAGAATCCGCCGAGCTGAAGGGTGGTGGTCCGCCGGATCCGGGTCGTTGAGCAAGGACCTTCGGAGAGTTCGAACTCCTCAACCATCGAGGTGACGCACGGGCCGAAGTACAGGGTCGTATCCTCCATGTGGAACCTCAAGAGACGAGGGCGCTCCCAATGGGTGATCCGCTGGTTCACGACGCCATGATCCGAAAGGCACTGCCGCCTGGCTCCCACCCCGCCCTGCCCATCCGGGAGGCGACATTCGACGGGTTTGGGAATTCCGAAGCGGAACGCGCAGGGCATCTGGGGATCCATGCGGGACGCGCAGAGCAGCGGCCACACCTCCTCAGGAGGCCCGGGAAGCATCGCGAAGGTCGTGACTCTCATGGCAAACGGAAAGCCCCCGGCGCGCCGCCCCCAGCCATGGGGGCACGCGCTCGCCGGACTCCCCGCGCAGACCTAAGCACGCAGGCCCGGGACAACTCCAGTGCTATCGCCGTGGCGCTCCACCGGGACCCCACAGCCTTGGAGCAGGGTAAGCCAGGCGTTGCAGAGCGGAGTGTCCTTGGGAGCCACGAGATTCTGTCCCAAGCGGATCCCGGCACCGCGGCCGGCGAGGAGCGTGGGGCAGTTGTCGAGGCTATGTCCGGTGCGGATGTTGCTGCCATACACCACGGTAGTGTGGTCGAAGAGGGTGCTGCCGTCCGGTTCCTGAGTGGACTTGAGTCGGTCGATCAGATGGGCGAGCAGTTGGCTCTGAGCCTCGTCCCGTCGCTGCGAAACGGCCAGTTTTTCGCCCCGGGGTCCGTGGTAATGGCTCATGGTGTGGGAGTCCATTTTGATATCCAGACTGGTGAGGAGGGTGCTCACCGGCTGGCGATACGTGAGCACGCGCGTGCAGTCGGTCTGCAGAGCCGCCACCATCAGGTCATACATCAGCCGGATCTCCTCGAAGCCAGCCAGCCCCGGCTTGGGCTCCGCGATCGGCGCATCCGGTTGCGGCACCCCCAGCCATTTTTCGTCCCGGCTCAAACGCGTTTCGATATCGCGGATCCCTTGGAAGTACTCGTCGAGCTTGGCGCAGTCGGATCGGCTCAGGCCCCGCTGGAGGTCACGGGCGGATTCCAGCGCGTGATCCAGCACACTGCGCCGCTCGGCCAACAGGACGCGGCGCTCTTCGAGCGGGGTGTTGTCTTTGGCGAAGAGCCGCTGGAACGCCTCGAGCGGATTGCGGGGACCGCCGATGGGCTTGCCCCGCACATCCCAAGAAAGGGAAAGGCCTTGGCCGTGCCCGGAATTGGCCGCGGCCGCTCCGCAATCCAGCGAGAGGGCGGCAAACCGGGTGTCCTCGCTCAGGTGACGCGCCGCGACTTGGTCCGCGGACACGCTGTTGTGGAAGCTTTGACCGGGCTCGCCGAACTGGTTGGCGCCCGTCAGCCAGAAGGTGCTGCCGGCGTGCCCGTCCTGGCTGTATTTGTTGGTCAGCCCCTGCACGACGCTAAAGTCCGCCTTGTGCCTCTCGAGCGGCTTCAGTCCCGGGGGAAGCGGATACTCCGCGCCGGGTTGCGAGGCTTTGGGATACCAGGACTCCTCGGTCACCCCCCAACCGAAGCCGACGAAGATGAGCCGCTTGGGCCGGGCCGCAGCGGCTCGTTCCGAGGCGGACGCGAAGCGTTTGAAACCGAGGGATTCGAGGAACGGCAGAGCAATCAGCGCGGTAGCCGTTTGGAGGAAGTGGCGGCGGGGAGAGGTGGCGGGCATGGCGGGGGTCATTTGGAGTGAAATTCGGGGCTTTGGATGAGGGCATGCAGGAAAGCGCGCGGGGTGAATCCCTTCGGCCGGGCCAGCTCGAGCATGCGCGCTATGAGAGGCTCGTCGCTAAAACCGCAGGGGCGCCCGAGGGCGTATTCAATGAGCGCGGCGGCAAACCCAGTGGCGAATGCGTCGGTGCGGGTGCGCAGGATATCCCGAAGCTCGTAATAGTCTTTGAAAGAGGGGCCCTTGTGAAGGGTCGCTCCCGCTTCAATGGCCCAGGTCTTGGTCGCCTTGGGGTCGGGTTTCCCGTTCGGACCGAGGGCTTGATACGTGTCGTGCGTGCGCCACTGACCGGCGGCATCAAAGTTCTCGAGCCCGAAACCGAGCGGGTCGATTTTGCGGTGGCAACTGGCGCACTGGGGGTCTTCCTGATGGGCTTGGAGACGCTCCCGGGTGGTAAGAAGTTTTCCCGCCAACCGCGTGATTTCGGGCACATTGGCCGGCGCCGGCGGTGGGGGATCGTTGAGGAGCTTGCGCAGAACCCAGGCACCGCGTTCCACGGGATTGGTGCGTTCCCCGTTGCCCCCCATCGCGAGGATCGCCGCCATTCCGAGAAGGCCTCCCCGCGGGGAATCGGCCGGAAGCGGCACCTTGCAGAAGGAATCTCCCTCGACCCCTTCGATCCCGTAGTAGTGGGCCAGCAGGCCGTTGACCACAACGTAGTCCGCCTTCAGCAGGTCGCTCAGCGGAGCCTCGGTCGCCAAAAGGTGCGCGAAGGTCTGAGTCACCTCAGCCCGGGTGGCGGCCTTGAGTCCGTCATCAAACTTCGGAAAGAGCTTCGGGTTGAACTGGAAGAAATCCAGCCGGTCCAGCAACAGCCATTGAGAGACAAACGCGCTCACAAAGTCGTCCGAACGCGGGTCTTGAAGGAGGCGGTCGGTGTGAGCGGCCAGTTCCCCCGGATTCAGAATTTTGCCCGAGGAAGCCGCGGCTCGCAGGGGGGCGTCCGGGGGCGCTCCCCACAGAAGATAGGAGAGACGGGTGGCCAATTCCGGCCCGGTGAGCACACGGCGCCGCTCGTCGGAGCCGGGTTCGGCGCGATAGAGAAAACGAGGCGAGCTGAGCACGGAGACCAATGCGGCTTTGAGCGCCTCCGAATGCCGGACGCCCCGGCCGATCCGTACCTGGTACATGGTGAGCAGCCGCTCGAGGTCTTCGGCGGGAGCCGCCGTTCCGCGGAAGGCTTCGAGGGAAAACCGTTCCAGCGCCGGCCGGAGCACTTCGGGAGTCACCGGCCCCACCTTGTCATCGAGGGGCACCCCGTGGAGCGCTCGAATTCCGGGCGGCATGTCCGCATCGGACACGGGCTGCCGTTCGATTTCGATCCAATCCACCCAGAGCGCCAAATCCGGCCCGATGCCGTTTTGTTGGAATGCATTCCGGAAAGCTTGCACCGATTTGGAAAGATCGCCTGCGCCCCGTTCACGCACGAAGAGCTCGCGTTGCCGGCCTTGGAGGCGTTTTCGGGACACCTTGTAAGGAATCTCCAAGGTCTGTGGTTGATCCACGGTTCCGACCACATGGTGGATGCTGAAAAAGGGAGATTTCCCGGAGGGACTGTAGGGATTGTGCGCTACGCCAAACTCAATAAACCGCCGCTCTGGAGGGGTTTGCGGAAGCGCCCCCACGCGAATGCGCACGGTGGCGGGACCAACGGGCCAGTCCGCCGGGAGAGGCAGCGGAAGATGGTTATTGTTGTGCTGGGAGCGGCCGGCGGAGGGGAGGGTGAGATAGGCGCCGCTCTTGAGTCCGGGCATCTGAAGGTAGCGATATTCATACGGCACAAACTGAGTAAGCACCGCCAACTCGTGAATCACCTGCACGTCCACGTTCTTGGCAAAACCGTACTGCTCGGGGGCAGGAGCGCCGGGGATTTGCTCCCAGGCGTGCCGGAGGTTTTCATCCGTAAGCAGCGTCTTTTTCAGTTCGGCGACCTTTGGGGCGTTGGCAGGACTCGCGATGGCGTCATTGACCGCTTTGATCCATGCGGTGGCCTTGCTCAGTTCCTTGTGCGCCTCCTGATTTTTTTGGGTGAAGGAGTCGAGGGTGCTCTCTGCTTCCACTCGGAGCTTTTTGGAAAGCGGCGCGGCGGCGTGCAAAGCAAAGGCCTCCTCCAGAGCCTCACGTCCCAGCGCCTCGTATTGTTCGAACTGATCGGAGGACATGAACAGGTTGCTCCCGATGGTGTCGAAAGCGCCAAGGCGGGTGTCGGCTGGCAACTCGTTTACCTCAAGCTCCACGCCCAGAAGTTCGCGGAGGGTGTTGCGGTATTCCCGCCGGTTCAGACGCCGCAACACGGTTCTGCCATGCTGATCGCTCAAACCCTTGCGTGCAGCCACCATCACGTGGGCGAGGTCCTCCAAAAAATCCGCCTTCGCCTTGGGGTCGGGCTGCTTCTCATCCTCAGGCGGCATTTCCCCGGCGTTGAGCGTGTTCAGAATTTTCTGCCACTTCTCGGCCCGCTCGACGGTGGAGATCGGCCCCAGAAGGTCGTCCACCCGAAACTTGCCCTTCTGCTTTTCCGGGCCGTGACAGCCCTGGCAATACGTCTCAAGCAGCCCCCGGTGTTTGGGATCGAGACCGGGTGAAGGGTCGGCTCGGAGCCACGGCGATAGCAGAAACAGCAGGCCGAGCACGGCGATGCGGGACGATTGCCGCGAGGTCGCCCAGTTCTCGAACCGACGCTTTTGCGATGCAGAATTGCGGACTGTCTCGGGGCTCGGCTCGCAGTTCAAAAGGGGGAGAAGCGATTCCATTCTCGGACGTATGTCCGCCATGGCGCAAAGTGACCGATTTTTCCCCTCAAAACCGACCCGCGGCGAACGGAATCAGGCGGGCACACCTCCAGCCCGTGGAGCGCTCCGCTCTGGTGCAAACCCGAAACCGCCCCGAACTACGAAGCGCCGACTACTCCTTGAGGACCTTCCACGCCACGCGATTCGGATCGTTCGGGGGAAGAATCGTGGGTTTTCCGGGAATCCCCGTGTACTGGCTCAGGGGAGTATTTGTGTCGGTCTCGAAGATGGGCAGGATCAACAATCCATCGGGGGTTTTCTTGTAACGGTCCCGATCCTCCTCACGCTCCACGAGAAGGCTGAATCCGCAGAGGCCGCCGGGCCCTTCCGCCAAGACCACCTCCATCTCACAGGGTTGGTTCGCACTCAGACGTACCGGGTCACTCACCGCGTGCCCCCCCTTGGTGATCTCGTAAAAGGCCCCCGCCTCCTCGCCCTTGCAATATTTGCGAGAGCCCTTGTCGTCGAACTTCATGATCACCTTCCCGTTGAACTTGATCCCGAGAAAATCATCGCCAAAACCCACAAACCGGTACACCCCGTCCTTCGGCGGCGCCACCTTGGCGCGATAGAGGATGACCATCGCGGCAGGCTTCACATCCTTCTCAACGCCGAACACCTGGGGAATTTCACCCGCATTCCGGCTGGGCACCCAGAAACGCTGCGCCATGAGCTGCACCGGCGACTTGAAATACGGGGTCAACAGTTTGGGATCGAATTTTTTGTCGCTGAAGTTTTTGAGGAACCCCATGACCGAGCCGCGCCCGGAGCTGTCGTGCTCCGTCGGTTTCCGGTCCGTGAACTGTTTGAGGTCGTACAGTTCCCCGATGAATCCGCGGCCGGAGCCGCCCCCCTTGAACCCGAACACCGTGAATCCCGTCGCCGGAAGCGCCGCCATCGCGCCCCCCCAACCCCCCCCCCCCCCCCCCCCCC